>CALDYR010000001.1 GCA_937944405.1 uncultured Pirellulaceae bacterium
GTTCACTGACCTCTAGTGCAAATGACGAAGCGCGCCGGAAGACCGAAGAGTTTATGCGAACGTTCAATGCTCAGCGTGAAATTGAGGCAGCATCAGAAAGCGAAGCATCCGAGCAATTCACGCCCGAGCAGTTGCAGAGCAAGAGCAAGAAATCAAGGCGATCACTCCGCCGCGCCGTGGCTCGGTGATCAAACAGCACGCCAATTGCAACGCAGATTCATTGCCGCGCGACCAAAGCGTTCGACACATTCGCCGCGACGGTCGCAACTCGTGGAAGGAGCAAGTTGGTTATCATCGCCGCTCCAACGCTGAAACCGCTATGCCGCGACTCAAAGGCGTCTTCAGTGATCGATTGAAAAACAGGAAAATGGAAAATCAGAAAACCGAACCTGATATCCGATGCAAAATCCTGAACGTGTTTGTCATGCGCGGAATGCCATTACCCTTGTGGAGTTAGGAAACAAGGCCCCGCGGCATTGTTCCGTCTAATCATTGTCCACCGGAACGACGTTGGGGGGTGTTTCTACCGGCAGGCTGGATAAGGTTCCAGTGCGAACAATCGTTCCAGCAAAATTAAACACATCAACATTCTGCGTGACGGTAACAAGCGTTAGGTTTCCTGCGTTGAGTTCAGCCAGAGTTTTGGTGGAATCGACATCACTTTGAGTGACTTCGTAGTTTTCCTGACTGGTTGATAAATGCACGGTGTCGTTGCCAGTGCCCGCGTCAATTTGATTGTTACCACCATCAGCGACAACCGAATCGTCTCCTCCTCTGGCATCAACAGTATCATCTCCGGATCCAACGGTGATAAAGTCTTGTAAATTACCGCCGGTCAGTTGGTCGTTGCCGGACTGGCCGTGCAAACGATTTTCAGCATTTTCCCCCCCGATGATTCGGTCGTCACCGGCTCCCCCGAACAGGAGATTCATTCCACCTCCGCCGATGATCGTGTCGTCGCCATCTTGTCCGGCGACAAGGTCGGTTTGTCCGGATTCGGCGTCGCCTCCATCGCCGGCGTCGAGAACATCGTCTCCCCCCCGGCCAAAGATTCGATCGACGCCATTTTCCCCAAAGATCGTGTCGGCTTGTTCGCCACCGATGATGAGGTCATTACCTTCACCTCCAAAAATCGTGTTTTCTCCTGCCGTTGCGAAGATTTCGTCGTTTCCTTCCCGTCCGTAAATTCGGTCGTTGCCGAAGGAACCGATGATGCGGTCATCTCCGCTGCCGCCGTCAAGCAGATCGTCGTCTCCGCCGCCGTTGATCTGATCGTTGCCGGCTTCTCCGTTTAATTGGTCGGAACCGCTAAGCCCCCACAATTGATCGTCACCATCGCCACCAACGATTTGATCATTCCCGGCGTGGCCGACCAAGAAATCATCGTCTTGACCGCCGGATAGCTGGTCGTCGCCCACGCCCCCGAACAATCTGTCGTTTCCGGCATCACCAAACAAGAGATCGTTTCCAGCGCTTCCAAATAGTACATCGTCTCCCTCGTTCCCGTGCAGTTGGTCATCCCCACCACCGGCGAAAAGCTGGTCCGCGCCTTGGCCACCGTGTATGACGTCAGCACCGGCTCCACCGAGGAGTTGATCGTCGCCATCACCACCGAAGAGTTCGTTTTCACCCGCTACGGCCAACAGCCAATCGTCACCAGCATTCCCTTCTAAGAAATCGTTACCAGTGCCACCGACCAAGCGATCATCACCATCGTTTCCTAACAGACGGTCGTTTCCGCCATCGCCCATCAGTCGATCGGCACCGGTTCCGCCAATCAACAGATCGTTCCCATCCTGCCCGGCAATCAGATCATTTCCATCGCCACCGTCGATTTGATCATCCCCGGCACCGCCGACCAAACGGTCGTTGCCTTCGTTTCCAAACAACTGATCGTTTCCTTCGGCTCCTACCAATCGATCAACGCCTGCTCCACCGATCAATAAATCGTCTCCGGCTTCACCGGCAAGGACGTCATCTCCGTCACCGCCGTCGATTTGATCATCCCCGTCACCAGCGAATAGCCGATCGTTTCCTAGGCCGCCGTTTAACACGTCATCACCTTGCCCTCCGATCAAGGTATCGTCTCCGTCTCCGCCGTTGAAAGTGACCATAACCTCGGCGTCCCCTGTAATCGATACGATATCGTTCCCGGCAAGCGCGTCGACCATCACGCTATTGATTGCGCTCAAAGGAAAAACGTCAATCACCGAATTGACGTGGAGAATGATTGAAGTCGATGTCTGTTCGATTCTAATGGTATCGTCCAAGTCACTTCCGGTTACCTGAAGTTGGTCGCCAAGGATTGTACCTAATTGTGGAGTACGGAGAGACGTCGGTGCTCTAGTCGAAGCGAACTGAGCCAAGAATTCACCGCCTCCGCCATCGGTTGGCCAAATCGCAAATCGCTCGATTACACCTGTGGTCCCAAGTGCATCGAAAGTTCGGCGTCCCCGGCTGGCTTGATGTTCCCAAGTCCAAAAGGTAACCGATTCGATTTGATCTCCACGACCATTCAACGCCGTGATCAGGCTCTCGTACGCGGCGCGTTGTTCGAGCGCGTCTTCGGCAAATCGGTCGGGCAGCGACGGGTCCACAAAATCGCCGGGGTTAACGGCAAATGGAGCCACTGTTGCAAAATTTTGCTGCACGGCGCCAAATTCTTGGATGATCAGCGACAGATTGATCGAGGCTGCGAAATTCGTGATCCGATCTAATTCGCCGTTCCAACTGTCAACCAATCGTTGAAACGTCGATTCGGAAATCTCGCCTGTCCCCGACACTAGGTCTGCACTGGTGGCGTCAATGAGGCTGTTATAGGCGCTCACGCCGAAGAAATCTAAACCCGGTTGGGTAAGTAGAATTCGGTTCTGCTCGCTTTCGAGAGCGTCAAAGTTGGCCGCGTAACCGATGCGGGTATCGGTATTGCCAGCCGCGTCAAGGACGCCGCGCGCGGTCTGAATTAGCCCGGTAAAAAACGCTTGATTGTCAGGGTTTTCAACCATGCGATTAAGTTCCGAACCAATGTTAAATCTGTCGATGCCGGGGATCGAAGCGAGGTCGGAAATAAATTGCTGGTAGTTCGTGCGGAACGTATCACGCACGTCTCCGGTTGGATCGTAATTGCCACGCCAACCGAACTCAGTTTCGAACAGCGGTAGGATGTTCACCGCTAGTCCGTTGGCATTTGCGTACTCAACTGCCGATTGGACCGTTTCTTTAGCGGGGCCACCAGATAAAATCCCATTGTTGACTTGGCGAAAGACGGCGAAAGTAATTTCTTCGAATCCCAAGGTTACGAATTCGTCGACGGTATTCTGCCAACCGGTCAAAATATCAAACGAGTCGGTTGGATCTTGCGGGTCAAACTGTACAAACGCGGTCGCGATCGCCGAGATAGTTGGATCCAGACCGGGTTCGTAAACCGCAGCATCGGCCGCCATCAGCCGCCGGGGTTCCAGTTGTTGATAGGGCGCGGACGGGTTATGTTGGCCACGTCTTTTTTTATTGTTCATGGTGTTTCGCGTGAAGAGTCGATTGGTGAGTTCTGCGTTTAGCATTACCAGCGTTCTGTAAACAACAGCAAGCTATTTGCCGCTGATAAAGTCATTGCGACGGAGTTGTCGTTCTTCTGGCAAGGCTAATTTTAAAATTCTCCACCGCGATTTGCTCCGGTGCCACAAAGGCCCGATAAACTGCGGTGTTTGTAAAGCGTTAAACTGAGTTCTGCCTACCGGCTCAAAAACCAATCATTGGCTGTTAAGGAAAGTGGCAATCGGCAATTTTTGGTTTCCAGTAACTTTCTCCTACGGGCCAATGACAGAGGTAGAGTTTCGGCAATCGACACCGCCGCCGAACTGGATTTCGCCCTATTTGCGGCGATCGCTTGTGAGCCTGTTGAATCCATTTGAAGTCCTGAGATAAAAAATGCTGATGTGACCGCGGAGCAAGCCGCGCGGTTTCCACGGTTTGTCATGACATCTTCGGTGGATGCAAACGGCGAAAAAAAGGATGTAAAATCTGAATCAAAAAAACACCGCTGACGTTGGGCTGCCCCCGTCAAGCCGACCGCTCCAACCGCCGGAACGTAGTTGACCGGGGCCGACATTAGAGCCCCAAGGTGCGAAAGTTTTGTTAACGGCATCGATCGTTAATGCGAGTTGCGTCTGGGCGACTGGACAGGTTGATGACATAGTAAAGACGCTAACAAAAATGCCCCAGAACCTCGTTGCATGAGACATCATCGCCAGTCACCCCATAGAACAATTTGTTGAAATGAACGGAAGAGGTAATGGGACTATAGGTTATTTTCTGCCCTGTTTTGTGATTTTTCTGAAAGCGGCACATCAGCGTTTTATTGGCTTGGTCGCAAAGGAAAACAGGTAAAAAAAGAAGGAAGCAAGTTGACATTCGGAGAACCTGTTATTTCCGGTTGTGAGAAGCAGGCCTATCTCTTACCCGCGGTGGTTGGGGGCGTTTTGTCGGCGACGGTGGAGGGCGAGACGCGGTTGAAGCCAATCGGCATGCTTCTGATCATCATTTCCGGTTTATCAAATCTGGTTTGCCATTTAGAATCTGAGGCTGAGTCGGATGATTGCCATTGGCGATCTTCTTTTATTTAAAGTAACAACCAAACCCTCTACGGCACAAAAGACACGATGAGCAAACAGTACATCTATCAAATGAGCAACATGACCAAGAAACACGGTCAAAAACCTGTGCTCGAGAATATCTGGCTGTCCTTTTTTCCGGGTGCAAAGATCGGCGTACTGGGCCGCAACGGTGCAGGAAAAAGTACGCTGTTAAAGATCATGGCGGGCATCGACACCGATTTCGACGGCGAAGCGAAACTGACAAACGGGTTCACCGTCGGATACCTCCCCCAAGAACCTAAGCTTGATCCTGAGAAGAACGTTTGGGACAACGTTCAGGACTCCGTCGCCGGACGCCGTGATTTATTAACGAAGTACAACGAGCTTTCCGCCCGGTGCGGCGAAGACCTCGACGAAGCGGCGATGCAAAAGGTCTACGACGAGATGGAGCGCGTGCAGAATGAAATCGAAGCGTCTAATACTTGGAATCTGGATCACGAGATCGAAGTCGCATTCGAAATCATGAACCTTCCCCCCAAAGACGCCGATGTTACAACCCTTTCTGGTGGCGAACGCAGGCGAGTCGCGTTGTGTAAGTTATTGCTCGAGAAACCCGACTTGTTGTTGTTGGATGAACCTACCAACCACCTCGATGCGGATTCAGTACAGTGGCTTGAACGGACTTTGCAAGACTATCATGGCACGATCGTGGCGGTGACCCACGACCGTTATTTCTTAGACAACGTCGCCGGCTGGATTTTGGAGCTTGATCGCGGACAAGGCTTCCCTTTTGAAGGCAACTACTCGTCATGGCTTGAGCAAAAACAGGCGCGGTTGAAGATCGAGGAAAAGCAATCCGAAAAGCGTCAAAAAGCGTTGGCGAAAGAATTGGAATGGATCCGCATGTCGCCCAAGGCGCGACAATCAAAGTCCAAAGCACGCATCAGTTCCTACGAACAGATGCTCGCTCAACAGGATAACGAAACGATTGAAGAGCTCGAAATTCAAATTCCAGCTGGGCAAAATCTGGGCGATGTGGTCATCGAAGCTAACGGTGTCAACAAAGGATTTGGGGACAAAGTTTTGATGGAGGACATGAATTTCCGTCTTCCTCCTGGCGGAATCGTGGGCATCATTGGCCCCAACGGTGCTGGAAAAACGACCCTGTTTCGGATGATCACCGGACAAGACGAACCGGATTCAGGAGAACTGAAGGTTGGTTCGACGGTGCAGTTGGGGTACGTCGATCAGTCGCGCGATTCGCTGGAAAATAACAACAGCGTCTACCAAGAAATTTCTGAGGGCCACGACACCCTGGAGTTGGGTAAACGTAAGATCAACGCGCGGGCGTACGTGAATCGTTTCAACTTTCGCGGCCCCGATCAAGAAAAGAAAGTCGGCGTGCTATCGGGCGGTGAACGCAACCGAGTCCATTTGGCGAAATTACTGCGGAAGGGGTCCAACGTCCTTCTATTGGACGAACCGACGAACGATTTGGACGTCGATACACTAAGAGCGCTCGAGGAAGCGATCATGAGTTACGCCGGTTGTGTCGTTGTGACCAGTCACGATCGCTGGTTTCTTGATCGATTGGCAACCCATATTCTTTCGTTTGAAGGCGATGGCTACGTACATTGGTGCGAAGGAAACTACCAGACCTATGAACAGCAGCGCCGCGAGCGATTGGGGCTCAAAGAAGATGAGCCTCGCCGGTTTAAATACAAGAAGCTGAAAAGTTAGGCCGATAAAGAATTCTTCGGAAGTTGACTGGTTAAAGCGTGCTTCGGCGAGTTACAACGAGACTCTGGAGCACGCTTTTTTTGTGATCTTCAAGCCACGTTCGGGCGGCAACCGGTGGGGCTTCTGTAAGTTTGCTTAATGATGTTACGCATTGTTAGGACTGTCTCGACGGTAGCAAGTGGATCGCAAGTCTTTCGCAATTGGATCGCTCGACCGCCTCTTGCTTTGGTTACTTGATGTGTGAACCTTACGCGCCCTCAAGATCCTGCCTCCCGCTTCGATTTGATGTTCGATCCCCTCTCTCACTTGATGCTTCGACTTGACGTCCTTTGGCCACGGGTTTGTAGTGCAATTCGTTGTTTCGGAAATATCGCGCGTTATGAGCGTTCGGTTTTAGAACGGTTGTCGTGATATGAAGTCGTGACCCGTCCGGCACAAGAGACCACCGATGGGCAGTGTTTGCGGAAGACGTTGCCGGGCCGACTATTTTGATGTCGGTTCAGAATGGCGATTCAGGTGCTTTTGTGGTGGCGGATTGAGGCCGGTTTGTGATTGAACTGCCGAAGAGCCGCGGAAATTCTACCTAACCGTAACAGCCTGCCATTCACGCTAGCATTGGTGGCGACATTCGCTCGGCGGCGCCGTAGATTTTCCCAGAAGATCGGCATTATCCGAAAAATTGTGTCTGCTGAGGAGGGATGCTGCCGAAAACAGTAACGGGTTCAACATTGAATCCGCGAGGGGGGAATCTCGCACGATCAATTTTAGCCGTTTTGAAACGATAGTCTGCTTCTATAGAGTCGGCTGTTCCGGAAAGGTATCGTTCGGCCATGGATGGCTGATTACGACAGAGGCTAAAAATTGATTTCTCTCTCCGGTTCGGTGAAGAAGCCGTGGTGTTGCCGCGACCCAGGAAGCTGTTTTTTTTTAAGAGAAGCTTTTTTCGCGATTTGCACAAAAGTTAATTCATCAATTAGAACTATTTTCTACGACGTTCAGCCGACTATTTTTCGACCCACAATGAGTATTGTCACAGGTCGTTTGTTTGCGATGCGTTCACGAATCAGGAGGGATCCGATGCGACGTTTAGTGCTGTCTTTCGCAGTTGCGGTTACATCGCTCATGCCGTCTGTGGGCATGGCAGATGACACGCAAATCGCGGAGTATGTTAAAAGCCAGTTGCAGGAGCAACAACAATTGGGCAATCTTAAAGGCTTCAACGTTGACATGCGTGTCGATCGTGGAACGGTCTGGTTTGAGGGGTACGTTTCAAACCGTGAACATCAAATGACCATTCTCAAAACGGCTCAGAAGGCCGGTCACTTGGGCGTTGTCCAAGTCGTCAACGATATTGAAGTCCGCGCATCTGAACCTGCCTCACCTTACCAGACAACGGCGTACCAACAGCCCGGTGAGCAAACGCTGCCGGTTCAAACTCCGATTAAGCCTTTCGCTGATGCAAGCTCCGAGCGTTCTCGGCAGGTTGAAGCGGCACCGGTGGCTTACGCGCGCCCGGCGGCTCAAGAGGCGGTCCAGTACCCCGTTGAAACATACGGTGGTGCTGCAAGCTACGGCGAACCGATGCCGTTTGCAAGTTGTGGCGATACATGTGCACCGCAGGCTTATGGCGAAAGCTACGAATCAGCACCACCGGCTCCCGCGGCCTACGGTCGTGGGCCAAGCGCCGGCGTTCCTTCAGGCCCTGCCGACTTGCCGGGGTACGCTTGGCCTAGCTACGCCGCTGCTCCGAACTACGGTGCGTTGAGTTACCCGCGCCAGCATTCGGCTTCTGCTTGGCCGTACATCGGTCCGTTTTACCCCTACCCTCAGGTTCCCCTTGGCTGGCGTAAGGTGACTTTGGAGTGGGACGACGGTTGGTGGCAGTTGGACTTCAACGACAAGTAATCGTTGAAAATGCTGTGAAAGAGAAAGCATCAAAAGCCCCGTCATAAATTTGACGGGGCTTTTTCGTTGCGCGCTTATAATCGGCGATCGCTTCGCTAGAATAATCCAAATCGGGCTGGTTTAAACTCCTTGCAAGTCCTTCAGCGCGTTTTTCGCTAGTGCGTCGCCCGGGGCGATTCTCAAAACGAATTCAAATTCCGCTTTTGCCTCTTCGAATTTCCCCATGCTCCTCAGCACACATCCCAGAGCGTATCGTAGTTCTTCAACACAGCCCACCGCAGAGGTGAGTCCGAGGCGGAGTGTTTCTTGGGCGGCCTCAAAGGCGCCCTGTTGGTACTGCAGCGTGCCCAAAAAGATTCGACCGGTGACATCCTCTGGATCGGCGTCAATCTGTCGCTGATAGTACTCAATCGCTTTTGCAAAGTTGCCTTGGTCGCGATATAGGTTACCAATTTCTCCGTAGATCGCGTCCGGGCTTTGGTCGCCTAATTTTTCGATGGCCGATTCAAACACTGGCAGGGCTTCTTCGTATCGAGCCATCTTGGTCAACGCGTGGCCTTTGTCCAGCAACGCTTTGATCGAATCTGGGTGTTCCGCCAGGTATTCATCGGCCAGTTTTACCGTCGTGGCGTACCATTGGTTGTCCGAGGCGGTTACTAATTGTTGCTGGAGTTTTTTGAAAGCATCTTTTGACATAGAAATTCGCTAACAAATCGCGGATAAATGATGGGCAACAGCATTTGGGGGATAATTCGCATGGGATCAAGCCCCCGGAGAGGGTATCATAGCACGTGTAAAATCGTATCCGAAGGATAGGTGTGGAATGGTTTTTCTATTCCGTCTTCCTTCTGTTCGAAGGTAAAACGATTGGTTAGGTATTTTTTAAATAAGCTTACTTTTTATCGCCGAACTCGCATTCTATGTTCGTCGGCTCTTTTCGATATGTCTCGACCGTCATCGCCAATTAGAAAACGTCCACTTTTGTCCGGTATCATGATGGGGTCGGCGTTTGTTGCTGTGTCGACATGGGGCGTGCCGTGTTGCGGTTGGCAGAACTCCGCCGCTGGGGCTGGCAAATCGCAACCGGTAGAACGTCCCGAGATCCAACGGCGGCAAGAAAAGCTGTTGAAGCAGTACGAACTGCTGGAGGAGAAGCTTTTCACCCTCTACCAGTACGAGAAAGACAAAAACCCAACGCGCTCCAAACTTTTGGAGAAGGCGTATCAACGTTCGCAGCAGGCGTCCACGATCGATCGATTGCAACAGGCAACCGGTTTACTGGCTGAAGCGAAGCTCAAGCAAGCTGAGGCCGAGCAATCGCAATTGCTGACCGATTTGACTGATTTGCTGGCCCTATTGCAGAGTGAAGACCGAGGCAAACGGATTGCTGACGAACTCGAACGGTATCAGGAATATCTCAAAGAAGTCGAACGGCTACTGCGAATCCAGAAAGGACTGCGTGGACAAACCGAAGGCGGTGGAGACGAACAGAGAATCGCGAAATCGGAGTCCGAAGCGGCTGATCGAGCCCAACGTTTGGCCGATTCGATCCAAAAGAACGAGGAACAAGCGGATCCCGAATTGATTTACGCATCGAAGTCAGAAGAAGGAGACGCAACGGAAGAAGCAGGAGATCAGGAGGGCGCGGGTGCGGAGGTGGAAGGAGAAGGGGCGGATGATAAAAATGATTCAGACGCCACGCAAGGAGAGGGTGCTGAAGAAGATTCTGACTCTCAAGAAACCGGCCAACGAAAACCTTCAGGCGAATCAACTGAGGGTGAATCAACTGAGGGTGAATCCGCCAATGAGGATCTTGACTCTCCAGACGCGCAACCGGAACCCGAAGTCAATCCGATCCGAAAGCGTATCGCTAACGCCGAAGACCGCATGCGAGACGCTCAGCAATCCCTTCAGCAAGACAAACGTGACGACGCGGTGGAACAGATGCGGGCCGCGGAGAAGGAAATTGTGGAGGCCAAAAAACAGTTGGAAGAAACGCTTCGGCAACTGCGCGAAGAAGAGGTCGAACGCACCTTAGCGAAGCTAAAAGGTCGGTTTCGCAAGATGCTGCAACGTGAGATAGAAGTCAAGGAAACAACGGAAGAACTCAATCAGACCGCCGCCGATCAGCGCGCTACAGACTTTGACATCCAAACAGGGAAACTGGCGACAGAGCAAAACTCGATCGCGACCGAAGCTTCGCGCGCTCTACTGCTGTTGCGTGAGGACGGATCTTCGGTGGCTTTTCCGGCAACGGTTGAGGAATTGCATTTCGACATGTTGCAGATTGCGGCGCGACTTTCGGCCGCAAAAGTCGGAGAATTTACGCTGGAACTGCAAAAGGATGTTATCGATACGCTAAACTACGTTACCGAAGCTTTATCCAAAGCTCAAAAGGATAACGAGAAAAAGAAGTCCGATGGCCCCCCTCCAGGAGGCGGGGGACAGGCAAATGCCGGAGGTAACGCCCTTGTCGGAAAAATTTCTGAACTAAAAATGTTACGTGGGTTGCAGGACCGTATCCACCAACGTCATCAACGTTACGCGAAAACGTTAGAAAATCCTGCTGCTCCGGTCGCGACGGCCAACACGCCTGATCTAATCGAGGGATTAAGCCGTCTGGCAGAGAAACAAAGAAAGCTCACCGGTATCGCCCAAGACATCGTGAGCGAAGAAAATAAGTAAGGGAGCTGGTTTGTCGAATTTCACTTTATTCTCAATTGGAAACCACACCGCGCGTTCTTTTCGTGCCACTGGGTTTTATGTATTAGTAGGTATTTGTTTTTGCGTTTTATTTAAAAATGCGTATGCCGACGACGCCGAATTGAGAAAACCAGCGTCATGGGAAGCCCCGGAGATTGAAAGGGTTGTCCAAGGGTTCGGTAGTTGGTTGACTGAAAAACGGGATCTGTTGCCCGCGCAGGTTGCGTCGGTAGACTTCCTTAGGGCATCGCTTCAAGAAGTCACTCTTTCCCAGAGATTGGACGTGATCGTGGGTGCTATTTCCATGGTTCGACCGGACGTTGAAAACTTCATCCGCCAGTTGGAAGAGCGCGAACGGGCGTCCAGTGGGGTGAAAATCGAAGACTTTCAATACGACGTCGAAAGCGTAGTCGAAAACGAGTTCGTGAGAAATCATGTGCGTTTGTTTTTCGGGCGCTGGCTGGCCCAAAACCATTTCTTCGATGAATCGCTGGAGCAACTTGCTCAGGTGTCCGTTGAATCGGTATTAGATCCCGCCACCTTGCTGTACTATCGCGGATTGATGCAGCACCAACTGCTTCTAAAAGACGAATGCCTTTCCACGTCGAAGAAATTATTGGAAAACGAAGACGTTATTCCGCGCCGTTACGCTGTGGTCGGTAGGCTAATGATCTCCGACATCGAACCCTTGGAGACCGACTCCTTGGACGAGATTTCTCGGTTAATGAGCGACGTTGGTCGCAGAACGGGACTCAACCGAACCGGAACGCGCGTGATCGAAGAAGAGCAGCAGGTAATCGAAAAATTGGACAAACTGATCGACAGTCTTGAACAGCAACAACAGATACGACGAGCACAATCGCGGTCAAATTCACACAAAAAGCCGAAGGGGCCAATTAAGGCATCCCAAGTTGCCGGTGGTGATGCGTCGGGCGATGCGCAAAATAAGCGTCAGCAGGACGGAGGGGATTGGGGCGATCTTCCGCCTGCCCAACGTGCTGCCGCGATGGCGGAAATGTCCAAAGACATGCCTCCCCATTATCGGGCGGTAATTGAGGAGTACTTTCGACGCTTGGCCGAAAAGTAAATTCCTCATCGCAAATAATTCCTCATCGCAAATAACGGCACAAAAAAAAACCGCTTCGCGTGAGCGAAACGGCAAACAAGATCATCTCCAGCGAATTGGCAGCGATGGGAGTCGCTGGGAGAAAAACGAAAATCGGACGTGCTAAGCACAAGCCACTATTGACTTCGGTTTACCCTAAAATTGGTCCCTCAGCCGTTTATGTTTGCTGGAGTAATCTGTAGACGTAGTTTAGCTTATTTTTCGGAACTTCCAGAGCGAAACTGCAGATTACTTCCGAAATTAACTGCCAGTATTTTCAGCCAACCCGCTGCTATCGCTTGGTTTGCAATTGCAAAATATACGATTTCCATTCGGTACCCGGGGTCAAGTATTGCGCGACCACTTCCAGATCCACCTTGTCCAACACTTTCGCTTCGTCAGCGACGCGCTTTTCTTCAGGCCAGTTGGGGCCTTTCAACGCCAGAAGTTTTCCAACCGACAACCAAACCTCTTCAAACCACGTCCCCAACTTCACCAGCGGGCCCACAGCGCGGGCAGTGGTGTAATCGAACCGAAAGTCAACCAACAGATCTTCGGCGCGGCACTGGTAGACTTCAACTTCAAGTTCGATGCCTTCGGTCATCTGACCGAGGGCGGATGCTTTTTTACCGACCGATTCGGCCAGCGTGACCTGTAGATCGGGGCGGATAATGGCCAACAAAACGCCGGGTACGCCGCCACCGGAGCCCACATCAAGCACCTCTTTGCCTTCGGGAATAAGCTTCGACAATTGCACCGCGTCAAAAAGATCGCGCGAAACAAATTTGTCGTAGGTGGTGTGCCGGGTCAGATTGATTTGCTTATTCAGTTCCCACAATACCTGACAATAGTGTTTGACTTGCGTACGTTGGTCTTCTGGCAATTCAATACCGTACGCATCCATCGTTTGTTTAAGGTTGGCCATAGCCGCGATTGTCTTTTTTTACAGGTTAATTAGCGTTGAGGAAAAACCGAGTCGCGTGGAAAAAGATCGGAGCGGCGAAGCAGACCGAGTCAATTCGGTCTAACACGCCAGCGTGCCCTTGCACGAGGGTGCCATAATCTTTTACCCCTCTGTCTCTTTTGATCGCAGACATCGTCATGCTGCCGGAAGAAGCCATCACGCTGATGATCAGCGCCATAAAACCGGCGCCGTACCATGTGAACGGCGTGGCGAACTGAATCACCATGCCAAACAGCGTCGTGCAGCAGGCGGCTCCGATCACCCCTTCCCATGTTTTGGTCGAATTGATAGCCGGAGCGATGACGTGTTTGCCGGCTAAACGATCCCACACAAAATGGAGCATGTCGCTGACCTGCACCACGACGATAAAGTAAAACAGCAGACCGGCGGTTTTGCCTGTCCAAGGCAGATGGGATTGTGCAGCGCTGTCCCAGTAAACCAAATCAAGATAGAGCAACGCCGGGGTGTGGCTGAGGGCGTACACGCAAATCAACAGGCCAAATTGAATCTTGGCCGACCGTTCGAGGAATCGTTTGTGGTCGCCAGTGAAAGCGATTCGTGCCGGAATGAACAACGAAGCGTAAACCGGAATCACGATGGTATAAAGATCGTAATAATTCATCGCCACCATCACATATTGAAACGGTGTGAAACCCACGATCAACCAAAATAAAGTCCCATGATCCCCCCGCCGGGTCGGAGTCATGGTAATGAACTCGCGCAGCGCCCACAAAGAAATTAGTCCAAAAAGCACCACCGTAACCGTTTTGTTAAACAGTAGGCTCATCACTAACAGTACGCAAATCGTAAGCCACGTGATCACACGTTTGTTAAAATTGCGAATGATCGCGGGATCGAAATTCGATTCCGGTTGGCGTTTGAGAAACTGACCAATGGTCAACAGGATGGTTAATCCAACCAAGACACTTAACATCATCACCGTAGTCCAAAAATCCAACAGCGCAGGTTGCGTGACGGTGGATTCTGTGGCGACATTTTCTTGAATTGTGGCGATTAAATGCTGCAAGGCGATGCCTAATGGTCTTTCATTTTCAAAACGGCTGATTGGGCGCGTTTTAGAAACTCATTTTTGTTTTCGCCAGATTCTAGCCACATCGGTGCCCCGATGGATATACAACTCAACAGCGGAACCGGGAAAAACTCACCTTTTGGCATCACACGGTTAAGATTATCGATGTAAACAGGCACCAGCTCTAAATCTGGGCGTTTCTTTGCCAGATAAAATAATCCGCTTTTGAACGGTTTCATTTCATCGGTGTGGTTTCGGCCTCCCTCGGGAAACACGATCAGCGACTCTCGGTCGCCAATTTCTCTTAACATCATGTCGATGGGACTGTTGTGAACTTTAATTTTCTTGCGATCAATCAGCAACGCGTTGAAGGCGCGAGCCATATACCTCCGCACCGGTCCGCCCCGCCAATAGTCCGCTGCGGCAACCGGACGGGTCAGAGCACGGATCGGTTTGGGCAACGACGCCCACAACACCAGCGCGTCCAGATGACTGGTGTGATTGGCAAAATAGACACGCTGACAAGTGTCAGGTTGGCAGTCGACCCAGCGCACCGTCGCACCGCTGAGCGCTTTGGCCAGCAACACCAAAAATGGCACGGTTATTTGTTTCATGGGGCAATCTCAAACGTTCGCATTTGCAGGGCTGCGCATTGTGGTAAAGATCGCTTCATTTTCAAGCCAACTGAAGGTTAATTCTCAAAACCAGCCGTCTCTTCGGCTGGCATTTTCCGTTCTGTATAATCGCTTTATCAATCAACTCAGCCCTCAAAATCAGTTTTCTCGCAACCAGCAACACATGTGAACCCGTTTCCCGATCCGCTGTCCGTTATCCAACAGCTATAATAATATAAACAAGCTCCTACTATTTCGATCATTGGGGGCGATGTAGATGTCATCGCAACATTTCATGACTGAATCAACTATCTCTTCCATCGAACAGCAAATCATATTGCCTCTGTTCGGAGCCAAGGACCAGCATCTTCGTCGTTTGCGTACCGAATTTAACGTTAACATCACGCACCGTAATGGCAAGATCCGTGTTTCTGGCGAGGACGAATCCGCCGTTTCCCAAGCCACCGACGCCATCGAACAACTGACTGAGATCGTGCGCCGACGCGGGAACCTCACCCCCGACCTGTTCAATGAAACCCTCGCCCGGGTCAGCGGCAGATCAGCGCCGGCGAAAAAGCATGCGTCAATAGAAACCTTTCAGGCCGGCAAAGAGATTCGCCCACGGACAGCCGGACAAGGGCGCTATGTCGAAGCAATTCGCGGTAACGACTTGGTTTTCGCGGTCGGCCCTGCAGGGTCAGGCAAAACCTATTTAGCCGTCGCGATGGCCGTCGAAGCCCTCAAAAATCAACACGTGCGTAAGATCGTATTGGTCCGCCCTGCGGTCGAAGCCGGTGAAAGTCTCGGATTTTTGCCAGGTGATTTACAAGCAAAGATCAATCCGTACCTTGTCCCGTTATTGGACGCGATCCACGATATGATCGGTTACGAACAGGCCCGGCAATTGATCGAACGCGACGTCATCGAAGTATGCCCACTGGCATACATGCGAGGCCGTACGCTGAACGAATCGTTTATTATTCTCGACGAGGCTCAGAATACGACGGTGTCGCAGATGAAAATGTTCCTTACACGGATGGGGCATGATTCCAAAATTGTTGTCTCCGGCGACGCCACCCAAGTTGATTTGCCGCACCGCACGCCCAGTGGTTTGGTCGACGCGCTGGATCGTTTAACTGGAATTTCGGGGATCGCACTGGCAAAACTGACCGCGGATGATATTGTGCGACACCGACTGGTAACCGATATCGTCAACGCGTACGACCGCAACGACGAAAACCCTACTGAAGGTGGGGCAGGAAAAAAGGCTGAAAAGTAGTAGAATAAACGCCCGATGCCCGGGCTGCTAATCATTCTACCAACGTCACGGAACAACCGAAAATCAAAGGAACCTTGTGCTGCGGAATCTTAGCCGCCGGTACCTCTTATGTCTAATTCGACAAAAAACACAAACCGCTGGATGATGCCGGTCCGGCGAGCGCCTTTTGAGCAGGTGAGAGATTTCTTATCTGATGCAAACGTTTGGAATCGCATCGGGTTGTGCGCATTGATCACTGGCATCCTCTGGGTGGTCATGTTCGGTTGGGCGCCCCCGTTTTCTTATCGCGTACGCGAGGCCCCCGATCGAGACATCTACGCGCGTGTCGAATTTGAGTACAACGATTACGAAACCACCGAAGCCAACGCGCGACGGGCTCGGCAAAATACGTTGAATTTTTACGTTAACGATCCCCAGCCCTTAGAACAATTGCGGCTCGCATTGATCGACAGCGTGTTTGAAATTAAACAGAAATCGTTGGAAGAGATTAAGAAGAAAGGAGCGTGGGGCAAGTTCGTTAGCGGCGAAGCGGTCGATCCTGAACAACAAAAGAGCGAAAGAGAGGCCTTCGAAAGGTTTCGCCTGTCACTGGAAAAAGACGAAAAACTTGCCGCCCTTAAAAAAGCGGTCGCCGCCGCATTCATCGAAGTTGATAAACACGGCTTGTTGGTGAATTTGACACACGAAATCGGTCAAGGAAGCATGACCGAAATTCAGGTTTACCCTAAAGGAGACCCGCTGGTAAAACGACGTGCTTTGGTTTCTCAAGTCCGTATCGCGGAAGCCGGTGAAGTGCTGCATCAGCGATTGATCGAAGAAATTCTCAAGGAATCTGCGGTCATTGAAAATGGTGATTTCGTTGCCGACCGCCTTTATAATTGGATTAAACCACGTTTGGAAACGACTTTGACACGCGATGACGCCGCGTCGAAAAAAGCCGCCAACCAAGCCGCCAAAGATGTTGAAATTGCAAAACGCATCTACGAACCTGGCGATTTGATGGAACAATTCAACGGCCGTGAACTCGACCGGCAAGGAATTCGTGCCGGTGTTCCTTTGAGCGAAGCGGATGTTGAATTCTTACGCGCGGAGCATGAAGCGCTAGTGAAATCAGGAAAATGGTACGACCGTACGATTCGCTCTGCTTGCTTTTTTGGTTTATTTGCCGCCGTTTTTTCGATGTTGTGCCAGTATCTCTACTATCGCGATATCTATTTGCTAACCGACATTAGACACTTTGCGTTGTTATTAGGATTGATGCTGGTGACGCTGGTCACCGCCTGGGTGGTTTCAATGAAAGTCGAATGGCGAGCCGAAGTGGTGCCGATCGTTATCTTCGCGGTTACCATTGCGATCGCCTATCATATTGAACTGGCGATGATGATTTCCATGTTGGTGGCATTAGCCTTTACCGTGGCTCACGGTTTCGGATTGGGAGAATTCGTAATCCTTACCACCGCAGCAACCTCGTCGGCGATCATGTGTCGACAGATTCGAAGTCGCACGAAATTAGTCAACATCGGGCTGATCTCCGCCGCCTTCGTATTCCCGACCGCTGTCGGAGTAATGTATTTGCTGGGCCAACCTTTGGGGTTACCGTTGCTGATCGATTCGGTGTGGTTTGCGGGCGGAACGTTCCTTGCGGGACTTTTAATTTCTGCCTTGTTGCCATACCTTGAACGCTGGTTTGACATCCAAACCGACATCAGCCTGTTGGAATTGAGCGACGCGAATCACCCCTTGCTCAAGGAACTCGTCCAACGCGCTCCAGGGACCTACAATCACAGCATCAACGTCGCATCGATCAGTGAAGCGGCTGCCGATTCAATTGGTGCCAATGGACTTCTCTGTCGAGTCGGCGCCTATTTTCACGACGTCGGAAAGTTGCGAAAACCCGATTACTTCATCGAAAATCAAGCCGGCGGAACGAACAAGCATGATGACCTTGTTCCCACGATGAGCACCCTGGTGATTATCGCCCATGTGAAAGACGGTGCCGAAATCGCTCGGAAGTATAACCTTCCTCAACGGATCATTGACTTAATCGAACAGCATCACGGGACGACCCTAGTCGAGTATTTTTATCGTCGGGCGACACAGATCAAAGAAGAGGAGAACGAAGGGGCTCAAATTGATCAAGCCGACTATCGTTATCCTGGGCCGAAACCGCAAACTGCCGAAGCAGCGGTGATGATGTTGGCCGATACCGTCGAAAGCGCCAGCCGCGCGTTACGAGAACCGACGCCGGCACGGTTAGAGAACTTAGTAACGGAGATTGCCAAAAAGAAATTTGAGGACGGGCAATTTGACGAATGCCCGATCACAGTGCAGCAACTTCACGCGATCCAATTAAGCCTTATTAAGTCGCTCAATGCTGTTTATCATGCTCGGGTGAAATACCCGGAACAGAAATCACCCAAGGCGAAAGCGACGTCCTAACCGCGGGCCCACGGATGTTTAACCCGCACCCATTGAACTTCGTAACGTTTGGCGGTCATGATCAATCAATTCGTCGGTCAATAAACTGACGTTCCCCGCTATGATCTGGTCGAGTTTATAAATCGTCAGACCGATGCGATGATCGGTCACGCGATTGTCTGGAAAATTGTAGGTGCGAATCCGTTGACTGCGGTCGCCAGAACCGACCAACGTTTTCCTTTCGTCAGCCCGCTCTTTATCGATTTCGCGTTGTTTGAAGTCGTAGATGCGCGATTTAAGAATACGAATCGCTTTTGCTAAATTTTTGTGTTGGCTTTTTTCGTCTTGGATCGCGACGACGATTCCCGTTTCATGGTGGGTCAAACGCACGGCAGAATCTGTTTTGTTGACCTTCTGCCCACCGGGGCCGCTGGCTCGATAATTGTCGCGGCGGTAATCGTCGGGCTTAAGGTCAACTTCTACATCCTCCGGTTCCGGCAGAACGGCAACGGTCGCGGCCGAAGTGTGAACGCGGCCTTTCGTTTCGGTTTCGGGGACACGTTGCACCCGATGCCCTCCACTTTCATACTGAAGTTCACGATAAACCCCTTCTCCTTCGATGCCGAGTGTGATTTCCTTGAATCCACCAATTTCGTTGGGGCTTGATTCCATCACCTCAGTCTTCCATTTTTTGCTTTCGAAATGTTTGCTATACATCTCAAGCAAATTCCCGACGAATAGCGCCGCTTCGTCACCACCGGTACCCGCGCGAATTTCCATCACGCAACGCGTCCGATTCGCGTCTTCGCCGCCGATGGTCATGTCTAAAAGCTGAGTCCAAATTTCTTCGCGTTCCGCAGTTAGCGTTTCAATTTCGGCTTCGGCCATTTCACGTTCGTCAGGGTCGCTGCTTTCCGCCATCTCGTTGAGTTCATCAAGTTCGCTGATCAATTCCTTGAAGCGATTGTATTTTCCGGCCACTTTCGCCAGCGATCCATGCTGACGAGCCACATTGGCCATCCTTTGGGAATTTCCTTGGACCTCCGGGTCCGACATCTGTTTCTCAAGGTCGTTGAATTTTGCCAATTTCTCTTCGAGCATTTCCTTCATGGGAAATCCTTAATGGTCTTGGGTAGGGAAGATTTTCCATCGAACGATGGAAACTAAGAGTCCTATAATAGGCGTCATTTCAGACGTTCGTTGCCGGTGGGGCGAACGATTTTGAAAGCTACGCAGCGGTAGCTAAGACTCGAAAAGAATCGCAATGTTCGGACAATGGCCGGGTATCGGTTGGCCTGACTGAGGGCTGCTGCTTTCCTCCATGGCTCTATCATATCGAAAAAACGATTATCAAACCAGCCGACGTTTTAAACACCGAAATCTATACGACCACGACCGGTAGCATTTTGATTTCATGTGAATCCCACCTTCGCCTCTAAAAGCCTCATCCCCATATCGTTGGTGCAATGGACGACACATTTGATTACTCGCCGGTATCCCCGTCACCGTCATTCGAATCGCTGGCATCATCGCCTGATGAAGCAGCTGTATCGTCGGCCACGTCTTCGGTTTCACCGACCGCAGCTTTGGGTTGGGTTTCTTCTTCGGAAGCAGACTCTCCGATCTGTTTTGTCGTCTTTTTGCTTCTAGCTTCTTCAGACGGAGTTGGGTCATCTGGACCTTCATCAGGAATTGTGACGGCTGGTTTTTCGACCTGTTGATCGTCACTAGATTCGGATTCAGCGTTTTGCCTGTTTGATGGAGGATCAATCTCAGGAAAGGAAAGGTCAG
>CALDYR010000002.1 GCA_937944405.1 uncultured Pirellulaceae bacterium
CGTCGTGCAAGTTTCGCTGTGATTTCTGGTTCGATGCCAAAGCGATCTTGGGCGATGTCGATACTTTGGATGACTTCACTTCGAAATGCTTTGTAGCATGTTTCCATGTCCGTCAACTTCAGGCCGCTGAATAGATTCGACGCGCCGGTGAGAATCGCGTTGCCAAGCCGATGGATCCACGATTCGTCTTGGACTTCTTCGCCAATGAAACGCGATCCATAAACGATGTCCGCTTCTTCGCGCAGAAGTGGCTGGATCAATTCAGGAATATCGCGCGGGTCGTACTCAAGGTCGGCGTCTTGGATGACCAAATAGTCACCTTGTGCGACTTGAAATCCAGTGCGGATTGCGGCCCCCTTTCCCGCGTTGGCGTCTTTAAAGATCACGTTGACCGATTCTATTCCTGACAACCGGTTAAGGATGTCGCGCGTTCGGTCGGTACTGCAATCATCGACAACGACGATTTCGAGGTTCAATGGCAACGCGGCAACGCGACTGATGACTCGGGCGATAGTCGGTTCTTCGTTATAAACGGGAATCACGACCGACAGAAGGTAGTCCGTCCGAGGGCTCGCGTCGGTGCCGCAACTTGCATTTTGGTAGCTTTCGAATTCAGTTGAGACTAAACCCTCGCACGATTCAAGTTGTTTGAGAATCTTCTGAAACCGAAGATCGGCTGAATCGGTCGAACGTCGTGTGGCGACTGAGTGGGGGGATTGGTTGCGATTCATTGGATGTATTTTAAACGGGAATTGGCAATTAAGCAGCTTCAATCTACATCGCCGGTTTGCGTTTTTTAAACGGCACTAAAGACGAGGCTGGTATTCTGCGAAATGCTAGAATTTTCGGTGTAAAAGCAAAAAAACAATTGCTGTTTTGCCGTATTTTTCAACTCGGTTTACGCGAAAACGGTACGTGTCTCGAAACTGGCGGTCTTGGTTGTCGGACCAACAGTTAGAGCCGTAATAGAGTGAGACTCTTACTCGATTTTTTAGGTTTTCGCTGCGGACCCGCTGTAGATGATGGGACTTCCCAAGCGTTTTGGGGCGCCGCCGATGGCTGCGGTGATACGATGGCGACATAAAAAAACCGTGTGAAGACGAATGCTTCACACGGTTTTAATTTTCTCAGTTCCACTTAGGGGCAAAATCACCTAAGTGCTGAATCACCAGATCGCTTAATCCCAGTCCAGTTTGCCGCCTGTTTGGTACTCAGTGACGCGTGTTTCGAAGAAGTTCTTCTCTTTCGCGAGGTCCATCGTTTCGCTCATCCAGGGGAACGGATTGTTACTGTTGTACTGAACCGGCAGACCAATGCGCTCCAGGCGACGATCAGCAACATGCTGAACATAGTCGCGGAAAAGATCAGCATTGAGCCCCAAGACTCCGTTGGGCAAGCAATCTTCTGCATAGGCGATTTCCAATTCAACCGATTCGCGAACGCGGTCCACCATTGCCTGTTGGAATTCTTCTGTCCACAGGTGAGGGTTTTCAGCTTTGATTCCATTGATCAAATCGATGCCGAAATTGAGGTGAATTGATTCATCTCGCAAGATGTACTGGAACTGTTCGCCAATTCCCTTCATCAAGTTTCGTCGATGGAAGGAGAGAATCATGACAAACCCTGTGTAGAAGAAGATGCCTTCCATGATCAGGTAGAAACCGATTAAATTCTTCAGCAGCGCTTGAGCCCCTTCGAAGGTTTCCGTTGTGAATTCGGGGTCTAACACCTCACGCGTTAGTTCCATTTCGAACGCGTCTTTGCGGGCGATCGCTGGAACTTCGTTGTACATGTTGAAGACTTCGCCTTCGTCCAAACCTAGGCTCTCAACGACGTATAAAAATGTGTGCGAGTGTACCGCTTCTTCGAATGCTTGGCGTAGCAAATACTGGCGGCATTCGGCGTTGGTGATGTGCTTGAATATCGCCAACACGAGGTTGTTTCCCACTAAACTTTCGGCCGTAGAAAAGAAACCCAAGTTCCGCATGATTACCCGGCGTTCGTCTTTGGTTAGAACATCAGACTTCCATGTTTCTATGTCCTTGTTCATCGCGACTTCGGTAGGCATCCAGTGGTTGGCGCAACCGTTGTCGTAGTGTTCCCAAGCCCATTTGTACTTCAGCGGCATCAGTTGGTTGACATCGACCTGAGTCGCATTGATCAAACGTTTTTCACTGGCCGATACGCGTAGCGCTTTAGCGTTTTTGCCGGTGTTGGAGTTTTGCTGTGTTTCCAGTGCTTCTTCGGCCCTAATATCAATCGACATCTTTCGCGACTCCGTGCAAAATAAAGTTGGGATATAAAATTTCTCAGTGACTGACTCTGCATTTACTTAAACGCAAACGCACTTTTTATTTAACGTTAAAAAACCAAGATGGCCTCAGAAACTTCGCGCTGCTGAGGATTTTCAATGGGAGGTTCGTTTGCTCAACGCGGTGTCAATTACAATTAACTACGTCGAAAAAACGGTGACGCCCATGAGCTGTCATGGGCGTCCGTTTTCATTGCCGTTTATTGGCAGGCTTCGCAATCAGGATCATCGATGCTGCAAGCCTTCACTTCTGGTTGGCGGTCAACCAGGATGTCTGACGACGAACTTGCGTTCTTCATCCAACGCGGTTGCACACCAAATTTGTTGATGTCGACCGTCGATTTTTCGACCTGCGTTGCGCCCAATGAACGCAAGTAATAAGTCGTCTTCAAACCTGCTTGCCAAGCCAATTTGTACATCTCGTCAAGCTTACGACCGCTGGGTTGACCAAGGTAAAGGTTCAGCGACTGTCCCATGTCGATCCATTTTTGCCGACGGCTGGCACATTGGATCAACCATTTGGGTTCGATCTCGAACGCGGTGGCGTAACGACGTTTGATGTCTTCTGGCAGTCCTGGAATGTCTCCCAATGCCCCATCAAAGTACTTGATCGCTTCAAGCATCTTGTCGTCCCAGAGGCCCAAGGCCTTTAATTCGTTGACCAACCGCACGTTGATCTGCACAAATTCGCCCGAAAGATTACTTTTTACGAACAAGTGCTTGTAGGTCGGTTCGATCGACTGCGTGACGCCGATGATCGTGGAGATCGTTGCCGTGGGAGCGATGGCCATCACGTTGCTGTTTCGCATACCATGTTTCGCAACATGATCACGAACTGGCCCCCAATCCATCGAAGCGTTGTCGTCCATTTGGATTTCGACTCCGCGCTCTTGTTGCAGGGTTTTTACGGTGTCGATCGGCAGCAAACCGCGATCCCATTTGGAACCCTGGTAAGAACCATACGTCCCTCGTTCTTCCGCCAGACGACTGGATGCCATGATCGCAAAGTAAGAAATGGCTTCCATACTGCGATCAGCAAATTCCACACCTTCGTCGCTGGCGTAGCTGATACCGCAAGCCGACAGAGCGTCTTGAAAACCCATCAGGCCCAATCCAACGGGACGATGCCGTTGGTTGGCGTTTTTAGCTTCGGGAGTTGGGTAGAAGTTAATATCGACCACATTGTCCAACATGCGGACGGCAGTGTTGATCGTTTCTTCTAGTTTTTCCAGATCCAGTTTTCCGTCTGTCACATGATTCAGAAGATTGATCGAACCTAGGTTGCAGACCGCGATTTCATCCGCTGAGGTGTTCAGTAAAATCTCTGTGCAGAGGTTGCTACTGTGAACCACGCCGGCATGATCCTGCGGTGAACGGATGTTAGAGGGATCCTTAAATGTGATCCACGGATGGCCCGTTTCGAAGACACGCGTGAGCATCTTCCGCCACAGGTCGATCGCAGGAATCGTCCGATGCAATTTCAACTTGCCATCGGCGGCCTGCTGTTCGTAGTAAGTGTAGCGCTGTTCAAATGCCTTGCCGTAGAGGTCGTGCAGGTCAGGCGTTTCGTCAGGGCTGAACAGGGTCCAATCCTGTTTATTCATCACCCGTTTCATGAACAGGTCGGGGATCCAATTGGCAGTGTGCATGTCGTGGGTACGCCGGCGTTCGTCACCGGTGTTTTTACGAAGATCCAGGAACTCTTCGATATCCAAGTGCCATGATTCCAGATACGAACAAACCGCTCCTTTTCGTTTGCCGCCTTGATTGACCGCGACGGCGGTGTCGCTGACAACTTTGAGGAACGGGATGACACCTTGGCTTTGGCCGTTGGTGCCGCTGATGTGAGAATTGGTGGCGCGAATGTTAGTCCAGTCGTTCCCCAGTCCTCCAGCCCATTTGGAAAGCTTTGCATTGTCAGCGATGGCTTTGAAAATTCCATCTAAGTCGTCTGCAACGGTGCTCAAATAACAAGAGCTAAGTTGCGGATGCAATGTGCCCGCGTTAAATAGCGTGGGGGTAGCCGAAGTAAATCGGAATTTAGAAAGGATGTTGTAAAACTCGATTGCGCGATCGGTTTTGTGTTCTTCACGTAACGCCAGTCCCATCGCGACTCGCATCCAGAAATACTGGGGGGCTTCAAACCGACGACCGTCGATGTGCAGTAAATACCGATCGTAAATTGTTTGCAAGCCAAGATACGGGAACAGGTCGTCGCGTCCCGGTTCGATCGCGGCGGCCAATTTCTCTAAGTCGAACGTTTCAAGTTCCGGTGTGATGCGTTGGGCGGCGATTCCTTCAGCAACGTAAGCAAGGAAGTTCGCGCGGTACATTTCTACTAGGTTGTCGTCGCTGGCTGATTTGCCCAATGATTCGCGGTAGATAATGTTTAAGACCAATCGTGACGCGACCGTGTCATAGTCGGGATCATTTTCGATCCGCGCCCGTGCCGCCAGCACCATCGAACGGCCAATTTCGCGCGGCGTGATACCGTTGAAGAACTGCTTCTTCACTTCGTCGATCAATTCGACGGAAGAACAATTCGCCCCTAATCCATCGCATGCGTCGTCGACTTGGTTGCGGAGGCGACCGAAATCCAAGTCCTCCATGACGCCATTGCGTTTCACCATCATGCTAGGGAAAGGAGCGTCACTATCCATATTCTCTTCGGCACGCAACTGTCGCATCTTGTTGTGTTCAGCCCGATAAAGAATGTATCGGCGAGCAACTGAAAAGTGATCGCCTCGCATCAACTCTTTCTCGACCAAATCTTGAATCTGTTCTACAGATACACCGTCGTCGTCTAACGCTAATTCTTTAACCTCTTGGACGACGTTGGCGGTCATAGTTTGAATTTCGATCTTGAGACGGTCTTCCAGTTGCGCCGTACTCTCAAGCTTCATCTCTGCACAAAATGCTTTTTCCATCGCGCGTGTGATCAACGCTGCATCGAACAGAACCGCTCGGCCATCGCGTTTGCGCGTGACCAGTTCTAGTGAAACAGAGGGGGACTCAGAATCAGTTCCGGATGTCTCTAACATTCCTTCGTACTCCTTTGGGGGCAGTAACCCTAAACGCCTGATACGCTCAATGCTTCGTACCGGGGGCCTAAGTTGTCTTGTTCATTCAATTCAACGATTCCAAGAAACGCGTTGGTTAACCGCGCTGTTGATCTGGAGAGTTTTTGAAAACAGAAGTAGCCAACGCGAGTGTCGCTGCCTGAGGATGACCATCCAATTGCCATCGGGCTTGATCCGGCTGTAGACTCCGTTCCCAAAAATCCTTCTCCTCTTCACTCCATGAAATCATTCCGTTACTAAGTCTGCACCGAACGTGTGACGCCTTTGGTCAGCCATAACCAAAATTCGTCAATCGCTCTAATTCCAGACCCAATCACCGCGCTGCTGGTCTAACCAAGCGGTGAGGTTCTCAGTGTTGCGCGAACAGAAATACCAATTGGAAGTGCGGGGCAGCTAGCGGCCGGTTGAATAGGCAAGACTACATGTAGTGTCTACTTTGTGAATGCCTAACACCGCTAGCGACACTTCCCCTGTCGCGGGAATCAATATATCGTTGGCCAAGGCAGTGTCAACACAAAATGTTGTAGGTGTCTCGCTAGCGTTTCGCGCGAACTGTGGAACTTGCCGCAGAATAATCGACGAAAACAGGAATCGGAGAACCCCAACATGTTGTGGGGGAATTGAGAAAATTTTTTCTCAATCCTAAGCCGCGCGGAACCTAAGGACTGCAGGTCTCTCAATCTGCTTCGCTTGTTGGCGGTGCGGGAACCGCGTTAAGGTTCTGGCTGTGATTTATCAAGGATCAAAACTAGAGTCCAGGCGAAGTGCAATTTGCAGAGTTGCCGTCGCCTATTTTCGCCGCAACATATTCAATGGCACATAGAATTTCGAATATCGTTTTCCGTCGCTGTACTTCGTGCCTTTGGCATCGGCCACCAAAACCGTCGCGCGTTTGGTGATACGATTGATGACGCCGGTTACGGTTCGGCCGCCGATGTCAAAAACAACCGTATCGCCCGGTGAAATTCCAAGCTTCTTCCGAGCAACATCGCGCGGGGTCAGTAAACGATGATTGGATTCGGTGTGCCCGAAGTGTCGTCGAGCGTAATTTTTGAACTGGCTGCCGTTGCAATTAGAGTCAGAGAACAACAGAAGTTCTGCCAAGTGCAACATTTCATGCTCCATGATTCTTTGCAAGGCTTGCAATCGGTCGTGGCAGGTAACGCCGCCTACTTTGGCGACGGAGTCAACGTTGAAGGTGTCAAACAGCGGGCTCGTGGCAATGGTGATCTCAAACTCTGGCAGTGCTCCGGGCCGGTTGTCGCGCTGCATCGTGGTCATGCCGCCGCAAGAGGTCATGCGCGTCGACAATCGAAAGGCGAGCGGGCGGCGGGATGACTGTTCGCACAGTTGCCCCAGCAAACCGTCAAAGACTTGTTCATCGGTGATCTGGAAAAGCAAACCCAGATCGGCATTGGAGATCGACTTAAATTGCGGGCTGTTGAAATTGTCAGAATGCCGCAGGACAAATTCGTAAATCGTGCGCTGAATCCGCCGCGTTTGTTGCAGCGATCTTTGGCGATGGTTGATCAAATCGGTGAGTGATTTTGAGATCATCGGGTTCGACAGTTCAGGTGACTTCAGTCCTATTTATCATCGTATTCAACATTGGCGCGTAAAAAAAGCGGACTGCTGTTGCAGCCCGCCTCGTCTACTTTTTTTTATCTTTTCAGCCAGCTCTTAGTTGCTGCCATCGACAGAAGCGTTACCGTCATCGTTATTGCTGGTTCCAACAGCAACAGCTGTCGAGACTCCGGCAAGAAGAGCGAGGCGACCGAACCCAGCACCACCAGCGAGCGCGCCACCGAATAGTCCGCCACCACCTCCGCCGCCCAGTGCACCACCGAATAGTCCGCCGCGACCAGCACCCAAACGACCGTTACCCAAACGCCCACGAAGGAAGCCACCGCGGCTATTTCCTGCCGCAGCACCGCAAGAACTGCAAGCATTGCAAGAGCTGCAGGTGCTGTATCCGCTGAAGTTACCCGCTGAACCGCAAGAGCCACCAGAAGCAGCACCACAACCAACTGATTCCCCCGCGTATTCGATTGGTGTTGAAGCGTATGAGTCTTCGTACACGATTTCGTTGCCGGCGTTGGCGACTTGTTCGCCAACGAAACCAGCGTCTTGTTGACAGGTTAAGCATACGTCGAGTGAGTCAGAAACAGCTCCTCCATCAAAGGGAAGGTCAGCAGGGATGTCTTGGAGGGCGACTGGTTCCAGAGAAACTGGAATTTCTTCGCTATCGGTTACGACAGAAGCAGTTTCTTGAGTTGCAGGTGCTGAATCCTCAACCGCTTCGAAGCTAACCGCTGCGAAACCTGTTGGTCCGGCAGCGACAAAGTCATAGACACCTGGTTCGACGTCTTCAACGGCAAAACTTCCAGATGCGTCGGCAGTGACTTCCGCGATTTGTTGATCGCCTTGAATTAGGAAAACCGAAGTTCCTTCAACCAAAGCGACTTCGCCCAACATCGGCACAACGTGACCGGCCAAAACGCCGTCTTTGACACTGACTTTGTTCGCACCGACAACACGTAATGCTTCGTCAGAAACGACCGCGTTTGCCATGATTTCTTCAGCAATGTCCGAAGGCAATTGCTTATGTAGGATTTGTTTAACAACCGCAGCCTGTGGAGAAACGGCGGCCGCTTCCATCAGATTGACCGTGTCTGAACCGTTATTGGCAATAACACGTACGCCGTAAGCCGCGAATCCATTTTCCCCTGTCGCGACGAACGAGTAAACGCCCTCACCAATGTTCACCAAAGAAAATAAACCGTCTGCGTCGGTAACTGCTTCAGCTTGAATCTCGCCGTTGCTGACGAGGAAAACCTTCAGCCCAGAAAGGCCATTTGCGATGGACCCAGTTTCGATGGTCGCCACGCGGCCTTCGATCGCTCCGCTCTCGTTGAGAGCGATTGTGTGACTGCGCTGAACGCTGATCAAATTCGCGTTGCTGACCATGGCGGTCGTCACTTCGGCGATTGGGGCGTTATCTGTGAGGAACTGATGGGCGGAGGCTGCCGCAGTTGCGACGATTGGCAATGCAAACAACATTGCGGCCATTCGGAGAGTTTTCCATTTGCTTTTCATTAAATTTCACCAAGTACAAGGCTGCTAAACAATTGATAAGTAGACGTGAGGCGTGTGGGTTAATTCCAACAGACTTTCCGTTGGCACGATTCAGCCATAGAGTATAACTAACGACCAGTCGTCGGTCAAGAAATTATGTTAAATGAATAAAGATTGATGAATTCCACCCAAACGAATCAAAATGCCACCAGCAGCAACGCCAATCGCCACTATTGCCGTTTAGCGCCGCTTATTATTCCATTCCGCAGGTTTTTTCTAATCATTCCCGGTCCGAGATGACACCAATTTCGGGGCTGCTGGCGGAACCATAGCGGGACTTAGTGATTCTGCCACTTAACCGCGCCAACCTACCGGCCTCTACAGCTAACTTCATGGCTACTGCCATCTTGATCGGATCTCCGGCACGGGCTACCGCCGAGTTCAATAACACTCCATCGGCACCTAGCTCCATCGCAATAGCCGCATCGCTAGCAGTTCCAACGCCGGCGTCTAAAATCACGGGATAGTTCTTTTGTTCTCGTTTAAGGTCAGCCAAAATGATTTTTAAATTGTTTGGGTTAGCGACACCTAGTCCTGACCCGATGGGGCTGCCTGCGGGCATCACTGCAGCGGCTCCGGCGTCTTTTAATCGCCGCGCGATGATGGGGTCGTCGCTGGTGTAACACAGCACCTGCAAACCATGCTTGACCAGTTGTTCGGTGGCCTTTAGCGATTCGATGGGGTCTGGCAGCAACGATCGACTGTCGCCAAGCACTTCCAGCTTCACCCAATCGGCACCGGGGTTTTCTAATGCTTTTAAAATTTCGCGTCCCATCAACGCGCATCGAACTGCGGTCGCAGCGTCGTAGCATCCGGCGGTGTTGGGCAGCAACGTGTATCGTTGGCAGTCGATGTAATCCAAGATATTTCGACCGGTCCCGTCATAAAGTTTCTCGCGCCGAACGGCGATCGTGATGCACTGTGTGCCAGAAGCAGCTACGGACTCCTGCATCATTTCAAAAGACTTGTACTTTCCCGAGCCTAAAATCAAGCGACTGGAGAGGACGTGGGTGCCGATGGTCAGGGGGAGGTCTTCAGATTGTGCTGTCGTTGGAGTTGGGGAGTTGGCTTTTTCTTGTGTCACGGTTTAACCGCCTCCTACTAAAGTTACCACTTCCAACCGGTCGTTGGCGTTGATCGTGGTGGCAGCATGTTGGTCGCCTGGAATCACGTTATGGTTGATTTCAACTGCGATCGCTTTCGTGCGAATGTCCAGCGTCTTTAGCAGGTCGGTGACCGAAGAACCGGCCACGATGTTTAGGTTTTTGTCGTTGACAACGATATCGATAGTTTCAGGCAGAGCCATAACGGTAGCTTTCGGCGGTTGGCAAACTTTTGCAGCAAAGTGGCGTAGTTGGTTCGCGGAAACGGAAGTTTTATTCGGTTTCGGCCATTTCGCGAGCATGGTAGCTACTACGGACCAAGGGGCCACTGGCGACTTTCTTAAAGCCCATTTTTTTGGCCGATTCCCCTAACCAGTCGAATTCTTCGGGCGTTACGAAACGTACCACCGGCAAATATCGATCGGTGGAAGGTTTGAGATATTGGCCGAGGGTCAGGAAATCGCAGTCAACGTCTCTAAGGTCGGCCAGCACCTCTAGGATTTCCTCGTGGGTTTCGCCCAACCCGAGCATCAGCCCACTTTTTGTTTTGATCTTAGCGTTTTTGGATTTGATGCGTCGGAGCAGTTCAAGGGTCCATTTATAGTCCGATTTTGGCCCGCGGACCCGCCGATAAAGCCGGGGGACCGTTTCGGTGTTGTGGTTAAAGACTTCCGGCGCCGACTCGATCACCCGATCAAGACCAGCTGGCGTGTGGATGAAATCGGGCGTTAGCACTTCGACGCTGGCTCCCGTTTTTTCACGCACCGCCGTCACGCACTGATAAAAATGTTCGGCACCACCGTCAGGCAGGTCATCGCGCGTGACCGAGGTGATCACGACGTGCTTCAATCCTAATCGCAGCGCCGCTTCCGCCAAACGATCCGGTTCATCGAGTTCGAGCGCTTCGGGCCGGCCTCGGCTGACCGCACAAAACCCACAGGGACGCGTGCAAACGTTGCCCAAAATCATAAAAGTCGCAGTGTTTTGCGAGTAACACTCCATCCGGTTTGGACATCGCGCGTTGTCGCAAACGGTCTCCAAGTTCAATTCACTTAAGAGATTGGTCGTATGGCCAACGTTGTTACCTTTGGGGATGTTCCGCTTCAGCCATTTCGGCAGCCGCGCCGAAGGCTCCGCTTCTAAACCAACGACATTAAACGCCCCTCCCCCGCAAGCCCCGGATCCCGTAGGTCCACACTCCGTGCCGCTGGATGATTCGGTTTGAGGCGCGGTTTGGCTGCTGAGGATTGGTAAATTGGTTGACGGTCGATTCATGGAAATACGAAGAAAAACTGAGAAACGAAGAGTGTCGATTGTAAAGTGAACTCCAACACCGCAACAGGGTCAAATTTGTCACCGCCGTTTAGTTTAATAACGTGGTACAATCGTCACTTGGAGATCGTTTATTTTGTTCTCAGGAATCTGGTGAATGACGGTCCCGCGAAATTTGAGATCTCTTTTTTTTTCCTTTAATCAGCGGCAAATGGCCTCCAAGAAAACAAAATCGAACAAGAAAAAGAAAGCCGCCGGCCCTCAGTCGCAATCAAAAACGATCGCTGAAAACCGCAAGGCGCGACATCGATTTGAAATACTCCAGCAGATCGAATGCGGAGTCGTATTGATCGGTCCAGAAGTCAAAAGCCTGCGCGATGGCAATATCTCGCTCAATGAAGCCTACGTGCGTGTCGAACGAGGCGAACTGTGGCTCGTGGGAGCCGATATTGCCGAATACCGCCAAGCCAGTTTTTGGAATCACAAACCGAAACGATCACGCAAATTGCTGGTTCATAAAAAGGAACTGGAAAAGATAAAAGTCAAAGCGTTCACCAAGGGACTGACGTTGGTGCCGCTGAGAATGTATTTCACCGGTCGCGGGATCGTCAAAGTGGTCGTCGGCATCTGCCGAGGCAAAAACGTTCATGACAAACGCGAGACCAAAAAAACCGCCGATGCCCGCCGGGAAATGGATCGTCAGATGAAAAACGCCAATCGCTAAACCGCCAATTGGCCCCCGGCAAATTTCCGAATTTTTCTACCACTTTATTCGCACCCCCCACTTGTTTTCCCAAGAGCCACCTTTGAACACCAACAATAACCGCCGACAATTCATCAAATCATCGGCCAAAGTCGCGGCGGCGGGGTTGACGATGCCGTATTTCTTTTCCGGCAAACCTACGCTCGCCTTTGACACCGACAGCAAGAACGACCGCGTTGCGATCGGGTTAATCGGATGCGGCGGGATGGGGATGGGCAATATCAACGCCGCCAGAAAGTGGTTAGACGTTGTGGCTTACGCGGATGCTGATTTGAGCCACGCCAATCAAGCCAATAAGAAATTCAGTAATGGCAAAGGCGCTGTCTACGCCGACTACCGAAAGATCCTCGAACGGGACGACATCAAAGTTCTCCACATCGCGACGCCCGACCATTGGCACACCAAACCGCTGATCGAAGCGATGAAAGCGGGGAAGGATGTCTACTGCGAGAAACCGCTTACCCTCACCGTCGATGAAGGGAAGTTGATCCGCGCGGTTCAAAAAGAGACCGGCGCGGTGGTCCAAGTCGGAACGCAGCAACGCAGCACCATTGATCTATTCGTGAAAGCCGTCGCGATCGTCCGGGAAGGACGTGTCGGGAAAATCAAAAAGATGTCTTGTCGCATCGGAGCCGCCCATGGCAGCCCTGCACTTCCGGTGGCTGATGTCCCCAAAGAATTGGATTGGGATCGCTGGTTGGGGCCGGCACCGCTGACCGACTACCGCTGGCTCAAGAACGATCGGCAGGAGAAGAAAAAGAATCGCGACTTCACCAACGCGCACTACGAATTCCGCTGGTGGTACGAGTACTCCGGCGGAAAACTGACCGATTGGGGCGCCCATCATGTTGACATCGCCGCTTGGGCGCTCGCCGCCAGCGGGCAAAGCGACGCGATCGTTTCAATCAGCGGCGACGCCAAACACCCAGTGGATTTCGTCGACGGAGTTCCGCAGCAAAACGATCGCTACAACACGGCCACCAACTTCTTGTTGAATGTTAAATTCGCCGGCGGTGTTGAACTTGAAATTCGTCATGACCAATCCAACGGCGTGATGATCGAGGGCGAAAAAGGGCGGATCTTCGTCAATCGAGGCAAATTGGTCGGTGCGCCGGTCGAAGCACTGCAAGACAATCCGCTGCCAGAGGACGCGATCAAGAACGTCTATAAAGGCTTTGATCCAATCGAAACCGAACGCAAAGGGCACTGGGCGAATTTCCTCAAATGTGTCGATGAAAAGAAAGAGCCGATTTCGGATGTCCACACCCACATGCGAGCTCTAAACATCTGTCACCTTGCAGGGATTTGCGCTCGTTTAGGCCGCCCGATCAATTGGGACGACAAAACCGAACAGATCGTTGGGGATGACGTGGCCAATGCAATGCTAAAACGCACATACCGTAGCGGCTATGAGATTGAAATGGACGCACCGCAGCCTGCCGCAGCCAATGGTTAGGTTTCTTCCACACCATCTCAATAACAACGGCCCGTGGTTTCTTGTTTGGGGGACTGCGGGTTTTCTCGTTTCCGCGAACTCTTTGTCCGTGGTAGCCGTAGCAACGCAAACGAAGTAAAACCTAGGTTCCCTTATAGTCTTTGCTGATTGTTCCGCGTGCCCCTGTCGCAGTGCCAATTTGATGCTTGAAATTCAGAACATCAAAAAAAGCTTTATCCAGCCCGACGGCCAGTCGGTTCCTATTCTCGACGTGCCCGATTTCAAAATCGATGCTGGCGAACAGGTCGTCCTATTGGGCCCCAGTGGTTGCGGTAAAACCACATTGCTGCACATCATCGCGGGGCTGACGAAACCCGATTCCGGTAAAGTGATCTTGGACGATGTAGAGCTGACGAAGTTCTCCGAAGCGACGCGCGACAAAATTCGTGCGGACAAAATCGGTTACGTGTTTCAGACGTTTAACTTATTAGATGGGTTCTCCGCATCGGAAAACGTATTGCTGGGGATGACATTCGCACGGAAGAAACTCAACGCCCAACGCGCCAACGAGTTACTCAAAGAAGTCGGTTTGGGCCACCGGTTGAAGAATAAACCGCACCAGCTTTCGGTCGGTGAAAAACAGCGTGTCGCGGTCGCACGCGCCCTCGCCAACGAACCGAAGTTGCTGTTGGCTGATGAACCAACAGCCAATGTGGATCCACAAAACCAACAGCACGTAATCGATTTGATCCGCGACAATTGCCGAAAGGAAAACATTGCGATTCTGATGGTGACCCATTCGTTAGAGGTCGCGCATCAGTTTGATCGCGTTGTTGATTTGCAAGACCTCAATCGCGTCGTCAAAGACGCTCGGTCCACTGCGGAGGCAGCCAAGTGAACATATTACAAATCGCCTGGCGCAGTATTCAACACCGTGGACTCGGTTCACTGCTGACGATTATCTCAATGGCCCTTGGCGTGATGATGGTGGTGACGGTGCTGGCGGTTCACGGGCTGATTTCCAAAGCCTTCAACGACAGCAATAACTTTGGGTACGATGTTTTGATCGGCGCCCGAGGGGGCGAGATCCAATTGGCGTTCAGTTCGGTGTATTACTTGGCGTCCCCGATTGAAAATATCCCCTACGAGTATTATCTGGCGTTCTGCGACCAAGAAACGCGAACTCGAGAAATCAAATCCTCGATCGCCTATGCCACATGGCAAAACGAAGCGCAGACGATTGAACTTGCCCGTGGATTAACCGACGGGCTGAGCGACAGTTTTTTCGACTTCGCGTTCGATACACAGCAAACCGAACGGTTGGGATTGAATCGAGAAGGCCTTTTTGATCACTACACGCATACCGTCGTGCCGATCAATCTTGGTGATTTTTGGGTTTCCGAAACGGGCGACGCGTTTCGCTGTGTTGGGACCAAACCGAAATTCTTTACCGATATGCTCGTTTCGATCGACCCTGAAGTTCGCTTCGAATTTGCACAAGGCCGTTGTTTCGAAGAATTCAACGACCAGCATGGCTACTACGAAGCGGTCATCGGCGAAACGGTGGCGCGAAAATCGGGGTTGAAGATCGGGGATACGATTCAACCGACCCATGGTGATCCCAACGCCGCCGATTCTCACATCCACGAAACGGATTTCCACATCGTAGGGATTCTTAAGAAGACGGGGACCGCCAACGACGGTGCTTTATTTTTGAACATGGAAGGCTTCTTTTTGATGGAAGGGCACGCCAAAAGCTTGGAAGACGATTCAGTCTTTGGGCAGGCCAAAATAAAACGTGAACGTGCAGAAAAAGAGGCTTTTGAAAACAAGGTCTCAACGCCTCCGCAGGTTCCCGATGTGGCGGTTGACAATCTTTCGCCGCCGATGGAAAGCAGTGCAACGGCGACACGTTCCCAACCGCTTCAGTTGGAGAAACGCGAGGTCACGTCGATTCTTTTAAGGACTTATGGCGGGCAAGATGATGAAGACGTCAATGTCGTCGGGTTTATTCTACCGCCAATTATTAACGAAGGCGGGTTGGAGGCGACCCTGGATTGGTCTTCTTTTCGGCCAGAGAAATCCCAGAAAGCCGCGCTGGCGGTGAACCCAGTGATGACGGTGACTTCCTTATTTACAAAATTCGTCGATCCAATTCGCTGGGTGTTACTGGCGTTGACGTTGATGATCTGTATCGTTTCGGCGATCGGGATCTTAGTGGGAATCTATAATTCCATGAGCCAACGGCGACACGAGATTGCAGTGATCCGAGCCTTAGGGGCCAGTCGTCAAAAAGTGATGGGCATTATGCTCTGCGAGTCTATTTTGATGGCGTTCATTGCGGGGATGCTGGGATGGATCGCCGGTCATACTCTCACCGCCGCGCTCAGTCCGTTGATCGAAGACAACACCAACGTGAGTGTCGGATTTTTTGACTGCGCACCCAAAATTCCAATGGCGCATTTTTGGGGTGGGCAGTATTTGCCCGAATGGGTCAGCGCGATCGCTGTTTCACCGGAGTTTTTGGTCGTGCCCGGCATGATGTTGTTGGCGACCGTGGTAGGCATTTATCCCGCGATTTCAGCCTATAAGACAGACGTGTCAAAGTCGCTTGGGAAGTAACCCGACACCAGTAACACGTCTTCCAGCTTCCACTCTCTTAAGCTTTTGGGGCTCGTTTTCCCAATTTCAGTAAACGCAGGGCAGTTAAACCATCGCAACGGTCAGCGGGCGAAGAGCACATCGACTCATTTTGTTTCCCTTGGCGAGTAAACCTGTGCCAGAAACGCTTTGACGCCAACCTGTTGTTGGGGCGACTGGTTGCCGACGCAGCGACTGCAAAAATTTCAAAAACGCAGTTCTATTTGAGATCCTTTAGCCCGGATATTTCATCGGCGGATTTTTGAGATCTATTTTTCGGGCTCGGTGGCTGTCGTGGTTTGATTTTTGGATTGGCGGCAAAACCTTCGCGCAAGGCCCCCTTTCCCCCAGGAAGCGTCCCGTAAATTGTTAGAAGTTGAAAATTGGTCTCCCGAAGGCGACACTGTCGCCCTTCGAAATCTTCAACTTTGACGTCGGTTACAGCCGACGGGGAGACCAACTCGAACAACGCGGTATCGAAATCATCGACATGACCCATTTTTGAGGCAATTCGATCTGGTTCACACAGCCGCCTTATAACTTGAGGGCTTTCATCGTCTAATCGCTTGAATCGCGTGAATCGCCTTAATCAGACAGGGTTTTCCTAGAACTTTGTGGTGCAGAGTGCGGCCGAAGATTGTCACAAAAATCCGAGACCCGCCAATTAAAAAACGCGCACTTGCGCAAACTTATGCGGCGTCTTTGATCCAGTTTTCCAGAACGCGTTTTGTGCTGTCGGGGTTTTTTTCGACCATCTGGGTAAGCCTTGCCTCGGCTTCACGTCGCGCCGCGTCTTCTGCTTCGGCGAATCGCAAGTCGCTTTCATCCGCCTCGCGAGTTCGTGATTCTAGGGTCGAGTTGATCGAAAGGATGTCTGCGTTGAGTGATTCTGTTTCCGCAGCGATGCGTTGTCGCTGGCTGTCGCCGCGGCTGGTCGTCGAAAGCAATAGCAGGCCGACGGCCAACACAATTCCTGATGGCCAGTACTTTCTCAAAAGTTGTTTTGCAGTGTCTTGCCATGCGAGTTTCGCTACAGGGGCAGATCGAATCAAACGCACTGAAACCGGCGACTGGCCATGGGCCAAGTCTGATCCTGCCGGCAGCAGCGGCCGAATGCGTTGTACAATTTCAGTATGCAATTGTTCGAACGCGTTTTGTAAACTCGATGTCCGCGCTGTGGAATTATTACTTCTGGTGCGAGCACGTGCTTCGACCACCGACTGTGGGACAGCAACGTCGACTTTGACATTGGTCGCATAGGTGGGATGGTTGTAGCCGATGGCCGCAATTTCAACAGGCGCCACCGGCGGTGTCGTAGATTCTGCATCGTAAATGGAGGCAAAACCATTGGTGCCCGCGACAAGGTTGGGCGTCGATCGGACGGGTTCCACAGGTTCCAAGACCGGGATGGGCGTCACCGTGTTTTGAGCCGCCGGAATTTCCACGACATCGACTTTCACGGCGACCACGACACCGTTTAGGTCCGTTAGGCTGCGGCGAATTCGATTCTCAAAATAGTTCTGTTGCTCAAGCGCTGGCAAGCCTTTGACTTGGCTAATTTGAGCGGCATCGGTTTGGCGGTTGCCATCATGAGCGTAACCAGAGTAAATATCGATGACTTGGATTTGATCGGCTGTGATACCGGCGATGGCTCCTTTAATAATCCGAGTAACAGTGTCGACTTGGACAGCATCAAGGATCACACCGTCGACCGGTTCGATTGAAATGACAGCAGTTTGGGCAACCGCGTCGAAGGCTGAGTGGGAATCGGCAACGTCCATTTCGAACCAAGCCTGTTCCACAAAAGGAAGCCGCGATACCATTTTTCGGATCTGCTCTTTTTTGCGTTGACGTGAGAGCGTTTGTTGTTGGCTGCGTGACATAAACATGCTGACCGACTGCGATTCGAGAGTTTCAATTTGCAAGTGCTGTGGCACGGCTTTTTGTTCTGTGATCGCCCGAAGATACTCTGAACGTTGTTGCTGCGGGACTAAGACGCGATTGTTTTGGATTTGAAACCCATTTAGATTCGCGTTGCCGAACGCCAATTGGATACGTTCGACATCGCGCCGGTTTAGCTGCCCATTGAAAAGTTCCGCCATCGGCGAATTGACCTGCAAATGATTGATCTGAATCACGGCCAACGCAATCAATACAACGACTGCCAACATGAGGGCTCGGTTACGGCGAATTTGAAACAGTTCTTTGGCTTGATTTGCAATATTCATGAGCTTGGCTTTTACATGGCTTGTTTGAACACGCCGCGGTTGGCGGTTGAGAAGTTAACCGGCGCGCTTAGATTGGTCTTGTTGTAACGCATCAGCGAATTTAGGGACGATCAGCACATGAGCCGTTCCGCCTAAAGGGCACCGATAGGTTTGGACGGTACCATTATGGGCTTGTGCCAGTTGATCCACGACCAACAAGGTCCTGTGCGATTCAAACCGCAAAATTGTCGGTTCTTCGGGATCGTGGCAGGCTGCGTCTTGGTCGCCTTTTCCGCCTTGGTCGCCTTTTCCGTCTTGGTTGTCCTGAACGCCTGGGGTAGTTTGGCGGTCTTCAATCGCCAGTGCCGTTTGGAACCGCGACGGCGAGTGGCCAGAATCAGCGACTTCCAATTCCCACTGCGAAGGTGTTTCGACCAAAGTGATGGACAGTTCGCCGCCTTGGGGCATGGCTGCGATAGCGTTAGTTAATAGGTACGCGACTGCCGGAATGATTAGAGCGGGGCTAACCTGAAGGTCGACCCCATCAATATCGGTCTCGATTTTGATGTTATTGTCGTCGCAGGTTTGTCGAATGTGGTTGACCGCAGTCCGTGTCGCGTCGGCCAAAGAGACCGCTTCTGGGGTTGTGTTTTCATATTGAGCGTCCATTCACCACCTCTATCGGTAGGCCACAATTCACACCGGCGATTCCTTTCGCCGGATCAGGCTGACTTCTACAGGAATTTTAGATACCGTGTCAACACGTACTATGAAACTCATCATGCCCCCCGACGGGACGAGGAGACCGGCGCGGGACCGTTTTCAGAGCGTTTTTCTGAGCGACTGCCCTCTCCGTTTCCGAGGAGGCTTTGACCTTTGTTCGTTGTTTCCCAACCTGACGAAGTGATTTACGGGGCGATCGATGGCGAATGTGAGATAAATTTGCGCAATCGTTACCATCGGATCATGACGTTGAGCCAATCGTTGTAATGCGCGAATCTCTTTTCAGCGGCACTATAGATTCAAACGATATATCTGTTGTTTCCTGACCCATGCTTGAGTAAAGGCCTGACCCATGTTGCTGACCTCTTCGACGCGATTTGTTATCTCGACTGTTGCTGTTACTTTGTTCGCGGCACTAGCACCGCTGAGCCCCGAATGCGATGCACAGCACCGGCGATTGGTTTTCGGCCAAGAACTGGGGCGATTTTTGGGCGTCGGGCACGGGGGGGGGTACCACTGTGCAAATGCCGGTCAGAACACGGGCTATTACAATCCCTACACCGAACACAATTCTATGTTAATGTCAGCATACGAAACCGGCCACAGGAACATTACCGGATATCCGGCGTTGAATACTGACGCCGTCGACCACGGTAGTTACACCGGGCATGACAAAAAACAACACTCCGTTTTTGAATCTTTTCCGGGGCGCGCGGTTCGTCCTTCGTTTGAACCGGCGGTCGACCGAACGCAAAAAAAGAGTGAAGAAGCAACACCAGACAATGATTTCGATCCCGATTCTGATTTCGAACCCGATAACGATTTTAAATCCGATAGCGATTTCGGTAGCGACAATGATTTTGATTCGCCTTCGAAGCTGGACCGTATGAACGAATTAAAGCCCAAGGCAATGGCGGACCAAGACGCTGGATTCGACGCACTAAAGGATAACTTTGACGACATTCAAGAAAGCAAAGGATCTGGGCTGCGTACGGAGATCGAAGATTTCGATGGAAGTTCGTTTTTAGAATAATGCGTGCCCTGTTATGTATCACGGGCCGCGTCAAAAGTTAATGGCCGATGCTGACCGCGCTGTTCTGACGGTCTTACCGAGTGCTGAACCGACATTGAACACCTGTTGGATTTCATAGTCGGGCAAAATGGGCTGGGTTGTCCCGCCGGGCAATTTCAAGACCGCAAAATCGTCGTTTCGGTCTTGCCCAGTGCCGCGCGGCAATAGCGGGAAGGACGTGTGCAGTTCGATCTGGCCCAGCAGTTTGTTGCCCGAGGTGTCGACCGTTGGCGAATTGTAAAACGGAGCCAAATCGACATCGGTAAACTGACCATCGATCCACCCGTTGAGGTGATGGGCGCGCGGTTCAACCAGAAAGCGACCGGCAAATCCAGATTCATCCCCCAGCTCTTGCAAGTCGGGCAACCATTGGCTGGCCAACCAGCACGGCATCGCAACTTGGTTGGTTTCAACATGGATTCGGATTTGATCGGTGGCCTTTATATGGTCCACGTTACACTGGACCAAAGAATGTTGGTGCGCAGGCAGTTGGTTTGCGTGAGGGTTGTTATACGCACCAGCGGCATTTGAGTGTCGCATCCGCAGGGTGACGACCGCTCGGGCGCCTTCGACGGTAGGGGTGGTGGTAATTTCGATTGGCGAAACTCGCAATTCGCGTGTTTGGCCGCCATGGGTGGCGGTTAACACGACGTCGTTGAGCAGCACCGAACATGCCCCCGAACGTAACAGCCGACCGTTGATGGTTTCGGTGAGATACTTGAGCCCGTGGTTGGACAATCGCACTTGGTCGCGGATTACGATTTGGCTGCGACCGGGAACGTAATTGATGCCGACTTCCATTGCCGAGGCCACTGGTTGGCCGTGGCCATCAAAGATCGTCACATCGCGCAAAACGGTCGTGTTGGGGCTGAGTGTTTCGACCGAATGGAGCTGCGTATGGACGCCGATTTGCGAAAAGATCTGCTGTTGCCAGTAAGCCGCAGTGCGCGGATGGCAGGCACGATAGACGATAATCCCCGTTGGAAGGCAACAGAAAAATAGAAACAGCAAACGACAAAACAGTCGTCGCTGATTATCGCTCATTCGGTTTTCCATGGCTGTCTTGGGTGGGCTATGTTTTTAGCAACCGCCCACGCATCTGGTTTGCGAAGTTTTAGAAACGTGGCAAGTCCGGTGGGTACTCATTCTTCTGTAAGTAAGTATCCACGATCATGACTTTTCGATAAAGGCGGATTGTTCGCTAGCAATCTGCAAAGCGCCGAATTGATGAGCCGAGAATCGGCGGGCTAAATCGCGGGCAGGCTATTAGACGGCGTCAAAAACACGTACGCTGCGCCAGGTTTCTTTGTTCCGTTCAATGAAGGCGCGGTGATCTGGATGGTCTTGGTAAACGTCATGGGCGGCGCGGTCCTCGAAAACGACTACCAACGCCACGTCGAAATCGGTGTCGTTGACCTCACGATTCAAATCCGCTTCCCGGATCCCAACATGCAGGCTGACCACGCCACCGGGACGTTTGAGAAAGTGATCGCAATCATCGACGAGTGCTTGGCAATTTTCTGGCGTGCTTTCTTTTAGGGAAAAAAAGACACAGTGGGTCAGTTGGCCGGTTGAATTGGACATAAGGTAATACCAAACGTGAATCAGGGAAAGAAATTTGTCAGCTTGCCAGCTAACCCGGGATCACCTAATTTACAGGCTGTTTTTCAAAAGACAACATAACCACGAGTGCGTCTTGCCCATCCAACCGATCACCACCGGCGCTGATTTGCTTACCCTGACCGCGCATTTCAAATCCAATCACCAGACCATCGGCGTGGTGCCGACAATGGGGGCGTTGCACGCCGGCCATTTGAGCCTGGTCGGTGCGTCGTTGGGACAATGCGACCAAACGATCGTTACCATATTCGTCAATCCGAAACAGTTTGCGGCGAACGAAGATCTCAGCCAGTACCCTCGTCCCTTGGAGGCCGATCTGGCGAAGCTAGAGTCATTGGGGGTGCAGCACGTGTTCGTTCCCGCTGAAGGCCAGATGTATCCCGACGGCTTCTCGACCTCCGTTCTGCCACCGGATGTGGCGGGGAAACTGGAAGGCGAATTTCGCCCAACTCACTTTCAGGGCGTCGCGACGGTGGTTTTGAAATTGCTGAATATGACTCGGGCTGACACCGCGTTTTTTGGCCAAAAGGACTTCCAACAGGTCTTAGTCATTCAAAAAATGGTGGCTGATTTAAACGTCAACGTCGACATCGTCGTGTGCGATATCGTTCGAGAAGCCGATGGATTGGCGCTGAGTTCACGCAATGTTTACCTTTGTGAACAAGAGAGAATGATCGCGCTGACGCTGTCGAAAGTATTAAATCATGTCGAAGCGCTGATCGGTGAAGGTCAGACCGATGGTTATGAGGTCGTCACTGAAATGCGCCAAATGTTGATTGACGGCGGTGTTACCAGTGTTGACTATGCCGTCATCGCCGACCCCCAGACGCTCAATACGGCGGAGTCGATTTCGTTGCCGGTGGTAGCTTTGATCGCGGCTCATGTTGGTAAAACGAGATTGATCGACAATCGCATCATTAAGTAGCGCATCACTGTACCTAAAGAATTCCTCATGCAACCGACTCTTTTTTTTATTCCTCATCAATGGCTGGGATGGCCGTTGCTGATCGTTTGGTTGATCATCAGTGCCGTCATCGTTGGCGTGTTGTACCAACGCCATCGCTGGGGGCAAGAAACGGTTGGTTTTTTTCCGGTGGCGGCAATTGTGGCTGGCATCATTTTGTTTGTGCTTCCCAATGTCGAAGTGATGGGTATCAATCCCACCGCCCCACTGGGGCCGATGATCAGTCGGGGGCTCGCGGTTCGCGGCTACGGTGTTTGCATGTTGACCGCGATTGTTGCCGGCATGGGAATCGTGATTTACCGCTGCAAGCAGATCGGTTACCCCGTTGACCCGATTTTCACTTTGGCGTTTTGGATGGTGATCGCGGGTGTGATCGGGGCTCGACTGTTCTTTGTGGTTCAGAAACGCGAATTGTTTTTTGCCGAAGGGGTCCCGTTATCTGCCTCACTAGCGGCAGTGCTAAACATGACCGAAGGGGGATTGGTGGTTTACGGGAGTCTTTTCGGGGCTTCGATTGCAGCCTTCATTTTCTTCTTCCGAACCAAACTGCCGGTCTGGAAAACGGCAGACTTAATTGCGCCCGGGATGGCGTTGGGATTAGCGATTGGTCGCATCGGTTGTCTAATGAATGGATGTTGTTGGGGTGGCGTCTGCCCTCCGGGGATGCCTTCGATTACGTTTCCTGCGGGCGCCGCAGCGTACATGCAACACCTTTCAAACGGAGAGTTATTAGGGGTAACTTCGCACCCCAGCGAAAGTGACTACAGCCGCGCGGTTGTTTCAGTCGCGCCAGGCATCGGAGCGGAAATTGGTATCGCTGTGGGGGATCGCATTGCCATCGGTGGCAACCCTGAACTGTTGCGATTCTTTAGCGCATCCAACGATAGCCTTCGAGATGTCGCGCACATCGACGTTGGCATCAACGCCGGGGATGGATCTGACATGCGTGTTCAATCGGTGCCGATCTCGAAGCTGCCCCGGCGTTCGTTGCCGGTTCACCCGACTCAAATCTACAGCGCCCTCAACGCGCTGGTTTTGTGCGCAGTGCTGTGGTGCTTTTGGCATTACCGGAAATCCGATGGCGAAGCGTTCGCGCTGATGCTGATTCTTTATCCCATTGGGCGATTTCTGATTGAGATTATCCGCGACGATGAATCGGGGCAATTCGGAACCACTTTCACCATCTCCCAGTGGGTCAGCGTTTTCACGATCGCGATTGGATTTGTGCTGTTTGCCTATCGTCGTGGATTTGGCAACGTGAAAGACCCAAACGCTACGCCCATCACGCCGGCGGCATCGTAAGGCAGTCTTGCGGCCCCAACGCCGCCGTTGCGCCCCCGTTTCACTCCAGGTACCCCCTGTTGTGCCCCCGTCCCAAGGCGACCGCTTGCCACAGGGCCTTGCACCGGTTGAATAAGTTACAATGGCCAGTGATCGAGTGGAGCGGAAGCGTTTTCACTGGGTAAGGCTCGGAAACAGCGCTTTTTCTCCTGTTTTAATAATTTAGGGAACTTCTGCACGCCGGTTGGCGTCTGAGCTGATGAATCCATCTGGAAATAATCTGACCGACCAACAACTAATCGCCAAAACGCTTGATGGACAGACCGCAGCATTTGGGGTGCTGGTCCGCAGGTACCAAGATCGGCTGTTTAATTCGATGGTCCATTTGGTGAGGAACGCGTCCGATGCAGAAGATGTGGTGCAGGACGCATTTCTGTTGGCGCTGAGAAAGCTCGATAGTTTTCAAGGCAACAGTCAGTTTTACACGTGGCTGTTCCGAATCGCCCGCAACACCGCAATTTCCAAACTACGCCGCAAGAAGCACACCGTATCGCTTGATGCTACGGATTCGAAACTGCGATTGGATTTCCCCGACGACGGCCCGGCACCGTCAATCGAGATGGAACGCCGCGAAAGGCAAACGGGTTTAATGCGTGCCATGGATTTGCTTTCGCGAGAACATCGGGCAATTTTGATTCTGCGGGAAATGGAAGAACAAAACTATGAAACCATCTCTGAGATTTTAGATTTGCCGGTCGGCACTGTCCGCAGCCGACTGCACCGCGCTCGGTCGCAATTAAGGGACTTGCTGGTGAAAAGCGCCGATGAAGGGTGTGCCAAAGACATCGCCAAACATTAGTAACATTTAATTCTGAAAATCGGGTTTCTATTTTCGCTCCGCTAATCTTCCTCCATAAGACACGTCTACCTCCTGTTGATGATTTTAAGTTATGTCCGACGTTACTAAATCTGAACTACTAATCAATGCATTGTTAGATGGACAACTGGATGCCGCGACCGCAGACCATGTCCAACAGCAGATCGCCAACGATTCGAAAATGCGAGAGATCTTCAACGCTTTTTCAGAACAACGCGCCGCTATTGTGGGACTACCGAAGTTTAGGTTGGAAGATGATTTTGCGGACCGGGTTTTAGACATCGCGGCGGCCGAAGCCGCAGCAGTCCCCTGTTTCAGCCCACCACCTGCGCAATCGCCGCAATCGCCGCTATCGGTTGATTGGAAAAAATACGCAATGTCGCTCTCAGCGATCGCGGCGCTGTTGATGGCAATGTTGGTTTACCAGTGGAAGCCGCCTTCTAATGAGAACTCGCAAGCCGCGGCCTTATTGAAAACCGACGCTCAGTTACCCCGACATTCTCCTCAAAAATCGGCGGCGAATCCAGCCACGCAGCGAAATTTGAACAAAGACGCTACTGCGCGCCCCTTGGCTGATACTGCGGCGGTGGCAATCGCTGGCGGCGATGAATTCTCAGGCACATCAGCCGATGAACGCGCCCCTGACCACAAGTTGGCCGAATCGTTGGCATCAGTATCGAATCCAGCCACGGTTAAGCCGGTACCGCGCACCCGACAACCCCACAACCACGTGGCCAGTTCTGCTGAGACTAAGAACGCAATCGCCGCCAACACAACCGCAGCCCCCCCGTCAGTGGACGGTTCGGTTGATCCTGTTGCTGGAAAAACAATCCCGGCTGATTTCGCGTTAAGCGGCACTGCGATGACACCACCTATCGTTTCGCCCCCGCCTGCGATCGAACAAGTTTGGTTGCTAGAAGTAGACGACTCATTTTCGCAGGAACAAATTATTAAAGCATTGGTTGCGAATTCAATTTCAGTCCCCCTTGAACTCCAACGCCGCGGCGCGCGCGCGGCCCGCATAGGGTCTCCAAACGAAGTCGACGGCATCCACGTCGCGGCCAATAAGTCTCAAATGAAGCGCGCCCTTTCCCTGTTGGCCAGTTCTGAAGCGGTGACGATTTCCGCGTTCCAACTTCCCAACATCGGTGTGCAAGACGTCGTCGATTCGTTCGCCAGTAAGCCGACAGACAAAAACGCTTTGGCCGCTGCCCCGGCCAGCATCATCGCGCCTCCTCAAGCGATCGCTCAGAAGTTGCACGGAAATTTTTTCGCGCCGCCCTCCCCTTCGTCAAAGATTCCGGAGTCCTACATCGAACTCGAACAGATGATGGGATTAGACGCCCAAGCAAAGCATGGGCAATCAACCACTGAATCAATGCCTCTCATGGGGGACCAGCCTTACGTCAATGCCCCCCCAACCGACGATGAAGCAATAGCCGCAGCCAAGATTGAGCAGAACGCGCAAATCGACGCCCTGTTTCCTCAAAACGAATTGGAATCGGAAGAGCTCAAGAACTTTTTGATTCTTATAAAGAATGACACGCCGACAAAGTAAGCTTGCGTTTTCCGCGGCGTAAAAAAAGGGGCAGAAAACATCGGCCATTATCCTAAGATTCTGCGCGCCTCCCCAAACAGCAACGGCGACTGAAAAAGGCAGGTAAAAACCTGCCCTGCTTGTTTGCTTGATTACGTCACGTGATTAGAAAATATCGGTGATGAATTGGTGGCCCCAGTGATACCGGCGTGAGGACGGATAATAGTTCTGCCACTGCTTGTTGTAGACTGGAATTCGGTACTCTGGTTTGTAACGGTAGTACAAACTATCAGCGCTTCGATACGCCTCGTTGCCCCAGTAGTTTTGGGGATAGGTAACGTAAGGATAGTGGTAGAAGCGATTGTAGTTCTGAGCTCCTTGGTTGTTTCCCCAAGTCTGCCCGAAAGCTTTTTCCTGAGCCTGAGCCGATTGTGATTGCCCGACGGCAACGATCGCGAACGCCGACAAAATCATGCCAGCAAATAACACTCGACGAAACATGGAGATTCTCCCTTTACAGGCCACTGGCCTTATTTGGCCACCGGCCATTACTGAGTCAAATACTCCTCTTGCATCGTCCTAGTGGGGAAACGGACTTGTACGAATGTTTGGTAGAATCGGATGGATCGGCACCATTGTGACAGCACCCCTGATAAGAGATGCCGATTGGTGAACCTTGGGCGGTATGAAACGGAGAAAGTCAGATCCCAGTTGGCGGGATTTACCGTTTTACGCGGCGGAAAAAGATCTGCGACACCATACTTTCATCTCGTTTTAACCTCGGCCGTGGGGAACGTTCAGTGACAGTGACTTCATAGAGTAACCCGCGGTTCCAGCACGAACGTCGAGCGAATCGACGTCAGAGTTAGAGTCAGAGTCAGACAATCCAATTGGGTTAGGCGACTTGACAATCGAACTGCTGCGGCATGGCGGGCGCCGAAACTGTGGCTTGATCATGGTCTTGAAGTTCATTCACCATCTCCTGCAATTCGCCGCGTAGGATTCGCACCGACTCATGAGCCTTGATACCAAGACGGACTGAATTTCCTTTGATACGTAAGACTTCGATGCTGATTCCGAGTTCCGGGAATTCGATCAATTCTTCAATTTTTCGAGATAGAACTAGCACTTTACACCTTCCATGACTTCATTGTTGTTTGATCGCAAGTGGTTTCGCCAGTCAGACGAATGCCTTACGCGCAAATCAAAGGCCAATTATTTGAAAACTTGAAATTGTTTCTGGAGACTTTCAAGTTTTTGCAAATAGGTTTACGTTCACTCAAATTATTCGTCATCGGTCTCTAAATAACGACAATTGCGCAACGATAGACGGTGCTAGCTTACCCTCAAGCCATAGTTGCGGAACGACCAAACACTAACCGAGTTAGGCAAAACTCTACCGGTAGAAACAAGATTCGTGAAAGGTTTGGACACCTGCAGGCGGTATGAGTTAGCGGTTCTGCTGTTTGCGAGCGTGCGTTGGCGATGAAATCGTTGAAAGTCGCGGATAACATGGAATCAAAACAGTCCCAACGCCACGGGGCCGTTAAGGGGACGTCTGGATCACAGATTTGGGTGATTTCTAAGCTTTCATCGCCTATTCCGAGCCCATTATTCCGAGCCCATTATTCCGCGCCCATCGGCCGTTTTGCGTTCAGGCCTCCGGCACTCTCTGATGGCAGCACTCTCTGATGGCAGCACTGTCTGATGGCAGCCCAACGGCCATCACCGATGTTCCGGGTTCTTGATCCCATCGATCACCCCTTCCACCACAGCCGAGGTGGCCGTTTTGGAGCTGACCCAAACCTGCGCTAGCCCAGCCACGTGTTGCTTTGTTGCGGTGTCCGCATTTCCCACCACGATCGCTCGACAGCCAGAAGTCAACGCCGCCAAATCATTGCCCGAATCTCCAGCGTAAGTGATATCGCGGTCGAATCGTAATCCCAACGTCTGCGCCAACCACTTACAAGCGTATGCTTTGTCGACGCCAGCGGGCAAGACGTCAATAAGACCGTCGCCAGTGAAAGGATCCACGCTGCTGACGACCGCCAACGGCGCAGCGCGTCGATTGAAAACCAGGCGACATTCGTTTGCCAGAGATTCGACACATTCGGCGTCGGTGTAAAAACTGATCTTCAATGGGCTCTGTTTTTCAGCTTCCTGAAGTTCTAAGTGCTCGTATTGAAACGTTTGCGTTAATGCGCTGATTATTTTGTCGGCGTTCCACCCATCGATAATCGCCAATAGCTGCCCCCGGTAATCCGCGTTTGAGGTCGCCGCGCCGTTGGCGTATTCTGAAATTCTGGTCCCGACGTCGCTGATAACCCATTGTGGAATCGGCAAATCAAATTCAGGAATCGCCGCCAGCGCTGATGAAAGATGTCGACCGGTCACGAACGTTAGGCCGATGCGATGTTCGGCTAATAAAGTCTTTAACTGCTGTAGGTCTTCAACATTCTGTTTCTCCCCATCAAGCGGGATCAAAGTGCCATCAAGATCGGTGAACAACCAGTGGGTGAACGGTTCAATTGTCATGGTCATGCTGCTTCTTGGTTTCCTGATCAATTTCCGACCGGGCAGTGTTCGAACTGCGATCTATTTTCGAATCAACCATCGCAACTGATAGGGCCGCATTGTCAACGGTTGTGAAGTGACCGTTTCTTTGTCTTCGACTAAATCATGAAAGAACCGACCGAAGCCTGCCGCGCGGACGCAGTTGCCGTCGACGATTTTCGGTTGGTCGGAGAAACTTCCCAACACCACGATTCGATGGCCGTCGCGCATTCTAACAAAGCCCAGCACATGGGGATTGCCGGTGGCGAACAACTCCATCTCCTGCCCCGCGAAAGCCGGCTGAGATTTTCGCACCTTGATTAACTGTCCAATACTGTTGAAAATTCGAAAGTGAACGCCCTGCGGTTGATTCTTCGATCGCAGCCTGCTGACAAAATCAGCGTCCATCTTCGGTCGATGGATCCAGCGCGAATCATCGGCCTTTGCGGGGTCGTTGACGAAGTTATAGTCGTTCAGCATTCCCCATTCTTCGCCGAGATAAACCAGTGGTATTCCACCGATGCTCATCGATATACCTTGCAGCAATTTAATCCGTGCTTCGGCTAATTGAATTAGTGCCTGATCGTCTAATTCAATCGCCTGTTCAAGTCCCGCCAGCGACGCCAGTGTTCCCGAGACGCGCATATCGCCGGTGTCGAGATTTTCTTGAAACGGGACACCGCGTGCAAACGAACCTGCGAAACGGCCGGTATAAAAATCGTTGAGGAATTTGCGGTGATCCTGAGCATTGATCCCCACTTGAGCGGCGTCAGTATCGTCAAACGTCCAACCAATATCATCATGGCATCGCAAGTAATTCACCCATGATGTTTTTTCCGGAATCGTTGACCGACGCGCCAGAGCGACGTTCAAGAGTTCAACTTTTTGGGTCGCCATCGATTCCCACAAAAGCGCCATCAACTGAGGATTGTAAGAAATTTGACATTCGTCGCTGCCGACGTATTTTAGGACTTCGTCGGGATGCACAATTGCTTCTGATTTAAACGCCAACCCTGGCGCTGCGATGCGGATGAACAAATTGAACGCCTGAATGACGGTGTGCGTTTGAGGCAAGTTTTCGCAATTGGTGCCCTTCTGTTTCCAGATAAACGCCACCGCATCTAACCGCAAAACATCAACGCCCAAATTGGCGATGAACAGCATCTCTTGCATCATGCTGCGAAACACTGACGGGTTTTGGTAATTCAAATCCCACTGAAAACTATTAAACGTTGTCCACACCCAGCGGCCCATACCATCATGCCATGTAAAATTTCCGCGCCGCACCGTCGGAAAGATTTCTCGCAAGTGGAATTCGTACTGGTCGGGTTCGGTCCGATCGGGAAACACAAAGTAGAATTTTTCGTATTCGCGGTTTCCCGATTGAGCTTGTTTGGCCCACACGTGTTCATCACTGGTATGGTTGAACACGAAGTCCAACACCAAAAGAATCCCTTCGGCCCGTAAGTCGTTGGCCAAGGATTTGAGTTCGTTGACCGTGCCCAACCGAGGGTCAACCGCGCGATAGTCGCTGATCGCATACCCGCCGTCGCTATTGCCGTCGGGCGATTCGAAAAGCGGCATTAAATGCAAATACGTAATCCCGAGCTCTTTGAAATAGCTGATGTTATTCCGAAGTTTCCCCAAATTGCCGCTAAATAGATCGACATACAACGCAGCACCAACCAAGGACTCGCTTTGAAACCAGTCGTCTTCAATTTCACGCCGCTGGTCGACGTGAGTCAACCTTTGGTCGCGGACCTTCATCGCAGCGATGATCGAACATAGCATTGCTTCGACATGGTAGTGAAAATCAAATCGATGGCCGTACAACTGAAACAGTTTTTCAAATAACTGTGGCCAATAACGTTTGGTTCGAACGAAAAACGCTGCCTGCAATTCTGCAATCCGTTTTGAGTTAGCGTCATTTTCTTCATCACCAACCAACCACCATCGAGCCTCCAGTCGAGGCCAAATCCGATTCAACGTTAACGCGGCGTTGTATTGCGATTCAGAAGCCGTCGCCGGCAGATCGGCGACAAAATTATGGGCTGGCCACGAGGAAACCGCGGCCGTCGGTCCACCTAGGGCTGGATTCGATTGCCCTGGTTTGACACAGTCTCCACCGTTCGGCGTTTCTAATGGTTTATTCGTTACGATCATTTGGAATCGTGATGTTCCCAAGGAAGTTGTAGTATTGGATACCTTCGAGGATACCTCCCGCATTGGCACGTTGGGCAAAATATATTCGTGGCCGGTTGCGTAGTCGATTCAGTTCCGGGCCATGGTTGGCAACCACCACACCCAACGTACGACCGAGCAGCATTCCTGCATCGTTGCCCGAATCGCCCGCGACCAGCACATTTTCGGGAGTAAAACTCCACTTCCACAGTACGTGACGCAAGGAAAGATCACTGCCGCCACGTACCGGGATAATATCCGCAAACGTTCCCAGCGACATCACGACTTTCGCCCGCACACCTGCCGCCCGCAAGAGTTTTTTGATTTTCGAGGGTGATGTTTTGCTGTTTGGGTCAAGCTTATATCCAATTTTAAATTCTGACTGTTCGACATCGTCTTGAAGTTCAACACCTTCCAACGGTTCAAGGGTGCTGCGAATCTTTTCAGGATCCCATGCGAATCCAATCGACTTCCGCCAGCTAAGATCGGCGGTCAATCGTTCACCGTAATGCAACTGCGTTCCTGAGTCGGTGTCCAACAGATCGGGTTTCGGAAGCCCTAGATCGTCAATCATCTGGACCGCTTTTTCCAAACGGCGCCCCGTGGTCACGCCAAAACCGATGTGGTCGTTGTCTTCAATCACTTTCTTAAACGCCGCGAACGATTCAGCGTCGCCGGTGATCGTGTTGTCAAGGTCGGCGATAATCAAGCGATCAAATTCGGGCAATCGCCGAGCCGGCCGGTTGACCACTTGCGGTGAATCGGAGGTTTTTAATATGTCCTTTACGTCCCGCAGATACTTTTCTGCGTGACTGGCCCAACTGTAATGCGTGCGCGTGTTGCTGACGCTGTTGCGAGACCAGTGGTCCCATTGTTGGTCGTCAGTAAGCGCCATTTTCAGCGCTCGATAGATGCTGTGGTCGTCCATCGCGTCGATCAATATGCCGTTGCGGCAGTTCGCGATGATGTCCCGTGGACCGCCATCGTTGGTGGCAATAATTGGCACCCCCACCGCCCCAGCCTCCAGCAATGTCAATCCAAAAGGCTCCGTGAATGCCGGATTCACAAAGACGCCGCGACGCTGTTTTGCCAGACGGTAAAGATCTGGCACATCCAATGGCGCGTGTTTTTTTGGATAGGCGACTTTTCCATAAAGGTCATACTTGTCGACCAAATACATGACGCGGCGAATAATTTTTTGTTGGGCGGCGGGCAGCATTTCAATGTCATCGCGCGTCCCCATCACCATGACAAGATTGGCAATTTTCTGCAGGTCTGGGTTTTCGCCAAACACGCGCACCGCAGATTCAAGATTCTTGCGTTCGTCTGGTCTGGCCATCACAAGAATCATTGGCTTGTGTGGATCGGTGAGAAATCGATCAATCGACACCGCGACGTTGTCAATCTGCTGCTCATGTACCTCGGGGTTGAACAGCGCTAAATCGACCCCCGGCGGAATCACTTCCATCCGTGCTGGTTGATAGTGGTCGTACATTTCGTATTGCTGAGTTACTTCTTGGTTGGTGCTGGTAACGACCATTGATGCCGTTTCGATCGCGACTTCTTCGGCTTCGATCCGGTTTTTAAGCTTGTATTTCTTTTCCAATAACTCCAAGTATTGTTTTGCGTCTTCCCCATCACGGCCAACCGACAAACGCTGTTTTTTGACGCGGCCCAGCGAGTGCCCGGTGAAGATGAACGGCAAGTGCAGTAATCGTGCTAACGTCGCCCCTGCGTAACCCGCGTCAGCGTAATGACCGTGAATCACGTCCGGGACGCCGTGACGACGGATGTACTGTAACGTTTGGTCGACGAACATTTCCAAGTAAGGCCACAAGGACTCTTTTCTTAGATACCGCTTCGGGCCAAAGGGTATGCGAACAATTTTCGCGTTGGCAGAAAGCTGCTCTTGGACTTGGCAGTAACTGTCGTCGACGACCGAATCATAAACCTGGCGCGTCAGCAGTTCTACTTCTTTGACTCCCGGCGTGGTCGACAATTCGCGGGCTAATTCGACAACGTATTTAACTTGGCCACCGGTGTCGGCGTCGCGTCCCAATTCCATGTCATTGCCACGCACCAGCCCGTGAAGGCTGATCATCATGATCTTTAAACCGTCCGTTTTCGGTTCCGCGATCGTAGCCGGTTCTAAGTCTGAAATCGGGTCGTGCGCATTTACGTTAATCAGTTCAGCGATCATTGTTCTCTCATTGCTTTTCAAGGGTGTCCTGTATTTTTCAACGGCGAGATTTCAGCGTTTGTCAGGGATCCGAAAGCGGAGAACTTCCGTAATGCTGCCGGTCGAAAGTGGTTGCGCCGCGGATGGTGCAAGCCTTGGACGCATACCTCACCGCATGGGCAAGAATTTTTTTCGGGGGCAAGCGTTTGATGATGCCAGCAATCGCCGCAGCGGCAAACGCGTCGCCTGCTCCAACGGCGTCGACGAAGTTTTTGATGGGCTCAACGGGCTGGAAATGCCGCTCCCGTGGACCGACCCAATACGCACCGCCACTACCGCAGGTAACCAAATAGTGCACGGGTGTTTCGAAGTCCGATTGCGACTCAAAAGACGCTATCGCAGCCTGTATTGCTTCAATAGAATCGGTCTGAAAAGTTTTTCCGCTGATCTGCTGGAGTTCGTCACCGCTTAGCTTCAACCAGTGGACTCCGCCGATGGTTTGCTCCCAAAGACCTAAATCCCACCACGGTTTTCGAATGTTTAGATCGACAAAACGTAAACCTTTGACGGTGTCGTCAATGCGTTTCAACACCGCGCGGTTGTTGGCGTGCCGCAGGGCCAGTGAACCGTGGTAGATCACCCCGGCGGTGTGCAGTGGATGTTCCGGGACGGTTTCGAATGGGTCAACACACAGATGGTCGTAGGCTTGATTGTCCGCGATGTGAAAAGATGGTTCGTTATCCTCAAAGCTGACGTTAACCGATCCTGTCGCTGCCCCCCGGCGGACCTTTACCTGCTGCGTCGAAAGCCCCCACTGTTGGAGCGCTTCGATGACCTCCGTCCCTTCGACGTCATCGCCAACGGCGCTGACCAACGTGACGTCAACGCCGAGGGCGGCTAAGTTCCACGCGACGTTGAAAGGCGCTCCGCCAAGCACTTTTCCCCCGTCGGGAAAATGATCAAATAGAACTTCCCCGATGATCGCTACTGAGTTTGAAGTCGATGAACCGCGCATCGTTGGCTCGACAAGAGGATCGGATTTATCGCGTCTGACTTGGAATTGACCGCAATTGCCATGCCGCCCCATGAACCACCCTGAAGGGCGTGTTGCCCGCCGTAACAATCGGCGACGTTCAGCCTGTTGGCGAAGCGCGCTCAATGTTTAGGCAGCGTAGGGTATTACGCGCCCAATTCTGCAACGGATCGTCGTTGAGGTGCAGGGGCTACGCGGGTGCCATAATTCGCTCAATCATAATTTGCTCAATTACAATTTGCTCAATCACAATCCTCAAGGATCGGATTTTATTCGCAGGCCCCGGCGGGTAATCTCCAACATCTCCGCCGCTTGCGACTGATTACCAGAGGTTCCACAAAGGGTTTCCGTGATCAATTTACTTTCCATCATTTCCAATGTGTCAGCGTCAATGTGGTTGGCCTCTTGATCAATTAACGCGTTGATTCGATGGTATAGATTCAATCTCGATTCGTTCTCCTCGATCATAAGTTCTAGGTTCCGGCTGGTCGCGGAAACGATTCGGGCATCGGTATCGATGGTTTGGGGTCCGTCGACGCGTTCAACTGTTTGCTCCTGAAGTAACCTCAAAACTTTGCTCTGCAACAGCGGCGACATGTCGCCGATTTCGTCAGCACCGGTTTCGTCAATGAAGATCGTTCCGTCGACAAACGTCGCGATTTGAAGCACGTTCCACAAACAAGGGGATAGTTCTCATCAGCCATCTTTGTAGGAATAACTTTCCGCGCCCCATGGCGATAGTGGCTAACGGGGAGATAACAATCACGATTGGCGACATGGGGTTAGAAATACAATACGCAGGCGTACCAGAAACCATCGTTGCCTTTGGCGACACCGATTTGAGCGGTCGGCCGGACGCCCCAATAACAGCAACTTCGAATCGCATTCTGAGCCGATTGATTCGACCAACCGACGCCCTCGTATTTGGCCCCGCCCAAACCACCTCCGAGATGTCCTTGAATGCCTACTCGAGCGGCCCGTTCGGCTTTTCGTTGAGCCAACCCGGGTGCGACGGTTCCTGATGATGAAGGAGGAGTGGAAGGTGATGCAAGTGAAGCTGATGTAGACGCTTGAGCGTAGTTCTGTGCCGGCATGGAAACCGCGATGTCAAAACCGGAATCTATTGGCGCCCATGTTTGGTCAACAACGTACCCCGATTGAGCAATCGGAATGTGACCGGGTTGCGCGATGAATTGGTTTGACGCCGCCTGATACGCTACCGCCGGTTCCACAACGCCGACCGATAGATCGCCCTGCGAAGAATTTAATGGTGATAGATTTAATGGCGGTTGTACGGCCTGCGGCGAATTTCCCAGTTCAGCGGAGGGCGTGTCAGCGCAGAACATGTCGGTGCAGGTTTCGCATTGCGTTTGGGGGTGGAGTTGCGGGACGTCGATCAAGCCGAAGTTCTCATCGGCTTCTGCGATTGAGACTTGGGCGGAAATTTGTATTGCGAGGCAAACCACCACCGCCATGCAAAAGTAAGATCGGAAGAGGGTTTGCGCGTTCAGCCGTCGGCCGTTGTCGTAAATGGTTCCCGCATGACTGGAGAAGGCAGCGGTTTGTGAACGCAGTCGCTGGGGGAAGGAATCAATCGTCGATTTGCTCATGGGTCTCTCTTAAACAGTACAGCGCGGAATACAGAAAAAAAACTAGAGGACGCTTGCTCCACGCCCGAACTTAAACACTGGTGACTCTGAAGTGCCCTTGGCTCAACTTCCGGTTTCCGATGCAAGAACGATGCTTGCGAAATGGCGAATAACCGACAGGCCCTGCGTGTTTTCCAAACGTTAAAATCTGTCAGTAACGCAAGTCAGGGGGGGGAGCACCTCAAAGATGTAACCGGGTTCGCGATAACGGCCGTTTTGGATTTAAAAAAGTGTCTCGAAAACGACAACGGAACGATGTTTGTTCGTCACACGTGGAAAACTTTGCAGAAAAACCATGAAAAACGATCCCAAAACGCCCTTGTCCAAAGTGCAGTGGTTACGTAAAATGCTCGCTCGAAACGCATTTGAGTTTTCCGTTATTGGTAAAACTTAATCGCTGATCCCCTGTAGCTCAGTTGGTAGAGCGACGGACTGTTAATCCGTTTGTCGTAGGTTCAAGTCCTACCGGGGGAGCTTTTAAAAACGTCGTTAATCTTTGAGATTGACGACGTTTTTTCGTGTGTGCCGGGCATGTTTATTTTGCTTGGGGGTGTAAGTCCCCTGTTCAACCTGATGGAGGTGAAGAACGAGCGAATCGCAAGGGCGTCATCCGCGCGGTGGGGCCTGAAGGAAGCGTGGACGCGAATCCGCGAGCCCATGTACAAGAATCGGATACAAGGCAGTGTCGGTGGGACGAGCCAGCACGACTTGGCACAGTCCTCTATCCATCGAAATCCGACGCCGTAAATCCGAGGGTTGTGCGGAGAAAGCAAATAAACTTCCCCGGTGAGGTCCGACGTGTGTTTGAGTGCTGCTTTATGCAACGACTTGAACCGAAGCTTTCGCAAGGAAGCTTGACCGCATCTCAGAAGTCAGCAGAGGGCATAGTAGTTGGAATCGACCGGCGAGGGTCTTGAGGCACTCCAGCCCCAAAAGCGGTTTGAAGCGATACGCCCGAGAGCAGCATCGACAGCTCGATGGCGTCGATTTGCCGACGCTGATCATCACCATCGGCGGTCAGTTGCTCAAAGGCGCTTTTCTCCAGCAACCGGTAATACCGCCAGTTCCCACCGGCGTTAAAATGCGGCAATTTCATCCGAGCGCGTTGGCGGTTAATGAAAATGAACAGGCTGCCATCGGTTGGGTCGGCCCCCAATCCTCCCCGCGCGATGCCAGAGAGACCGGCGAAGCCTTTCCGCATGTCGGTGGCGGCAAGGCACACATAAATTTTCAGTTCGGGATCGAAATTCAACGTGGCGATGCCTCGCAAACATTCGAAGCTTCGGCGTATTCAGTGGGCTCCGTAGTAGCCTCGGCCTGACGCGCCTGATACTCAAGCAGTTACGCCACGATACGGCGGACATGGCAAGGGCCGGTGCCAGGTTCGATTTGAATTCCGTTGGTCAGCCGAGCGGTGCTGAGGAACGGCGGCGATGCATTGTGGACATCAAAGTCTGCGTTGGTTTTCTTCTGCAGCGCGACCTCAGCAAACTGAGGCTGCGCGTTGGCGGGAGGGATTGGGTCTGCGTCGGCAGGCGAATCTTCGGATCGGGCCATCGCCTGATCACCAAGCCGTTTTTTCCAATAGTAAAAATCAGCTTGCGAGACTTCTTCGGTGCGACATAAGTCGACGATAGTTTGGCCAAAGAGTCGATATCGTTTCAGCCGTAGTGTCCACAGCTGGCGATTACGTTGGCGTGTCATCACTAAGTTCGCTCCCGAGGTTCAAGCGCCCCTCTAAAATGAACCCAACTTCAACAATCGTGCTGGAGAACGCTTACCGCGAGAGAATCGAAAAAACGAGCCAAAATGAAGCCATTGGAAGTGGCGATGGCAGGGGAGAATCGTTGCTTTCGACCACGAAACGATCGAAAGCAAGTGCCCCACGAAAGCAAGTGCCCCAAAAAGCAGGATCTCCCCCCTCAATAAAGAAAACCAAACATCCAAATTCCGCCCCCCAAGTCAACTAACAATTCCTGCGATCAAAGAATTCCTGGAGGTTCTTTTAAAAAACTTCAAAACCATTAACATGGGACTGGTTTCGCACGTTAAAACAAACCGAAGGGTGAACTACCCCCCGAAGATCGGTGTGATTTTTTTACTTATCACTACTTCACAAATGGTTGGGAAGCAGAGAGTCCGTACTTTCACCGATGCTCATTGAGTCAAATTATTGATGCTACGTCGCAAACCAACGGGTCTCCTTGACCCATTGTTCCGCTTAAATGTTGTTCACTGATTGGCGTCTTATTTTTTAGGCTAAAAGACAATGGCTTGGGAACGACCAAACACTAAGAAAGACTTTGTATGATCAAGACTGTTTCAAGAGTTGTTTGTTGTGTTGTGTTTTTGACAGTGATTGTTGCAGAACAATCAACGAGTGTGGCGCAGGTGGCGCCGATAAATCCCGGTTATTCAACCCCGGCTAATTTTTCACGACTTCCCACGATTAACTTCACCGAGCGCCCCGGCAACAACTCAGACACGCGCAGGTTAATAGCGGCCATTGATAATGCCAATGACCGGCGAACGAGGCTTCCCGGTGGAGGCATCCTCCAGGGGGCTCGCATTGTTATCAGAAATGGCACCTATCGGCTTCGGGGCGTCAAGCTGCAATCCAACGTGCATTTGCGTTTTGGGCGGGATGTGACTTTGCTGGCAGATGAATCATCAGTTGCAGGCGTGAGCGACGACGAGGTGGCCATGTTTTTGTTGGAGGGCGGCATCCGTAATGTCAGTATTGTTGGCAATGCCAACTCCCGAAGAGTTCGTATTTTTGGACCATCTATTCCATCTGATCCGCTAGAAATTGCACGATTTCGTGCAATTTCCGTATGTGGTGTCGATAACTTTCTGATTTCCAATCTGATTATCAACAATAGATTCACTTATTTCTCAACAATCACGGTTGTAACCGACGGTAACAGCTTTGTTCAGAGAATCGATGGTGCCGTTCCAACGCGAGGTACTTTTACCAATATCACCGCAAGCAATAATTCCGGTGGCTTCGGGGCAATTCAGGTACACGCTGCTAGCCGAGTTAGGTTCCGAAACATTCGATCAATCGGCGGCGTGACACTTCGACTTGAGAGCGGTATCGCGAATGTACATGGGATTCAGGACTTAAGTGCCAGTGAGATCTTCAATACACGCGGTCGAAACGCCGTGCTTTTCCAGCCTCACGCTGTGCGATCACACAATCGAATTAGTATTCTCGATGCTGAATCCACGGGAAGCGGGTTCGCGGTTGAATTTCGAAACGGGTTTGTTGCCGCTCGTGATAGAGCACTGAACCGTCCCGAATTCACACGGCGGGGAAGATTTAATAATGTTTCCGTACGGGGCGTCACAGCAAACTTTGGTACTCCGGGCGACGCCCAACTGCGCTTCGCTCATTTTCGTTACCTGCCTCAGTCAGCCCTACCATTTCTACCCAATCTTAACACCTTCATCAGGGATTTTCGCGTGAACGGCGATACTTTGCCAGGGACTCCACTGGCTGCCGTGCTTGATGAGGCCACTGATTATCGACCAAGACTCGCCCGTGCTACGGTGCGATCTGTCGGCTTCCCATCGCGGCTCAGCCAGACGATCCTAACCCGTGCTACCCCCGATCGTAATACTCGGGCTGATGATTTGGTGTTAGGTTACGAGGAACTGTTAGAAACCGTAGAAGCGATGCGATAAGATTTTTCGGCAGCAAGCTCTGTATCTAACATCAGTCTATCACTGAACACCGGAGTCGTTAACGGCTCCAGTTGTTCGTGGTTTGCCGGGCCTGCCTGTTTGCTTGAGGGGCGCGTCCCTGTTCAATCCGGCGGTTGAGCGGAGAAAGTAAATGGGCTTACGCGAGGAGGTCTGACGCGTGTTTGAACACTGGTTCAGGCAGTCTGCCCTCCGTGGCATTGGGGGACAACCTTTTCTTAAGATTTCCAGCGGAATGAAGTTATTCTTTGGGAGATTCTTTTCGCACCTGGTTTAGAACCCATCCCAGAACTGGACCATTTGTTGTTTCGTCCGTATCACTTCTGCAACAACACATCTGATACACGGAGACCACAATGGCGGAGCCAGTAACAAAGACTGGAGCATGGATTCTACCGGACAAGCTGTGGGTACGCATGGAGAAACTCTTGCCCCAGTATCAACCCGGATTATTATTCTATCAGGAATATATCGAAGAAAGACCCATTGCGTCCATTCCCGTGTTTAGAAGGTTGAAAGATCCATTTCTTCGCACAGAGCACGACATGCAATGGGTGAAACTCAGAATAACCTTTTCGATCCTGAATTCAATCGCAGCACCAAAGTCCAAAGCACTGATCATCGCTTGACTTCCGTCGCCGGGTCCTGCTTTTACGCGAAGCAGAATCACATCTCGGGCTGATCAACAGCATCGCCTCGAATATCTCGGCCCCCAGAACACCCGTTCGCATGCGCTACTCCGTTGCTGAACTGCTACGCGCGCGGGTCTTCGCGATGGCCATCGGCGCCTCGGCTCAGGATGACCTCGATCGACTTGCTCACGCCCCTACCTTTTGGGCTGCGGTTTGGGATCGGCGTGGGACAACTGGGATGTTTTTTCGGCGGGTGTTGCTACGGCGTCCAAACGTCCATGCCGTGGGGGGCGTGTTCGGTTCTGTCGATTCGTTGCCGCGACAACCGATTCAAATTTACGAATTCGTTTTTCACATCGCGATGGCGTTTTTGCTGTATCTGATGTTGGTCAATGACGGTCTCAAAGGGCAGCCGATTAAGCTGTGTTTCATCAGCTATTTCCTTTTCCGGTTCATTACTGAGTTAATTTGGCCCGAGATTCATTGGACACTGGGGCTGACCACCTATCAGTCGGCGATCGTGATTCTGTTACCGATGTTTTGCGTATTGTGGGTGCGCGAGCATCGTAATCTGAACGTCACATAATCGACAAATCACTAAATTTATCTAACCTTTGCTTTATTTGCTGCTAAAAGTGACGCGGATTACTACACTTTCTATATGACAGACAATAACGAAATCAAACAACTCATCGTCGACCTTGTCTTGGCCGACAATTACCAACCCCTCAAACCGCGCGCAATCGCAAAGAAACTGAAGCTCCAAGAAGACGAACGGCAAGTCCGCCGCGCGATCAAACAATTGGTCAGAGCTAAAAACATTGCCTTCGCATCGAATCATCTGGTCGTGAAACCCACGACCAAGAAAAAGAAGAAACCTGGGTTGGCAGAAGTTCAACACGCCCAACCGCACCCCGATTCGAAATCCCGTTCTGATTCGGAATCGCGATCCGATCCACAAACAAGGCGGACCTCAGCGGAAAATCCTACCCCTGAGGTACAGTCAAAACTGAGATCAAAAACCAAATCGAAATCTGCCAGCACCGCCGTTGGCCCCCCCAACACCAACACGAAACTCAAAGCACGAAAGACCAACGAAGTTATCGGCACCTTCCGAAAAGCGTCTGGCGGGTTCGGTTTTGTGACCCCCGAAGATTCTACCGCCACCGATCGATCCGAAGACATCTTCATTCCCAAAACCAAGACGCTCGACGCGGCCCATCTGGATACCGTGCTGGTGCGTGTCGCGCGTTCCCGCGCTGATTCGGGTCGTGACAATCGAAAAAGAGTCGAACACAACCGCATCTCGGGACGCATTGTAAGAGTTCTTCAACGCAAAACCCATCAGTTCGTCGGCAGCTACCACGTCAGCGGTGAAGACGGTTTCGTAATCGTCGATGGGGGGACGTTCGAATCTAGCATCATGGTCGGCGACGCGAGCGCAAAGAACTGCAAGATCGGCGATAAGGTTGTTGTGGAAATGGTTCACTTCCCCACTTCCAATTCTGTCGGGGAAGGCGTCATCGTCGAAGTGCTGGGGGATCGCGGAACGCCGGGAGTCGATACGCTGATGGTGATTCGTGAATTTGGATTGCCCGAGGACTTTCCTGAACCGGTACTCAGCGATGCCCGCAAACAAGCCGATTTGTTTGACGAAAAAGTCTCAAACGGCCGCACTGATTTTACGAACACCACCGTCGCCACCATCGATCCGAAAACGGCCCGTGATTTTGACGACGCGATATCTCTGGAAAGGATCGAAAACGGCCATTGGAAGCTAGGCGTTCACATCGCCGACGTGTCTCACTTCGTACCCTATCGTTCGGATTTGGACAACGAGGCTTTCGCGCGCGGAACCAGCGTTTACCTGCCTGACCGCGTGATTCCGATGCTGCCGGAGATCATCTCCAACAATCTGGCCAGTCTTCAGCCAGACCGTGTGCGTTACACGATGACCGCCATCATCGAATTCAATGAAGACGGTGTACCGATCGCAACCGACCTTCATCGCGGCGCGATCAAATCGGCTCACCGTTTCAACTACGAAGAGATCGACGACTATCTGGCCAACGATAAGCCTTGGAAGAAAAAACTGACGCCGGAAGTCTTCGCGCTCGTTCGCAACATGCACACCCTGGCGATGAAACTCCGGAAACGCCGGATGGACAACGGCGCAATCAATCTGGTCCTGCCCGAAGTGGTGATCGACCTTGATGATGACGGCTGTGTCAGTGGAGCCCATACGACTGAAAACACTGAAAGTCACCAAGTAATCGAAGAGTTCATGCTGGCCGCTAATGAAGCCGTGGCCCAGTATTTGGTGGACCAAAAGCTGTATTTGATGCGACGTATCCATGAACCACCCAGCGAAGCAAAACTTACGGAGCTGACTCAGTTCGTGCGACAACTGGGGATTGACTGCGACAGTTTGCAGGATCGCTTCGAACTCAAACGGGTAGTCGAAGAATCGGAGCATCTACCGCAAAGCTACGCCATTCATTTCGCGATCTTGCGGAGCATGCAAAAAGCCATCTACAGCCCTAAAGAAGCCGGGCACTTCGCCCTAGCCAGCGAAGCGTACTGCCATTTCACGTCCCCCATCCGTCGCTATCCGGATCTTGTCATTCACCGGATGGTGGGTGATCTGATCGACGGGAAACGGCCGCCGGCTGATTTTGACCGATTAACAGCCACCGGGAAACATTGTAGCGATTTGGAAAAACGTGCTGCTGATGCCGAACGTGAATTGAAAAAGTTAAAGCTGCTGAGTTTTATGGAGAAACGCGTCGGCGAAAAACTGACCGCGATCGTCACCGGGGTCGAAGCGTTTGGAATCTTTGCCCAAGGGGTCGAAATTCCCGCCGAAGGATTAGCGCCGGTTTCCAAACTACCGCCTGACAAATACCAGTTCGACCGAGCCTCGAAAACGCTCAACGGTTTTCGTTCGCAAAATCAATTTCGTTTAGGCGACCGAGTCGAAGTCGAAGTCGATTTAGTTGATCTGGATAAACGAATTATGGAATTCAAGTTGATTCGCACGCTCGATCAAGTCGCACCTCGACCAATGCCCAAGAAATCAACTGAGAAAGCGAAAACAAAACTGAAAGCGAAACTGAAATCGAAATCGAAATCGAAATCGAAAACCAAGAACAAAACAAAGTCCAAGTCGAAAGCAAAAGACAAACCGAAATTGAAGCCCAACCCGAAGCCCCTGAAGGAAAAAACGCAAGCCAAGAAGAAAGTTGCGAAGAAAAAAGCAACCAAAAAGAAAGAAAGTAAGAAGAAGCCCAAAGCATAATTCGAGTTCACGTGCGGGTTGAGTGTCCCGAGCAGTTTGGTTATCGCCCCACGACCCTAGCGCAATACTCACGCAGCACCAACGACGAACCTTGCAAATTCTCCGACGATGGGATCACCCAGTCCGCCGACACCGATGGGAAACGGGAAAGGAAATCAGCGGGAATCGGAGTTGCTTGGATACCGGCGTTGTTCGCCAATCGCATCGCACGGCTCAAATGCCAGGCGCTGGTAAGGATGCCAATGCGTTTAAGGTCGGGGTGATTGGCCATCCATTTTTTTAACGCTTGCATCTCCTGCGCGGTGTTCTCACCACCAATGGTTTCAATGGACTGTTCGGCAATTCCGAAACTCCGCAAAATCGCTTGGGCTTCCTCGCCACCTTGGAGATCCTCGGGCGTCGATCGGTAGGTCTGCAGACCGGTGCAGACCAAGCGGTCGGTCTTTCCGGCAAATATAACTTTGGCTGCCATCGCGATTCGGTCACCCGAATTGGCCAGTTGTGGTTGGCCATTGAGGTTGGTCGTGGTTCCACCTCCCAAGACTACGACCGCGTCCAATTTCTCCAGCGCGTCGATTTCAAATCCAAAATAGGGATACTCTAAACTTTTGGCCAACTGGTTAGCGACCAAGCAATTGCCGAACCCTGAAATCAGCACCAAACACAGCGCGCTGAGAATCGCTGCAGAACGTTGTTTTAAACGGATTGAAAGATAAAACCAAAGCAACAACGCCAACCACATCAACCCTACGGGCAGCACCAGCGCCGACAGGGATTTTTCCACAATCGTAATGCCATAGACAACATACGCGCTCCCTAAACCGATTGTCGCCACCGCCGCCGGAGGTAGCCACAGACCAACAAAACTGCGCTGATCGGGAGTGTGAGTGGGCAATTCCGGTGTCGTCATCAGACAGTACTCTGGAAACAAGTTTCGGTGGCATTTAGACTAACGTTTTTAATCGTCACGATAGGGAACTCAATTCTATGGTTTCAAGCGCAACCGATCCAGTTTGCCAAACGTCAGTTGAGACGCCGATTGAACCAGCCCATCCACTGGCAGGCTATCAAGATCAAATTGACCAATTACGATCCTGCGGCCGGTTGTTCCATCAGCGCCGTTGGAGCGTCGGCACCAGCAGCAACTACAGCGTGGTCACCCAGACCGATCCGGTGAACCTTGTCGTGACCGCCAGCGGCAAAGACAAAGGCCGTTTAACGCGGTTAGACTTCGTGCATTTGGGCCCCGACGGCAATCCCATCAAACCGGGCCAACCAAAATCGTCGGCCGAAACGATGCTGCATGTGGTGCTGGCCCGACATCGCCGTTGGAATGATTTATCCAACCCCGATGGCCCGAAACTACCGTCAGGATGCATCCTGCACACCCACAGTATCTGGGGCACGCTTTTGTCTGATCATTTCTTCGCCGACCGCGGGATCGCGTTTTCAGGTTATGAGATGTTAAAGGGGTTGGAGGGCATTACCACACACCTGGCGACCCATTGGTTGCCGATCTTTGAGAATACGCAAGACATACCGGTGCTGGCTGACGAAGTGGCGGAAGTGTTAAAAAACAATCCGGAGAAGATGACCCATGGCTTTTTGATCCGTAACCACGGTTTGTACACGTGGGGACGGGACGTGTTTGCGGCCCGACGGCATATCGAAATCTACGAGTTCCTGTTCGAGCTGACCTGGCGAAAATTGATGGCGCAGAACTAGCCAAGGTTTAGAATCGCGTTAAAATCGAGCATACGCTCAATTATGACTTTAACGTGAGAAGTAACATGGCCCGAGTTTTCATTCCCGACGAAAATCGAAACATCCAACAGGCCAACGAGATTTCTGAATTCTTGGCCCCCCACGGAATCATTTATGAACAGTGGGATGTGGAAGGCCGCATCGGCCCCGAGGCTACCAACGAAGAAATTCTGGAAGCCTATTCGCCAGAAATTGAACGGCTCAAGTCCGCTCATGGGTTTGTTACCGCCGATGTAATCAATGTCACCCCAGACACACCGGGGTTGGATGACATGCTGCAAAAATTTGACAAAGAACACCTGCACACCGAGGACGAAGTCCGTTTCACGGTCAAAGGCAGTGGCGTTTTCCACATCAACCCGCAAACCTCCCCCGTGTTTTCGATCACCGTAGAATCCGGCGATCTAATAAGTGTGCCAAACGGCACCTACCACTGGTTCAATCTATGCAGCGACAAAACGATTCGTTGCATACGATTGTTCGAAGACAAAACGGGTTGGACACCGCACTACATTGAAGATGCCGTACACGAAAACTACGCTCCTTTGTGCATGGGGCCGTCCTATCTGGAAAACAGCCCCCCTAACGGCGACGGCAATTTCAAATCTGTGCTGGATCAATAACGGAGCCTCATGAGCCATTCCCCCTCACGCGGAGCGCACGTTCGCGGAATCCTTTTGGATATCGAAGGCACGACGTCGTCAATCGATTTTGTCTACGAGGTCATGTTCCCTTACGCTCGGAGCAACTTCTCCAGTTTCTTAGAGGATCATTTTGAATCCGAATCCGTCCAGTCGACATTACCGTTGTTGGCCGCGGATTTGGGGTTTGATTCGCCGCAAGCGCTGTACGCTGATTGTTGCGAACAGGGAAAAAGCGTATCGCCCCCCGTGGCAGTGCATCAGGCTTTGATGGGGTTGATGGATGACGACGTCAAATCAACGGGGCTGAAAAAGCTTCAAGGTTTGGTGTGGGAGTCCGGTTTTCGCAACGGTGAAATGGTGGCTCATTTATACCCCGACGTCGCGCCGGCGATTGCGGCTTGGAGGGCTGAAGGGTTGGATCTGCGGATTTATTCATCTGGCAGCATCTACGCGCAAAAGCTGTTCTTCGGTCATAGCGTGGCTGGTAATTTGCTACCCCAATTTAGCGGTCACTACGACACAACCATCGGGCACAAACAAGATCCAAACAGTTACCAGAAAATTGCAGATGACTGGATGCCCGCCGAATCGGTTCTCTTTATCAGCGACGTTGCCCAAGAGATTGACGCCGCAGCGGACGCTGGAATGAAGGTATTATTAAGTGACCGCCCGGGAAACAAACCCGTGGACAATTCTGAAAACTATATCGTGATCAAGTCATTCAAAGAAGTTAGTAATTTTCTGTAAGAGCGCTTGAACTGTTTTGACGTCGGTTGCGTAACCCTTGTCGCGTAGGCGCGATTCGTTGACGATTCTTATTCGCCGTTTGAGCCGATTACCGACGGGCCCTTGCGTTTGCTTTCACGCAATGACTCCACGACGGAGCCAATTCATCCCGATGCGCGGATGCCGATGGACAGGCAATTCTGCTTGTCATTTAAGGTTCCGCCATGCTGCTGATCTTTAGAAGTGTTGCCGTTTACAACATCGCGATTTGCTTGTTCCTGTTGCCAATAATTGAAAACCCTGTTCATGCTGGTGGACCGGTGGTAACCTTCGACGTGCCTGCAATGTTGCCGGTGCGTGAATTGATTCCCGTCGGCGTTCCACCAGTTACCCACTGGAAAATTATCGAAGTCGTTCTTCCGGTGACCGCTGATATTCGCGCCGGCGATCGGGAAAATCTCTCCGAATTTCGTTTCGAGGTTTCATGGAACGCTCATTCGTTTCCCGTTGCCGACTATGGTCCAAAGTCGCAAACCGTCAGCCACATCGATGGGAGCATCAACGTGGACACCTCGGAAGAATCCAGCGCCGGCATCGGGCTAAACGGCCGTAGTGCTCAACTTGAAATCGCCAGTCTAACGGGTGACGTGGATCTATTAAAACGTTCGACCGCCCGAAAAACGTACCAAGAGATTCCTCAGCATCGCCCGGTGATCGCCAGCGGCACCATCAATCGTGGCACTGGAACCTTTTTTCGATTCCACCAATCGCGCACCGAAACTTTAGAGGGCGGGCGCGAGATCGTCGTCGCGTTTCGCGTCAGCAGGGAATGGCAGGGCGGTGTCCTGAAAGTAGCGTGTCGCGCATTAGGACAGCGCAAGATTTTGGGCACCTTCCCCGATAAGATCGACGTCAGTAAATCATTTGTGATGCCGATATATTTAGAAGGCGATGTCAACGCGCAACAACGGGCAAAAAGTTTCGTCGTCGCCGCACAAGAGTTGCGCCGGCATTGGCATCATCGAACCCAATCTCAGTCCAACACAGAAACCGACAAACGCTTCGCGGGATTCGATGTCTTTGCACCAATCTTTCACAAGAACGATTGGATTGCCCAACAATGGGTCCACCATTTGATTCAATCAGGTGACGCGCACCTTACTGAGGTTCTCAAAAAACAACTTCCCGAAACGACCGTGCGTGTGGCAGATGAATTTATCGCGGCGAGAAAAAGTTTGCTGAAATTGAGCCGGTGACGGCGCCGGGAAGCCCCCAAGGGCAGAGGAACAAGTTGAAGGCGAGAAACAGGAAAGGAAAACTGCCGACCGCGCACGAGGCGAAAAATGAGTGGCCATAGAATTCTGATTTTAGCGCCGCTGGATTGACCGGAACTCAGACCAGTCGCGCGAAAACCGAAGCCGCGCGATCTCTACTATCCCGATGGATTTTCGTTTTATACTGACATCCTCAAGGGCGAATCAGTTGTCGCTAAAATCTAGCGCTGCTCCAGTTTCTACGCCCAACAAATTCCTCCCGTATTGCTCCCGGCAGCTATCGCAGAGGTCGAAGCTACGTTTTTCATAGGCCTGGTGGCTGATTTCTTCCTGTTCATCAGAATCAAGTTCATCAAGTACTTCGGTGAGATGTTCAAGATGTTCATTTTCGACGATCGTTTCATCGGTTCCGAAAGCAGCCTGAACTTCGATCGAAACGACAAACCGAATTTCATTTGTCGCGTCGATCGTTTTTTTGCATCGGTCGCAAGTGAAAGTGATCATGCATCCATCCCAAAAGGCAACTCCGGAAAATCCATTACGTCATCCTAACGCCGCAGCGGTGGCCCATGCAAGAAAATTCTCAGCCGGCCATCACCGATTTTCGTTTTGCGTCCTGCGTGAACTAGCCATTGAAATCCATTATTTATGCGGAATTTCCATAGGTGTTTCCCTCGACAGGCAAGAAGAAAGGGGAAAATCCTTCGCTCACACAGACCGTCCGAAAACTCCATGGGAACATGTTCGGGCGCCACAGCCATAACTCGCAGGCAGACATGATTTTCGGAATGACCAAGCGTCAATTGGCCGTTTCGAGTTCACCCGCTTTCGCTTTTTCAATCCACGGGTCCATGTCCTCAAAAATTTTCCCGGGCGCACCTTCGTAGACTCGGCCGATCAACAAATCAGTCAGGTTGCCGACGTGATCTGGATGCGCTTTGATGAAGTCTGCGATGCTGAATTCTTTGGTGTAGTAGGCGCGAACCAATTTTCGAATCAAGGTGACTCCGCTTTCGAATTCGCGTTCCCACTTTCCTAACTGTTTTGCAGAAACATCGTTCTTACTCAGTCCCTCGGCAACCGCTTCACCGGCCATCACCCCCGATTTCAGCGCCAAAAACACTCCCGATGAGTAGATCGGGTCGATGAACCCTCCCGCATCGCCAACCAATACCCATCCGTCCCCAGCCTTGGTCGTTGTGCGATAGGAAAATTCTTTGGCGATCTGCAAGCGTCCCACTTGCGTCGCATCGGCCAACCGTCTTTGGATGCCTTTACAATTTTTAATCTCCGCTTCGTAGGTACTCTGCGGCGAACCGCCACGTTTCAACAGGAATTCGTTGTCGCCGACCAAACCGACGCTGACCGTACCGTCATACAACGGAATGTACCAGAACCAAGCGTCCTTAGATTCGGTTTGCAAGATGCAGGTAACTTCTGGGTTACCGCCGCCGGCCCGTTTGGCGCCTTGGTGGTATCCCCAGATCGCGGCTTTCTTCAGATCGGGATACACTTCCTTGATGCCTAACCGATTCGCGATCATCGCCGATTGGCCTGAGGCGTCGATAATGACCTTCCCCATGATGTCTTGAGTTTTACCTTCGGCGGTCTGAATTTCGACCTTATGCTGGCCTTTTTTGCGGATATCGATGTCTAAGACGCGCGTTTGATCGATACACGTGGCGCCTCGGTTGTAAGCAGTGTCATATAGTAATTTGTCAAACTGATCACGCTTCACATGCCAGCTTTCTTTACTGGGGCGATCCTCATGATCGGCGAAAATGAAGGGCTTGGATTCTTTGTCGGTGCTGCTGACGAATTGAACACCATGTTTGCGAGTGAACCCAACACGATCCATTTCATGAACGATCCCCAAACGTTCTAAGATCCAATAGGCCTCTGGCATTAGCGATTCGCCGACGTGTTCGCGCGGGACGGCATCGCGTTCGATTAGTAAAACCGAATGACCCTGTTCAGCCACGATGGCGGCCGCCGTGGAACCGCCGGGTCCGCCTCCGATAACAATACAGTCATAACTACGATTGGCGATCATGGAAGCGTCCTTGGCAGTCAAGCCGATAGGGTAGATAAATTATGGTGCCGAATAAAAACGGGCAGATTCACATAGTGCCGCGGGGCCGGTACCGACAGGAGAACCGGGAACGGTCATCCACCGATAACAAAAAGGCGGACGCCACCGGTAGTATTTCCCTGCATTTTAACGCAAAAGGTAGCAAAACGGACTGCTGATTTTCAAACGCAGTTCAATATGTCGCAGAAAGAGCGACAACTTTGAAGGTCGCTGGCGTTAACCGCGATTTTTGCCAAAATGAATCCTCGCGGTTCTGCAATCTCTGAATCGTTTCGCTTTCAGATTTGCATCAGCGGCCAGTTCGTTCATCTAACCCAATCGATTTAAAAATGTTGCTACGACGACTCTTTCAAATAACCTGCGCCGTGTTCTGGGCATTGACGTGTTGCCTCTCATTCACTCACGCGCAGCCAGCCCAAACACCAGATGCTGATGCCGAAAGCCGGTTTCTGTCCAACACGCGGCAGATCACCTTCGAAGGCCTGCGGGCAGGCGAAGGGTACTTTGGATCGGGGGCTCAGGGCAGCACCAAAATGGTTTTTCAAAGTGAGCGGCGGGCAGACAACCCATTCTTTCAAATTTACACCCTCGATTTTGAAACCGGCGACACGTCACGGATTTCGCCCGGTCACGGGAAAACCACCTGTGCGTGGCTGCACCCCGATGGAAATCGCGTGCTCTACGCATCGACTCAGTTTGATCCTGAAGCACGACAAAAACAAATCGACGAACTCGCGTTTCGCGAATCGGGACAAACACGCCGATACGCTTGGGACTATGATCCGGCGTACGAATTGGTGGCCTACGACCAAACTTCCAAGACCTACCAGCGGCTTACCGAAGCCAAGGGCTATGACGCCGAAGCGTCCTATTCCCCCAATGGGAAACTGATCGCGTTCGCGTCCAACCGCGCCGCCTATACCACGACGCTTTCTGAAGCCGATCAAAAACTATTTGAAACCGACCCTTCGTCCATGATGGATCTGTATGTAATGAACGCCGACGGTAGCGACATACGGCAGCTGACCGACGAACCCGGCTACGATGGCGGTCCGTTTTTCTCCCCCGACGGGCAACGGATTTGCTGGCGCCGGTTTTCCAAAGACGGACTGTTGGCTGAAATCTATACGATGAACATTGACGGAACCGATCCCCAACAACTGACCAAGATGAACGTAATGAGCTGGGCTCCGTTTTATCATCCCAGCGGGGATTATTTGGTGTTCACCACCAACAAACATGGCTTCAGCAATTTCGAATTGTATATCGTCGCCGCCAACCCCAACGCGGTTTCCGCACCGGTCCGCATCACAACAACCGAGGGGTTTGACGGGCTGGCCAGTTTTACGCCGGACGGAAAAAAACTGACTTGGACGTCAAACCGCAATGCCCAAAAACAGTCTCAGATCTTTTTAGCCGACTGGAATCACGAACTGGCCAAACAAGCCTTGCGCATCCAAACCGCAGCAGCCGGACAAACCGAAGCATCCGACCAAGCCACCACTCAGGGAGTCGCTGCGGCGCAGATGGGCAGCAGCGACTTCGAAGCCGCCGATATCGCACGGCACGTTGACTACCTGTGCCGCCAAGAGCTTGGCGGTCGCATGACCGGAAGCCCTGGCGAACGCCAAGCAACCGCTTACGTGGCGGCGTACCTCAGCCATCTCGGGTGCCAACCTTTGGCCGGCGAAAACTACTTTCAACCTTTTGACTTCCCCCAAGGCGCCAAACTTCTTCCTGGAAACGCGTTGGCCTGGGAAATCGGATCGGCGACACCACAAACCGTCGCGGCTGAAGATTTTCGCCCATTGACATTCTCCGCCAACACCACCGTCGACAACGCGCAGGTTGTTTTTGCGGGCTACGGAATCGTTGCACCCAAAACCGACAAATTCGATGAATACGATTCTTATGTACATTTAGACGTCAAAGACAAATGGGCTTTGGTGTTCCGTTTCGTGCCAGAAGATGTTGCGCCCCAACTGCGGCAGCATCTCAAGTTCTACTCGGGTTTACGAAAGAAACTTTTTCATGCTCGACAAAATGGAGCAATCGGGTTGATCGTGGTCAGCGGTCCGACATCCCAAGTACGCAACCAATTGGTACCCCTGCGAAATGATTTTGCCCCCTCAGGGGCCAGCATTGCCGCGATCAGTGTCAAAGACAATGTCGTGCAACAGTGGTTAGCAGCCAATGGGAAGCAATTAGAAGATTTACAAAAGCGGTTCGATAACGGAGAACCCGCGATGGGCTTCGACCTCAAAGGGGTCAAGGTTTCGGCTAACGTCGCGGTCAAACAGACCACCGGTCGCGGTCGCAACGTCGTCGCGCGCCTGCAATTGGGCAACACGCCATCGGCCGAAGTCATCGTTGTGGGCGCTCACATCGACCACTTGGGCAAAGGATCTGCATCCTCTTTAGCCACCGAAAACCAACAAGGAAAAATTCACGTCGGTGCCGACGATAACGCGTCTGGCGTGGCTGCGATGCTGGAAATCGCCGAATACCTATCGCATCTCAAATCGATTGGAAAAACCGACACGTTTAAGCGCGATATCGTTTTCGCGGCATGGTCGGGAGAAGAACTGGGGCTGCACGGTTCGAAGCATTTCACCGATACGTTGCTCAAGGCAAACGAAACCTCAAAACCGCAGCCGTCTCTCAACGTCGCCGCGGCGTTGAACATGGACATGGTGGGGCGCCTGGAAGACAAGCTGATCTTGCAAGGCATCGGCAGCAGCCCAACCTGGGCTCCGATCATTGAACGTAAAAACATCGTCGTGGGATTACCGCTGACGTTGTCCGACGACACCGATCTGCCGACCGACGCAACCTCTTTTTACCAATCAGGGGTTCCAATCCTGTCGGCGTTCACGGGATCTCATACGGACTATCACACCCCTCAAGATACGCCTGAGAAACTGAACTATCCCGATGCGGCCCGAATTGCCAAACTGATGGGGCTGGTGACCGCAGAAATATCCAAAGCCGACACCAAACCAGAATACCTCCGCCAAGCGTCCAAACCCAAAAAATCCGTACGTGGTGGAGTACGTGCCTACTTGGGTACGATCCCAAGTTACGGCGATGACGTGGTGGGCGTGAAATTATCTGGAACCACTGCAGGGGCCCCAGCCGATGTTGCGGGGGTGAAAGGAGGCGACATTATTGTGGAACTGGCGGGACAAAATATTGAAAACATCTACGACTACACAACTGCGATCGACGGATTAAAAATCGGTCAAGAAACTACGATTACTGTGACCCGGGGGCAACAGCGTTTAGAAATGAAGATCACCCCAAAATCGCGTCAATAAAGGCAGAACAAGGAACGTCGGCGCTAAATTTTAAATTCAGCGCCGACGATAAACTACCTACGATAAATATATCTCGCTTCCTTCACACTTGCATGGATCGTGCGAAACCTATGGTTGATGAACACTCTGATTCCGATGATGCCGTCGCAAATTCACCCTTAAAGGAAGAAGCGCGGCTTGCTGAAGCACGAAGTGCTGAAACGCATTCGGAAGCTCCGGGACAGTCCCCCCCGGGTGAGTCGACGCCCCGCTCCGATGAGCCGACCGCATTGGCACCGCAACCGGTTGCGCGGTATTTTTCGTTTATATTTTTGCTGGGGGTGATCGGCCTTGTGGGGATGATCTTCTACTGGGTGATGGCGCGGTTTTTGATTCCATTGTTTTTGGCGGCGTTGTTGGTTGTGATTTTTCGGCCGCTGCATCGCTGGATGCTGGAAAAAACCAAAGGGCGTCAAGCCATCGCTGCGATGTTGACGACGCTCTCGGTTCTGTTGGCTGTATTGGTGCCCATCGGGCTGTTGATTGTGATGGCCGCTGCCGAAGGCCGCGATGTGCTCAAACAATTCAATTCTGCAAAAATCCTCAGCGACATCCAAGACGCTCGCACAAAACTGCAACTCGACCTGCCTAACGCGCATCAGATACGCAATATCGATGCGCGTTTTTTAACGCTACAAACCACTGCAATCGCCGATCGCAGCGACCTTGAATCGCAGAGTTCCAATTTATTTGAAATCGTCCGCGCCTCCGATAAAATCGCCGAAACACAGCATTACCAAGAACCGGAACCTGCGGATCCAACCCATGAAGAAGCGGTCCTTTCAAAAACCGTCGAACGAAAATGGCAATGTTTCTATGCCAATCTGATTGAAACCAAAGAAATCCAAAAGCTTCTTTTGTCGAAAACGAATATCCGCGACGACACCAGCGCCCCCCCTCTCCGGAAAGACAAAAATTCTGAAGGCGTCGAAGGCGATCAAGACACTCCAAGCGATCCGATTGAACAGTACAACTCGACCTTTCATGACTACCAAGAGATGATTCACGAAACGGCGCGTTCCTTTGATGCCTTCAAATATGATTTGTTGGGTGGACGGACTCGGGCCTTTGCGATCGAATTTCTCAACCCGACCGATGAAAAACTGCAAAGCTATGCGACCATCGGCGGTCAGTTTCTTAAGGATCAAGTCGTACGGTTCGGTGGTTTTGCCGGTTCGGTTTTGGGGAGTTTGTTTCTCGGCAGCGCGATCATGGTGATCAGCCTGTACTTCTTTTTGCTCGACGGTCCAGCGATGCTGGAGTCCTTCAAAGGCCTATCGCCGTTGGACGACGCACATGAAGTGGCACTGGTTGAAGAATTTGCCAACGTCAGCCGCGCAGTCGTTGTCGCAACGCTTTTATCGGCGTTGGTACAAGGTATTTTGGCCGGCATTGGATTTTATTTCGCCAGTTTAGATTCGATTTTTCTGTTGACCCTGCTTTCAGCGGTGCTGGCGATGGTTCCCTTTGTTGGGGCGGCGGCGGTGTGGGTTCCTTGTTCCCTATACCTTTACTTTTTCGATAACGATCTGACCGCTGCGATCGCACTGGCAGTCTACGGAGTTGCAGTGATCTCGATGGCAGACAACTTTATTAAACCTTATGTCCTGCACGGGACTTCCAACCTCCATCCTCTGCTGGCGCTGTTGAGCGTGATTGGCGGAGTGACAGCATTGGGACCAATCGGCATTCTGATCGGCCCTATGGTCGTGGTGTTCTTGCAGACGTTGTTGAAAATACTACAACGTGAACTTTCGATCATGGACGGCGAAGCAACGGCCCTCCCTATACCATCGTCCAGCCTTCGTTTTGAAAACTCAATACGCTGACAAACAGGGGAGCGCAGGAGAATTTTCTGCTTGATTTCATGACCTCTGGAGACTCACGGTCCACCAGCTTGGGCTGGGAACTTCAGATTTGAATTCCCCTTAACGCTTTCGATTTTCGTTCGGCGTGATGGCGACGTTTAATGGTCGCGCGTTCAGTAGCCGGGACGGCGACTGGACAATGTCCAGCCGCCGTCCTCAGTTGATGCTAGCCGATCCTAACCCCTTGCCAATTCTAAAAACGCCCCCAAGAAAATAACAAAACCGCAACAAGCACTGTGCGGTGGAGAACGTTCTTTGCAATTTTTTTTGGGGGGATTCCTTAGGCAATTCCTTAGGTACAGGCAGCGGTTTTCACATGAAAAGACGGGCTAACGTTGTTGTAAAGGTCGGGATGTTTTCGTAATTCGGCAATCTCACTTGCCGAAAATTGGTTTGGCGAGTATCAACACTAAAATTTTATTGCATCTCGGAAAAGCTACGATAAATTGAAGGGATGTGATCGTAGCAAGTATTATTAGCGAGGATAGGATGAACACTTCAATACCGCCGATTCCTGAAAGCCAGAAAAGTCAAAAAGATGACTTTGGCCTAGTGATTCTTCGCTGGGAAAGCCTTCGTGTTTTTTTTAATCTGTTCTTGGTGCTTGTTTGCCTTGTCTTTACAGCGGCAGTAGTACCCTCCAATTTCTCAGACCCCGAGTTTTGGATTTTTCTGTTCTTGGGGGCCGTGCTGACAAACTTACTTTTCCTCGTTGGCCCCGCACTTGATGGGTATTTGACTTGGTACGGTGTTTGGACAGCACCTCTTGCGATCCTGATGTTTGCCGCCGGGACAGTGCTCACCACGTATCTTGCGGTTAGCTGGATTGGCCGGTATTAGGGCCGCGATGCAGCCAACAAAACAAGTTGGGCAATTTGGGCCGCCGACGAGCGTTCTCTGGCTGCAAGATCAAGGCTATGCCATTATTCGTGCTGCCTCTTCCACCATTTTTCTTTGGAGTGATTTTAGGGGGCCGCTGAAGGAGATTCATCTTCTTCGATGGGTTGCGGTCGGAAGCGTTTGAGGGCCTGCGGAATCGGTGTTTTGAATTCCATTTTTTCACCGCTTTGCGGGTGCGTGAATTCTAAATAGTGGCCGTGAATCGCCATCCGTTTTTTCTTCCAATTGCGGTGGCGAGATTTTTTCTTGCCATAGCGCGGATCGGCAAGGATCGGATGCCCGGCGTCGGCAAGATGGACTCGCATTTGATGGCGTCGCGCCGTTTTCAACGTCAACTCAACGACCGTCGTGTCCAACTTCGTCATGATGACGCGGTAATCGGTGACTGCGTGTTGGCCGTCCTTGGGGGTGTACACATTGTACTGGTCAAGATTCGACGCCATCGCCAAATAAGATTCCCACGTGCCACTTTCGGGTTCCAAAATCCCATTGACGATCGCGGTAAATTTTCTCACCGGTGCGTTGTCAGCAAATTGCGCCTGCAGCAGTTCAGCACCAACATTTGATTTCGCGAAAACTAAAAGACCGCTGATCTCGCGGTCTAAACGATGGACCACGAAACACTCACGCCCGGATCGTGAATGATTGAGATAGAGTTTCAATCGGTCAAACAGAGTGTTGCCGATCGACTTTTGCGTCGGTAAGCTCAACACGCCAGCTTTTTTGTTGACGACGATTACCCACGAATCTTCGAAAACGACTTCGAAGGTACGATCGGTCCAAGCTTTCTTCTTCTCCTGGTAGCCAGATTTAGGATCGAAATCGACCTGAACGATATCGCCTTGGGCGACACGGAAGAAGGTGTCCAGACAGATTTTCCCGTTGACACGCACGCACTTGTTTTGAAACAGCCGGTCGACCTGACTGCGCGGCAGACCGGTGACATCACGCACGATGTGATCCGTGCGACCGATTTGTTCAGAAGCGACGGTGACGGTATGGGTTTCTTTAGGCATCGCGGTTGATGTCAATTCTGGGGTTTGTATTTCGAAACGATGCTCAACAGTTCATCATGCAACAGGCCGTTAGAAGCCAACACAGAGGATCTTGCCAAAGGCAAAACATCTCCACCACACGTGGTGACGGTGCCGCCGGATTCTTCGACGAACAATCGTCCTGCGGCAAAGTCCCACGGCGATAGAGTGTACTCGAAAAATCCCCCAAACCGTCCTGTTCCGACGTGAATAAGGTCTAAAGCTGCCGTACCGAACCGGCGGACGCCCTGAACGTCACGGGCAAACAGGGATTCTATCGCCGCTAATGTGGCTTGCATTATTTCCCCACGGTCGTAATAGAAACCGACGCCAATCATCGTCTGGTTAAGGCTCACTGCGTTGTTGAGCCGGGAGAGTTTGCCATTCCAGAACGCCCCCTGCCCTCGTGCGGCGATATACTCGTCACCGGTAATGACATTTCGCACCAGCCCGAATTCCGCCACACCGCCTGCGTAATAAGCAATCGAAATCGCAAAATGAGCAATTCCATGGGCGAAATTGTTCGTCCCGTCCAGCGGATCGATCACCCAAAGATGCGGGGCATCAATCAGAAACGACTGGTCCACGCCGTCAACATTTTCTTCGGCCAAAAATTGATGATTCGGAAACACGGATTTGATCACCGAAATGATAGCCCGTTCGGCCTCCACATCGGCCGCCGTCACAAGCCCTTGCGATTGGCCTGCGGACGTCTTTTCGGTAGCGGTCACGCCGGCGAGGTCACCGAAGTAGCGTTTGATAATTTCCGCTGCGGCATCCGCAGCTTTCCGGGCAACCGATGCGATGTCGGATTTAATCAATGGACTGGTTCTTTCTTAGCGTTTGTTCATCGCGTCTATGATTTCAGGTAGAGGGAACTCAAGGATCGAGGTGTCTTGCATCTTGCGAATCTCGGAAAGTCGTCGGTAGCCTCGGGTGACTAATGTTTCGCGCTGCTGCACATATTGCTGATCAAGGTTCGATTTTGAAAATTCTCCCTCAACAATCACCGGTTCAAAATCTTCAGCGACGATGAATTGGGCCAACGCTGGATTACAGCGAATGTGTCTCTCGGGAGTCGAATGAAGTAGTTCGGGGTCGACGATTCCGATGACGTAGCGCAAATAGAGGTCGCTGGCCGTGACGTTGGCGACATCTTCACCGCAGACACTGCACAGATAACCTTCGTCACACTTGGCCATGATCGTCCTTTTTTTATGGGGTCATCAGGGAGTTTCGCAGCGGGGAACTTCGCAGCTCCAAACCGGCCTAGCGTTTGTTAGCCCCTATCAATCCGTTGGAATTCTGTCGAGTCCCACAACGAATTCCAAGTTTGCCGCTAAAACCAGGAAAGAGCTCATCTTAAATTCAGCACGTCGTACATGTCATAGATGCCCGGAGGCTGCTGGACGACGAAGTGAGCGGCCGCCAAAGCACCGCTGGCGTAGCAATCTCGATTGGACGCCGCAACCCGCAGTTCAATCGTTTCGCCTAACATTCCAAATACGATCGTGTGTTCGCCCGGGTTGTCCCCGGTACGAACCGCGTGGTAGCCGATTTCATCGTGAGGACGTGCACCCACCATCCCCGAGCGGCCGTGACGGTGATTGGAAATACCCATCGCAGCGGCGGCAATGTTGCCAAATTTCAAAGCCGTTCCACTGGGCGCGTCGGCTTTGAAACGGTGGTGACGTTCAATGATTTCGACATCAACACCGCTGGCGTGAGCTTTAAGGGCAGCGCCTGCAATTTCGGTCAGCTTCATCGTCAGATTCACCGCCATGCTCATGCTGGGGGCCCACACGATCGGAATCTCCGACGACGCGTCACGTAGCAACTGCTCCTCCGCCACCTCCAATCCCGTTGTCGCCATCACCAAGGGTACGCGATGAGCGTGACAGAACTTAATCGCCTTTAGCGCCCCGGCGACCGTCGAAAAATCGATAACGGCCTCGCACTGAGGGTAATCGGCAGTAATGGGAAGATTCAATTCGCCCGCCCCGGCGATGATTCCAGCGTCTTGGCCGATGGCCGGATGGTCAGAAGCGTCCACCGCAGCGACCAACTGGAACGATTTATCCTGAGAGGCGAGATCGATGAGCCGTTGCCCCATGCGACCGGCGGCTCCGTTGATGGCTAACTTAATCATGTTTGCAAAGGTTGAGTTACTGGCTTCTTACTGGCGGAGAGCGTAACATCGTAAGCCAGTTGGCTTTCCTTCGGAAGGCACCCCGCCGGGGGTAACTTCGAAATCTGCACTCCCCCCCCCGCAGCAGTAGCGTGTCTACATTTGTCCCAACCACGGGCATTGGATTCGGTGGCAACTGATAGGCGATGCCGGTATCGCACCACCAGCCGCAAAACAAAGGTTCCCGGCCACTTCGTCACCTAAGTATCCTTTTGCGTTTTCCCAGCGTTTTGAACTGCGGGCCGGAAACAGAATCTCAACCAGCGTTTGGCTGGCCTTACAACGCCGGTTTGTCTGCCGTTAAACTCGCCGACAATCGTGCTAATCGGCTCGTTAGAACACAAATTTATTTTAATTATGAAACAACTGTTTCAGTTTCTGCGTAACAAAGACAATCAAGACGGAGTTTCATGTGGGGTTGTTTGCGACAACGGGCTCAGTGAAAATCGCCTAAATCCCGAACAAAAACAGCGCACCACGGCCGTAAGCCATTGTTCCACGCGCACTGGCCCCCAGACAGATCAGTGAAAATGCCGCGTGCGCAACGGTTTGACCTTTTAAAATACGGCTTTAGAATGCGGAGCAAAGTATAGCGGCTAAAATGCTCTACTAACGAGCGGGTTAGCTGACGGTAAACCACCGTTGTTATTATGCGGTAAATAGAAAAGAGGGCTGAGATGGCAAAAATGGCAAAAATGAAAAAGACAGAAGTTCGACCTTTCAAAGAAATGCTAATCGAACTCCGGGCTCGGCTGCGGGGCGATGTTTCGACTCTGGCAAATGCGGCCCTTTCTTCCTCTGGGGCGGGGGGGAGTTCGTCCTCCGCGGTCCCCAGCCACATCGCGGACATGGGCAGCGATACTTATGAGCAAGACAACACGATTTTACTGATGAACAGTGAAGGCGAAACGTTGACCCAAATCGAAGGGGCTCTTGAACGGATCGAGGGCGGCCTCTATGGTTTCTGCAATGAGTGTTCGGGGAAGATCCCGAAAACGCGACTCAAAGCGATCCCCTATACGCCCTATTGTGTTAAGTGTGCAAGTGAAATCGAATCGGACACTTACTAACGCCCCCCCGCGCGCGGCAGCCCATTCCCAAGACATGGCACCGCGCCAAAGTATGCCACCGAACCAGGATGTACGATTGCCAGCCAGTCGTTACATCCTGTTTTTTTGTATCGCTGCGGCAGGACTGGCGGCAGACTTAATCACCAAGCACTTGGCGTTTAAACACTTTTTCAACCCCATTACTGCCGGCCAAGAACCGCGCTGGTGGATCGACGGCGTTTTTGGTTTGCAAACAGCGACTAATCCCGGCGCCCTTTTTGGTTTGGGCAGCGGATTGAGTTGGTTGTTCGCGATACTTTCAATCGTGGCGATTACAGTAATCCTTGGTTGGTTATTTCTTTTAAAAGGTGCTTTGGATCGTTGGTTGACGTTTACCTTGGCTTTGATCACCGGCGGGATCTTGGGCAATCTTTATGATCGTGTTGGGATGGGGGCCTTGCCGGGCTACCCTCAAGAGATTCGCACCAACGTTCGTGATTGGATTTTATTCCGTTTGGAGGGGGTGCCTTTCTTCGACCCATGGCCCAATTTCAATTTGGCAGACTGTTGGTTGGTTTGCGGTGCAGCGTTCTTGTTCTTCCACGCATTGTTTTTAAATCCTGGCGCTTCGGATTCTGAACTTCCTGCATCTCCCACCAAGACCTCTCATGACACACAAACCAGCTGAAACATTTCACTTCGACGGTTCGGCCGACGTTCAGCAGCGTTTAGAATTAGCCAACCGTATTGCAATCGCGGCGGGTAAGTTAACGCTGAAACATTTTCGCAATTCCGATCTCAAAGTGATTCGCAAAGGCGACGGTTCGCCGCTGACAATCGCCGACCAAGAGGCCGAAACTTTCCTCCGAAACGAAATCCAAAACTCCTTCCCTCATGACGGCATCGTCGGTGAAGAGTTTGGTGTGACCCAAGGTGATTCTGGATTCAACTGGACTCTTGACCCGATCGATGGAACAAAATCTTTCATCTGCGGAGTACCACTTTATGGGACCATGGTTGCGGTTGAAAAAATCGACAGCTCCGGCGGTCGCCGTAGCTTGATTGGATCGGTCTATCTACCGGGAATCGACGAAGGCATTTTTGCGGCAACCGGATGCGGGGCTTGGCATTTCAAACACGACCACCCCGCCACAAGAGCGCGCGTCTCTTCGACAGCGTCATTAGCAGACGCCGTATTGGTTACCTCCGAAGTAGAAAATTTCGGAGAACGCAGTGCCGCAGATACCTACGCCCGTCTATCCCAAGCCGTTTACTTTGCTCGGACTTGGGGCGACGTCTATGGCTACCTATTGGTCGCCACGGGCCATGTCGACGTGATGATCGATCCTATTTTGAACGTTTGGGATGCTGCTGCAGTCCAACCAATTATCGAAGAGGCTGGCGGGCGATTTTCCGATTGGTCAGGAAATCCACGAATCGATTCGGGAGACGCCATTGGATCCAATGGATTAGTTCACGAAGAGATATTGCGTTTGGTGCAAATGAAAGACGCAACTTAAATTTGAATTTTGTGGCGACCGGCCTGAATTCTGGCGAATCCAGCTACGTGGAATAATTCAAGCGGTGATAAAACACTCTCCCCACTAAATTCGCGGAAACATCAATTTCGTTGCCGCAGGCGATGCCGTCCACCGCAGACCTGCAGATTACATCCCAGAATTCAGGTACTTGGATTCTCCCAAACAACCGAACCGATCAGCACCGCGCCCACCGTATCCGCTGTCGGTACGTTGGTAATCGATCAGTTTGAAATTGACCAAGTGATCGAACCGATCGTTGATCCGTTTCGCGCACCGCTCGCAGTTGCAGCGTTGTGAATGGTCCGACATTTTTTTGGCGGAAAACGGGCGAGGCCAATAGACCGAAAACATGGGACGTTTGTCAGGGCAATTCTTTCCACAACGATATCCGCCCGGCTCTTGGGCTTGGTAGGGGCGACCTTGGTTGCCCCAACGGCTTTCTAAATGGACTTCGCCACACTGGCACCTGCTGGCCGGTCGTTGGCAAACAGAACAAGGCTTACGCGGATCGATCGGAAATGGAGAATCATCTCGGAAGAGATCGTAATTGATAACCGGATGTGATTTCTTACCGCGCTGCGTGAGCTTCTGTTTGCCTTTCCTTTTTACCGCTGCCTGATTTTCCTTGGGCAACGGTTTGGTCATTGTCGATTTGCCCGCGGAGGCTGCCGCCGGAATTGCGGCGCGTTGAGGCGGGGCGCCGTTTTCCATTTTTGCAGGGCCAGTTAAAGGGCGCGCCGGTGGAGGAGCCTCGGGCACAGTTATCGAATCAATGCGCTGCTGATCATCGGTAGCGTTCAACGGATAACGGTTGGGAAAAAGATTCAGCCCGGGATTTGGGGCGTAATACTGACGCAGCGGCTGCTGCATCGCGGGAGAGCGCCAATCCTGTCCTTGGCACCAGTCTGCGGAAACACAAGCCACGATCAGGGCAAACCATAACAGTGAATTTTTTTTCATCCAAGCCCCCCCTATGCGACTAATTCTCTGGGTACGCACCATCCCAAGCGGCAACCATTATTTAATCGGAATCCTAAGAGGGACGCCTACAGTTTGGCAGGCTGGCTCCTGTTAGCTAAGATAGGCGGAGTTTTCAAGCAGCAATGGAGAGAAAATGACTGCACCAAGAATGTCCAATCACATTTCACGCCTACATTTTCCACGTCCCAATCGTCATCGACCGGCTTGCTTGACCCCATCATGTCTTGCTTTACACGCGAGCTTGTAGGCTTCTTGGTCACCGTGCCGATGAATTGAAAAAGCCTTTGTCTTCCGACGACCGTTAGCATCCGTCCATTGTGCTACCCAGTACCAATAGTGATATTCGTACTCCCCCCGAGCATCTTTTTGCTTGTGCAGACGGACACCGACAACGCCGGACTTATTGCGTGAAGACGGCACTTCGGCTAACTCTTGGACGGAAAACTTTCGCGAAGCTTCGTCAATTTCGTCTCGAAAACGTTTCGCCGCCGCCAGCGCAGATCGTTTACCACCGTAACTGCTATCGCCAAAAAACTTCTCAGTTTTCTCGCCTCGGCGCTGAATACGAACCTCCCACCCCCCGTAAACTTTTCCGGCGTCGCTTTTGGTTTCGATTCGAGAGATGTTTCGGCGGGGATTTTTCCTGGCCATTAGCGGGAAGGATTCGGCAAGCGGTGATGACGAGGAGAAGGAAAGTAAGGGAGGCACTCCTTCACGATACGGAAATGGCGACTCGGTTTCCAGCGTCATCTTAAAAAGAAGGCTTTTTTCGGTAGGTTCCACGCCCGCCGAAGGTGGACATTTTAGCAACGTCTTACTTCGAAGCAGCAATCTGACTGCCAAAGGATCGACCTACCCATCGCAATTTAGCGCGCTAAACGTGCAACCAAACGCGTCCATCTGTTTACCTAATGGATAGAAGACAAAGGCGACTGCAGCACACCACCATCGTTGGTGCGCTACTATTATCTCCTAACCGTACCTAACACCGAAAAGATGGTAAAAGGATCAGAAAGTTCATTTCACCGCGCAATCAGATGAATTCACCAAGCCTTCATCGGCGCTGGGAAAGCTTTTTAAGCCTCGACGAATTCTAACGCAGCAAGCAGCGCTTCGTATTCGTCGTTGCAACAGGGGCAATTTCTCAGGTGCGTTTGCACCTTTTTCATTGATTCGCACAATGAAGCCCCCATCAATTCGGCTTCTGCAAACTGTGCGACGTTGACCAAACAACCATCGCATTCCATCGCGTCGGCGGATGAATTAACGACCAACGTTAAAAGGGTATCTATTTGTTGTTTGGAAAGAGGCATCGTAACAGAAGGTTCCTAATTAGGCGAAAACGCTCTCGATATCGGACATCGAATAACTAGAGGCTTCGAATCCTGACTTCAAACGTAGCTTGGCATCATGGAAAAGTTTATAGACAGCATTTCGGTTGCTATCAGTGCGTCGAGCGATTTCTTCGACGGGCATGCCACCCAATAAGGCGCGGACGACGGTTCGTTGTTTATCGGTCAACTGGTTCTCAATAAGTTCCCCTAACGTTTCGAGGATCGCCCGTTGATCGATGTCGGAACCGGATGCCCCTTCTTCGGCAACAGCCAATTCGATTTTCATATCGTTTTTTGAGGTGATCGCGTCCAATGAAACGTCTTTGTGATGCCTTCGTCGGAGTTCGGAGATCCCCACGCGGATGGCGATGGAGATCGCCCACGTGGTAAACTTACTGCGCCCTTCGAAAGAATCAATGTTTTTGATTATCCGGATTAACGACTCTTGACAAATGTCTTCGCAAAACGCGTCGTCTTGTCCGCGACGGTAAAACGCCCCTTTAAGACCTCGTAAAAGAACTTCTCGGAGTTTCCCGATCGCGTCGTCTCGATGCGATTCGTTTTTCAAGTTTTCTACCCAGTCGTAGGGTTCGGTAGCCATCGATTGACTTTCGGTCGAGTACATAAACCTTCGCGGAAGCTAACAAATTAACTTCCATCGCCCGCCAGAGCGGTCGTTGCAGGTGAACCAACATCCGGTAGATGTCAGCATTCCCAATACGGCTAAATTTCTTTTTGGATCGCTCAGTGTCCTGTGCAAAAACCTCATTGTAATCGACTTCACGCATGTGACGCAATGCGCGGTGACGTATTACCTGCCGGTGTGAATTTATCGCGTAAAATTGTTCCACCTGCAACCGGTGGCGTCTCTTCTGGCTACGTTTCTGCTCAACGAATAGTGTTGGCATCTAATGCTGCTATCACTGTCCGTTTTTTTGCCGTTCGGTCGCTGGCAATCTGCAGAAAACCGATCGGCGACAACCTATTTGCCCAACCATAAACGCATCCACTGATGAAATTGCAGGAAAACGATTTTTTGGGACCTGCCGCTTGATCCCTGAGGATTAAATTACACAACTATTACACGTCTCAGACATGGCCGGAACCAACGTTTTTCCGATATTTCCTATACTCGGGTCTTCTTCCGCTGGTACTTGTTTTGATTCAATACCGCTGCGCCACCTACGTTCAACGGTACACGATCACCTTCCCAAAACGCCACGCATCTCAGTTTTTAAAAAGCCCTACAAGAAGGCAAAAAAGGAATATTATGGCCACCGCTTACGAAGACACAAAGAACGGCGCTAACGATATCGATTCCACCAAACGTTTATCTGATGGTCTTAAACGGAAATCAGAGGCTGATTTAGTCGCCCCTGTCGATCCGTTCGCAGCCATGGAACGCGATGACGAAAACGGAGAAGATCGAGGAAAACACCACCACCACGAACACGAAGAAATGAGCACCGCGCGAAAAATGGTGATGTTGGGCGTGGTAGTATTTCCGCTGCTGGGTTTGGCAGCGACCATCGCTACCAGCTGGCAGTACGGATTCATGGGCTGGTTGTATTTAGGGATGCTGGTAGGGGGGTGGTACCTGACGGGTTTAGGAATCACGATTGGGTATCACCGTCAGTTGACTCACCGCTCGTTCGAAACCTACAAACCGATCCGCCATTTTTGGGCATCCTTGGGAGCACTGGCTGTTGAAGGATCGCCCATCGACTGGTGCATGGTCCATCGCAAGCATCACCAATTCAGCGATCACCACGGCGACCCGCACTCTCCCCATCTCGCTGGCGATGGCATGATCAACAAGATGAAAGGATTTTTTCACTCGCACGTCGGGTGGTTGTTTATCAGCAACTGGTCAAAAGAAGAACGCAGCCGATACATCCCCGACTTAATCCAAGAAGATTACCTCATGTCGATCGACCGTCACTACCTTTGGTGGGTGGTCGCCAGTTTAGTCCTTCCTGCCGTTTTTGCCGGTGTCGTCACGATGTCAATTCAAGGCGCTTTGCTGGGGCTTTTATGGGGCGGTTTGGCACGAGTCTGTTTTACCCACCACATGACTTGGGCTATCAATTCGGTTTGCCACGTCTTTGGCAGCCGCGATTTCAAGTCGTCCGATGACTCACGTAACAACGTTATTTTTGGCATTTTCAGCCACGGAGAAGGCTGGCACAACAATCACCACGCTTTCCCATCTTCGGCCCGGCACGGCCTCAAATGGTGGCAATTTGACCTTAGCTGGATCATCATCCGCTCACTGGAGCTGGCTGGTTTAGCCTGGGACGTAAAACTACCATCCGAAAAATCCATGGCCAAGAAAGCCGTCGTCACCGAAATCTAAGCTCCATTGGCGGTTCACACCCTAATCAGCGGCCTTTCATGTGAAAGGGCGCTTTTCTTTTGCGCTGATGTTCCACTTAATCAGCCGCAAGGACAGCTAAAATTCGGTCTCACCTAACGATACAGAACGTTACCTGCGGTGAATGCACCTCGGATCCCAAGTCGATGTTCCCCCTGATGCAATCACTACCGGTTTCACGTGGCGTCGGCCCCGTGTTTAACAAACCGGTATCCGGCGTCGCGAATCGTGAGAAAATGGACGGGCTGACTGGGGTTGGGTTCGAAGGTCTTTCTCAGTTGTCGCAGGATCTGATCGGGCGCCCTGGTCGTGACATGACCGGGCAATTCCCAAACGTCTTCTAACAGTTGATGCCGCGACACGACTTTTCCTTCGTTTTCAGCGAAATACTTCAGCGCTTTGATCTGCAACTGAGTCAGTCGGATGGGGCTGTTACCGACAGTGACTTGGTAGGTTTTGAAATTGATTTTCGCGTTGGCAAATTCGTACTGTTCCAAATCCTTACTGCCCGCCGGACCGCGATTGAATTGCCCCAACAGGTTCTTGATGCGGCTGATTAGTTCCTGGAGTTCAAACGGTTTTACCATATACTGATTGGCTCCCACGTCGAACCCGCGCGAACGATCCTCCGACAGCGTCCGAGCACTGAGCATCAACACGGGCATCTGTTTTCCCGATTCACGAAGCTGCTCACAGACTTCATAACCGCTCATTCCCGGCAGCATCAAATCCAACACGATTAAATCGACGGGTTTAGATTCATCATCAGCAATTTTTAGCGCCTCTGGACCGCTGGCCGCGACAGTGACTTGGTAACCTTCTGCCTCCAAATTAAATTTGATTCCCACCGCAAGGTGGCGTTCGTCATCGACGACTAGAATATGGCTCATGGCGGTTTTAAAGAAGCGCTAAAACACACGTGTCGAAACATGCGTCCTCAAGCGGCGGTTATAGGTTGATCAACATCGACGGTTGAGGAAGTGGAACGCACCGCAATCGCAGGCAATTGCACCTCGAAAGTTGTTCGGATTTTACTGCCTACTGGGGTGCCCATTTTGAGCCCCCCACCTCTTGGGGCGATCGCTTCATCGTCCAACACGGCGACTTTTCCCCCCGCGCGTTTAACAAGGGTACGGACGATGTATAATCCCAACCCGGTTCCTGGTTTCTCACGGCGGAGCTCCCGTCCTAAACGAACAAACCGCCCAAAGATTTTCCGCCGTAGGGGTTTAGGGATACCGGGCCCGTTGTCTGATATACGGCAGACGGCAAAGTCATCTTCCATTTTCAGTTCAACATAAACTTCTGGTTCTTGACCCGCATATTTGACCGCGTTGTCGATTAAATTTCGAAAGATCATCAGGGCGTCGACGCGCGTCGTGCTGATCAAGCATGACTCCAGATCCGATTTTACCGACGCTGCATCGACGCGGTAGCGTAGCGTCACACTGCGAATGGCCTGTTGAATAATTTCGGCCAAATCGACTGCTTCGACATCGTAGCTGCGGACTTTATCGGCATACCCAGCCTCCAGTAAATGCGACGTCAAATTGTCCAAACGTTCAACATCATCCATCATGAACCGTCGAAACGTCTTGCGTTCCTTTTCGCTGACCTCGCGCAGTTCCAGGGTCTGCAAATAAAGCTTTAGCGAAGCGATCGGGGATTTGAGTTCGTGTGTGACACTGTCAATGAAGTTCGATTGTCGGCGAGTCAAATTGATGGCTTTGACCGAAAGGGTCAGGTAGCACACAACACCGGTCAACACGATCGCCAAAAAAGACGTTCCGATCGAAAGCAGCGCCCAGTAGAACCCCGCCTGTTGAGACTGTAGAGCAATAACCGTGGTCAGGATAACCCAACCAATAATCAGCGCGATGATCAAAATGATCATCGTCACGCCAAGGGTAATCGGAAATTTTAAGGACCAACGTTCGAACATAGCGATTTATCATGCACCAACAAAACGCCTTTTGAAAGGGTTGTTCTTAGATTTCGGCAAATCGCAAACAACGGCGAACCCTTTTCCCAAAAAAACTGCTGGTTTTGCGTTTCTCGCCGCCTACGTATTTTTCTCGATCAGTGTGGTTATCACTACCTGTGCATTTACGGAGCGATTCACCGGCGGGCCATGCGTTCAGCGCTGTGAATCCCTTACGCGGCCGGCTATCGATTCTCATTCTATTTCTTTTTCTTATTATCGCGTAACGACACCGTCCGGTTGAACACGAGTTTTTCCGGTTTTGAATCGCGATTATCGACGCAAAAATACCCCAACCGTTCAAACTGAAAACATGCCCCCGATTCGGCATCGGCCAAAGCGGGTTCGAGTTTCGCATTGTTCATCACCACGAGGCTGCTGGGATTGATGGTTTCTTTCCAATCCACGCCCTCAGGCACGTCGTCAGCTTTTTCTTTTTCGAACAAGACATTGTAAACTCGCACCTCCGCATCGATGGCATGTTTCGCCGACACCCAGTGGATCGTGCCGCTGGGTTTGCGACCGTCGGGCGCTTTGCCACCAGCGGTTTCGGGATCATAGGTGCATCGGAGTTCAGTGATGTTGCCGTCGTCGTCTTTGATGACGTCGTTGCACTTTAAGAAAAATCCGTTCTTCAATCGGACTTCGCGCCCCGGCGCCAACCGAAAGAACTTCTTGGGCGGGGCTTCCATGAAATCCTCCCGCTCAATGTATAGCTCTCGGCTGAAAGGCATCTCGCGAATGCCTGCCGATTCGTCTTCTGGATTGTTGACGGCCTTTCGCATTTCGGACTTGTTTTCCGAATAGTTTTCAATCACCACTTTCAAGGGGTCAAGAATCGCCATTGCGCGATTGGCGGTTTTGTTGAGGTTGTTCCGGACGTAAAGTTCTAATAGCGCTAGGTCAGTCATCCCGTTAAATTTTGTCACGCCAATGTGAGCACAAAATTCACGAATCGCAGCCGCAGGGTACCCCCGCCGACGAAGCCCACTGATCGTAGGCATCCGCGGATCATCCCACCCCGAAACGTAATCTCCTTCCACCAATTCGAGCAACTTGCGTTTGCTCATGACGGTGTGTGTTAAATTCAAACGTGCAAATTCGATCTGTTGCGGATGGTGAATTCCCAAGGCAGCGATATACCAATCGTACAACGGGCGATGATTCTCAAATTCCAGCGTGCAAATGGAATGCGTTATATTTTCAATGCTGTCGGACTGGCCGTGGGTCCAATCGTAAGTCGGATAGATGCACCACTTGTCGCCGGTGCGGTGATGGTGTTGATGGCGAATACGATACATCGCAGGATCGCGCAGGTTCATGTTGGGCGAATTCATGTCGATCTTGGCCCGGAGTGATTTCTCCCCGTCTTTGAATTCGCCGTCTCGCATGCGCTGAAACAGATCAAGATTTTCGGATACCGACCGATCGCGATACGGGCTGTTTTTGCCTTCCTTGTTCCAACCGCCGCGATACTCGCGTACCTCTTCGGTGGTTTGGTCGCATACGTAGGCTTTTCCATCCTGGATCAACTTGACGGCCCATTCGTAGATTTGTTCAAAATAGTCCGAAGCGAAGAATTGGTTTTCCCCCCAATCAAACCCCAACCACCTAACGTCGGCTTTGATCGATTCGACGTATTCGACTTCTTCCTTTTCTGGGTTGGTGTCGTCCAATCGCAAGTGGCACTCGCCGCCGAAGTCTTCAGCAATACCAAAGTTCAGACAGATCGATTTGGCGTGTCCAATATGAAGATAGCCATTGGGTTCGGGTGGGAAACGTGTGACCACGGCACCGCCATTTTTCTTATTGGCGACGTCTTGGGTTATGATCTGGCGGACAAAGTCGACCGATTCAGCTTCTGATTTGCTCATTTGGATTCCGCCGCGTTAATGGCGTCGCTAATGGTGTTCCCTTGCGGGCGTGATACGAAGTTTCAATGCGTCAAGGTGAAAACACCTCAAGGTGACAAGGTGACGATGTTTTAACGAATTTATTAAATTCAAGCGATGAGAGGTGCCAAACTTCTTACGCACCGGTTTGGCCTTAGACTGCCGATTCGGATTTCTTTTGATCCGCTAATCGGTCCAGTGATCCCCCTATCCGATTCAACACCGCATCGCGTCCAAGAATCTCTAGGGTGTCAAACATGCCAAACCCGGCGGCTTTCCCGGTCACTGAAACTCGCAAGGCGTGAATAATGTCACCGATCTTGATTCCTTGAGATTCACAAAAGCCCTTAATGGCAACCTCCAGCGCGTCGGCGGAAAAATCTTGCTCGACATTTAAAACTTTATACAGCTCTCCGATCAAGAAACCGGCTTGTTCGGGTTTGACCATTCGTTTTTGCCACGCTTTGGAATCGTAGACCAATTGGTCGTCTTCGACAAAGAAATCATCGAACTTGAGAACATCACCTGCCATCGATATCCGATCACCAGCCGCTTCGATGATGCTTTTGAGCTTCACCAAGTGATCGCAATCGATCGGGTTGGCGGTAACGTTTGCCTGTTCCAAGTACTTTTTGCACAGCTTCGTTTTCCGTTTAAGCGGCAGGCATTCAAAATAACGACTTTGAAACGCAATCAATTTTTGCGGGTCAAAGCTGGCCGCCGATTTAACAACACGGTTGAGCGAAAACCCGTCCAGCATTTCCTGTCGCGAAAACGTTTCCGTTTTGTCATCCAAAGACCACCCCAGCAACAATAAATAATTCACCACTGCTTCGGGAACGAAACCAATCTGTTGGTAAAAATCAACCAACACCGGACTGAAGGTCGCCGGATCGGTTTCCAGCCCAATACGTTCCGCGACGTCGGCTCCAGATTGATACAGCCGCTTAAAATCTTTGTTGTTTAAATACTCCGCGATCTTGCGTTTGCTCAACTTCTTTTTGCTTCCGGGTTCGGCGACGTACGGAATGTGTGCGTACTGCGGAAGTGCGTACCCTAATCCACGGGCAATAAAAATCTGGCGTGGCGTGTTGGAAAGATGTTCGATACCACGAACAACGTGAGTGATCTCGAATTCGGCATCGTCCACCACGTTGGCCAAATGATACAGACAGGTTCCGTCAGCACGTTGAATCGCATGATCGGCCTCGGTCGCCCAATCCACACTCACGTCCCCAACCACCAAGTCTTTGAATTGGCACTTTCCCGCGCGTGGCATCTTTAACCGAACCACGTAGCTACGTTGCTGAGCTTCAAAGGCAGCTGCCTGTTGGTCAGTTTCGGCCATCCATGTGCGGCTGTAGACGAAATCGGTTTTTGACTTTTCAGCCGCTTCGCGTTCGGCCGTCATTTCCGCGGCGGTCGCGTAGTCTCGATACGCCAACCCCGCGTCGAGCAATTTCTTCACCGCCGCCTGATAGCTTTCCAAACGCTGGGACTGGCAGTAGGGCTGGTGCGGGCCACCGACTTCAGGGCCTTCGTCCCAATCCATCCCCAACCAACGAAACCCTTCTAAAATCGGTTTTAGCGCTTCGTCCTGGTTGCGTTGAGCATCAGTGTCGTCGATGCGGAGGATAAACTGGCCGCCGGCCTGCTTTGCCAATAACCAGTTGAACAGCGCCGTGCGAACGCCACCGATATGTAAATAACCGGTGGGCGAAGGGGCAAATCGAGTACGGACAGTCATGGAACGCGCGAGGGGATTAGAGAAAAATCTTACTTCGTGAAAGCGTCAATTTAGTGACGGCGACGAAGCCAGATTTTAGATCAACCAGTCAAAAGTGAGAACCGGTTACTTTCGGCCAACCGGCGTTTTGACGCCTGAGGCAAAATCAAATTACCAACGATTCTGCACCTACGCGGCGCGCCGTTTCGATTTAGCCGCTTTTCGCGCCCGCCTACGTTCAGCTTTCGAATTTTTCAATGTCTCACTATCGTTGGTGACGTCGCCAAGGTTCGGCTGAGAGGACTCTTGATTAGCCTCAGCGGCCCGCGCGGCCTCCTTTTCAGCCTGCTTTTGCTTGAGCAAAACTTGGAAGTCACTCATGGGCAGCGATTTAGGTTTCGCTTTCGGAACGCCGGGTTGGGCGGGTGACTTTGTTTGCGTCTGAGTATGTGCTTCAGATTTGGATTGGGATTGGGATTTGGATTCAGATTTGGATTGGGCTCGGGGTTTGGCTTGGCTGATTGATTGTTTTGAAGCAACAGCACCGGTAACCGTTTCGGCAGTGCGATGTGTTACCGGTTGGGGGGCGGCAGTCGGTTTGGCAGCGCGGATCGTTCCTTTTTTTGGTTTAGGTCCCGGCTCGACTTTTGCCGCTGGTTGCTTCGATTTGGTTTTCTTTGCGGCTAGCCGGCCCTTTACGGGGGTCGGTTTTGCTTTCTGGTTCTTCTTGAGCACGGGTTCTTGCAATACGATCTCTCCATGAGCGTGCATGTAGACAAATCGCACGTACAACAGATGCACCACCAGCAACGCAATCGTCGCCGCCAGTACCGCGTTGGGATACGCGATCGCAACATTTCGCGCCCCGATTCGATGCTCGGCCCACTGTGAATTGAGCACCGTCGAAGCCGCCAACGCTCCCCAAGCCACCACCAACATCGAACACGCGGCTCTGGATCCACGAATTTCGAACAACATCCGCACCATTATCAATGACACCAGCAAAAGCTTGAACGTCATCGCGATCAGCCCCCCATTGGGGATCGTCGTCAGCTCCACTAGAGACGCCACATGGTGGACGATCGCTTCGAAATCAACAATCGCGGCAATGCTGGCCATGAAAAAAATCGGCGGCACCAACAACCAAATCCGGTAGGTGCCTCCGTAGTCATCGCAACGATGTTTCCGCAGCGCGAAAATTTGCAAACTGACCAATCCTGTTATCAACAACACGACCGACAGCATCCAACCGGCGAGCGTGCCAGGGCCACCAAGCCCAATCGCTTGAGCGCTGGCCCGGCCGATATACGGACGCCACTGTGAGGCATAGACGTTCAACACGTTCAATCCGATCACCACGCCTAGCAAAATCGCCCCGCAAAGCGCGATCAACCACAGTTGCTTGGGAAACAAATCTGTTGTTTTCAGTTGGTTGCAGCGGTCGGCGCCGAACGCGTACGCGCGCTTTACGCCATCAGGTTTTTCTGGCGATGCCCCTTGAGTGATCTTGGGTTGGCCTGTTTCTAAGAATGTCGAAACATATTCATCGCTGATCAATCGACGTCGCCGGTCGTTGCGTCGGACAGTCATAATGCTAGAGAATACACGGGAAGATGAAGTTAGCGGTCAATGGGTTTATCGGCATGTGTGTCGGGATCAATTGAATGAATCGATTAAGTAAAAACAGCCCTCAGAAACACCGGGGGTCGATTGCCAAACGTTGACAGCACGTACAGACAGCACCTTTGAGGCCGAAAACTCCGCTTGAAGAAAACTCCGCATCGAACGGACCGGTTAAAGGCCCGCAACCGGCATTACCGGCAGATACGAACAACCGTTGAGTTTAAAAAAATAACCGTCCATCCAACAGTTGGGAAATCCACTACAGCCGGCACGTTTTTTTTCGTTGCAGTCGAGATGTTTGCCGACGGCATTACCCTCGTTCCTAACCAGAACCTACACTTCTTCGAGGGCGTTCTGGGATGGCGAGATAGACTTTCGCGGCCTTAGCAAATTTTGAAAACCTATACAAGAACCAGTTGGCAATCATGTCGAATCAAAATTCTGACACAAATAACGCGTTTACATCTTCTCTTGATCCAATGCCAATTGCCCAGCAGTTGGGCACGCAGACCTATCTGTCGCAAATTCAGGATAAACTTAAAGATTTAGAGGGCTACGCCCAAAACGCACCGCCGTCCGAATTGGAAAAGAAATTTGCCGGCGTCAGTCACAACCAGCCCGAAGAGGTTGTTGAGAAACCCGAAAACAAAATGGAAGCCTTCTTTCGCCAAGCCGAAGAAGACAAACTTAAAAAATCTCAAGCCCAACAATCCGCCGTGCATCCCGAACCGGTGGCTGAAGCCCACGACTACCCTAATAACGATCTTGAAGACGACATTGAAACTGGAGCAGAAGCTACAAGCGAAAATGAATCGCTTGAGGTCCCAGTGTTTCAGCTACCACCGGTGATCCAGTCGCCGACGCAACAACCTATTGCATCCGCCCTTTCGGAGTCCCCCGATTCGCATTCCCCAGAGACGTTAGCTGAAGAACTGGCAGGTCTCTTCCGAGGGAATTCGTCGAACTCTGCCTTCAACAGTCCTGCGTCGGAGCAGGTTGACTTATCTACGCAACTCAATCCCTCCGGCTCAGCACTACCGCCCACAAATGATATCGAGACGTCGGCCAATCAGGACGGCGCTTCGGGTGTTGATCCTGTGGCTCCCACACAACCTGAAACTGGCTCCCGACGGATGACTGGAACGGCCGGTTTATCTGCTGCGATGGCCGTTACTGGCATGGGTTCATTGGGGGCTCAGTTGGCAGAGCAAACAACTTCCTCTTCCCAAGTTCCTGCAACTCCGGTTCCGCCTCGACCAGCGTCGGCGATGAGTGATTTCGATGACCCATCGGATTTGCTCCGTCAGCAAATCGCCGACGAACGGCAAGAGGAAAAGTCACGCCGCGCGTTGGCGCCCCAACAGCTCCCCAATACGCAGCCTATGTCCGCTCCCCCTTTCAATCGGCCAACAACGCCCGACGCTTCCCTTGCTCCGTCGCCGACAGCATCTCAAACAATCGCCGGCGCGACCAACGTTCCCGTTTCTCAGCCACCGGCGGATGTCGAAACCAAACTTCCACCTCTCCAGAACGATGATGCCGAAGACGCACGTCTTGCGGCGAAACAACAAGCGGAGCGTATCATAGCCGAACGCACTCGCGAACTTGCCAGTGAAGCACCAGCATCGGCCAACCGCGCCGACGCAGGCCGGGAACGTCAGTCTGTTCTGCCGCCGCCGATTCCATCGCAACCGCCCGCACTGGTTCAATCTGCTCAACCCCCGTCGACGATATCAGAAAACATCAAAACTGAGGGGGCACCGGTGGAGCCTCAAAGACGACGCGACAACGACGCCCCGCTACCGGTCGCGGCATCCTCTCCTGAGCCAGCGTCGGCCCAGCGGCTAGCATTTCCGATGGAGCTGTTTAATCTTCACTTGGTGAAGAACCTCCGCAATGGTGTCGTGTTCCTAGACCACCAGCGGCGCGTACAACTGTGGAGTAAAGGGGCCGAAACGATGACCGGCATCGTTCCTGAAGCCGTCATCGATCGCCCGCTGTATCCTCAGACTTTCAATTTACGCTTCGAAGACGGTACCGGCGTCTCTTTAGAGGACTGTCCGATTTCGAAATGTTTAGAAACGATGCGGAACGTTTCGGGAGACTATCGAACCCTCAATGCCGACAACCAAGAAGTGAAAATCGCAATCACCATTTCGCCGGTGATTGATGAAAACCGCTCTCTCAACGGTGCCATCATCATTTTTGACGACCACTCGGTCGAAATCGATTTACAACGCCAACTCAAGGACCTCTACGCGTTCTCTATGCTCGATTCGCTGACGCAGGTCGCTAACCGAGCTGAGTTCGAACGTGTGCTCGAAGAATACGTTAGCGCGTTCACGCAATCAGATGCATTTAACTGTTCAATCATTATCTGCGACATTGATTTCTTCAAATCTATTAACGATAACTTCGGTCATGCGGTGGGTGACCAAGCGCTCGTTTCGTTCGCTGAGATGCTCAAAAAGTACGTACGAACTCAAGATTTAGTAGCTCGATACGGAGGGGAAGAATTCGTGATCCTCTGTGCCGACTGCGATACTGATTCAGCGCGTCAAAGGGCCGAAAAGATCAGAATGGCGTTGTGCAATACCCCACAGCCAATGCTTGGCGGGAAAGCCATTTCTGCCAGCTTCGGTGTATCGGAACTTCGGCAAGGCGACACCGCGATGGAGTTCTTCGTCCGCGCCGACACGGCGTTACTAAAGGCGAAAGAACTCGGGCGCAACCGAGTTGTGATCGCGGATCAACAGGAAGCCAGTCGTGATGTTGAAACCGCCGAAGCAGGTGGACCTTCAGGTATGAAGTGGCGGCAACAGCGTCGCGCACACACGGCATTGCTCAGTGAGGAATTCAAGACAACTACGCCAGTTGTTGTCTTGGTCGAAAAACTGCGCGGCTTCATCATCGAAAAAGACGCTTGGCTCCAACGCATTGACCAAGAGTTTCTGTCGATGGACGTCGATTTCGAAGACCCGCGCAATCATAGCCGCAAAGGCAGCTTCACGTTGAACATCGAATTCAAAGAAGCCGAAGAAGACGTCGTTAATGAATCTCGCCGCCAATCCTTTATTCGCATCACGATCTTCCCCGGACGCAAAAAGAAGTGGTTTTCCACCAACCACACCGACGTCGCTCCATACCTGCTAAGCGAACTGAGATGCTATTTAATGATCAACGATAAAGCCTCCCACCTTGCGTTGGACATGGCAACAGAAAATGTGCGTGACTCACATTAGTAAACAAGGCGGTCGAAAGAGGCCGTCCCAAGGGACGCGCTTCAACTTCCGTTCTCCAACTTTCACGGGCTGAAAACGAAGGCCCGTTCCTCGTTGATTTCACGTTGATTGCCGGGGACAAAGGGCCGTCGGTGTGTCGTTTTGGCGACGCCCGGTCAATTGTCATCGCGCGGCGATTGGATTACACTACCGATTAAAATATCGCGGCGGCTTTCGCACCGTCGATTCTCCAGTTTTTTTTGATGAGGTAATCTCAACCATGGCTTACAGCCTTCCCGAACTCCCGTACGCCTACGACGCTCTTGAGCCGCATATTGATGCCAAAACAATGGAGATTCATCACTCCAAACACCACAACGGATACGTTACTAAAGTCAACGCCGCCCTCGAAGGCACGCCGCTGGCAGACAAACCCATCGAAGAGGTCATCGCGGACCTCGCTTCGGTGCCGGCAGATAAAAAAACGGCCGTTCAAAATAACGGCGGTGGGCACGCCAACCACTCCTTGTTTTGGAGCATCCTCAGCGGCAGCGGCGGCGGTGCTCCATCCGGTGCCTTGGGCGAAGCGATCGACAGCACCTTCGGTAGCTATGACGCTTTTAAAGAAGCCTTTTCTAATGCCGCCGCAACCCGGTTTGGCAGCGGTTGGGCTTGGCTCAGTGTTGACGGTGGAAAACTGGTCGTTGAAAGCACCGCCAACCAAGACAATCCATTGATGGAAGGCCGCACGCCGATCGTTGGTTTAGACGTCTGGGAGCACGCCTACTACTTAAACTACCAGAACAGACGCCCTGACTACATCGCCGCGTTCTTCAATGTGGTCGACTGGGATGCCGTCTCCAAACGCTACGAAGCTGCGAAGTAATTTGCAACCGCGTTTCAACAATCAGAAATAAAACACATCGGCCCGAGCTCAATGCTTTGGCCGATGTTTTTTTAGGTCCACATCAAAACCCGACACCACGCTCCACTTTTCTTGGGGAAAGGGAAACGCCAAAAGCGCGGTTCTACCCGGAAATTTGTAGCGCCGTGTGCCCCCTAAGATTGCTTTCCCCATAAGTGATAGGGGATTCGCCCGCATCCCCTTAAAAAATGGGCACCGGGAATTCAGGCCAATCTCACAACGATTGTAAAGCTTCCCACTAAAATCCGGGAAGAATCACTGAAATAAACGCGAAAGGTTTAATGGAAATCGGCTTGTGGATCACAAGTTTTGTGATCGAGCGCGTGGCGATTGAATTGAGTTATCAGGCGTCAACGTTGCCACGAAAATGGATCCGTGATTACTGAATCCCGGATCCACAATACGTAAAAAGTCCGACCATTGTGCCGGACTCAAAAAATCAAACGTCATGTTATCGAAACGCGTTCTGAGACGCCGCCGTCAAAACTGACTATTCTTCGCCAGAATCGTCAGATTCGGCTTCCATCTTTTTCTTGCCTTTACGGCCTTGCTTTCCTTTGGCTGCGTTTCCAGCCATCATCGCCTTGATCCGCGACTGGGCTTTTTCTGGCATTTCGGCGATCTGTTCCGGAGTCAGTATGTTGGCAACGGATTTTTCGAACATGCTGACAGTCTTATCAAAGCTCTTGAACAACTCGGCTTCTTCCTCGGACAGCCCTTCCATCTCGTGGACTATTAGCTCCTTCCATTTCATCCCTGAAGCACGACCTTCTTTTCTCTTGGCTTCGCGCATTTTCATAAGGTCTTTGGTCAGTCCTTTCCCTTTGACCATTTTTAATTCTTCGGTCAGCGTCATGCTCGCGGCCTTAAATGCTTCAGACTGTTCGGTGGACAGTTCAACATTCGAAAGCAGTTTTTCGACTTTCTTAATTTGCGGAAGCATCTTCTTCGCTTTTTTTTCTTTGACAGCTTCCTCTTGAGCAAATGATGTCGACGCCAACAGGGCGATGGTGAACACAACAAGTAAATGTTTCATGGGATCTCTTTCGTGAAATTGAAGGGTGAAAATGTGTAACGGTTATACTACGTTATCGGTAAAAGATGACCGCGCCGATGTTTTTATTGCGGCGATATTCTCGGGAACAAGAAAAACGGTCGCTGGTCTACCGATACTTTGCGGTCGATAAACAGCCTATTTGAAAAGGGCCACTTTAGAAGCCTTATTTAATTTTGTTATCGCCGGCGTTCTCGCTTTGATCAATGGTTACGGGCCAACCCGGGAATTGGTTCTCTGGATTACCGTCGGTGGCGTCAATCAGAAACCGAAAGGATTCTAAGGTATACGTTTTCGCGGCGGTGTCGATCGTCACCATACCGAACCCGCTGCCTTTTTGGTGGGCTAATTCGTAGCGATTCTTTTTGGTTCCGATCTCTGGATTACCGACGGCGTACACGTAAACCAGGTTGCCGAATCCATCGGTATACTCCCCGGTGTTGTCAAAACCATGTTCGGGACGATTCTTGTGAGGCATTCCCGCTTCATCGGGCAGCCACCAACGCGGGTACCCTGCAGAAATCGCGGGGGTGCAGAATGACCAAAAACTGTCGCGCTGACTCTCAACTCCGTACTGACTGAGCGTCGTCAGGTGCTGGTCGCCATTGACGTGCAGCGGCATCGCAGGCTTGAGAATGTTGATCGCGTTATTGCGCGGGGTTTGCGGCCACGCTCCCGAATCCAGGTCACCTTTGAGGTAACCGTCGCGCGATCCGTGGTGAGTGGCAACACCGGCAAATACGGTCTGGCTAAGCAGCACCTTCAGCTTATGCCCACGCCAATCGTCGACCCAATGGCGGAGAAAATCCTCTTGTCGCTGCCCCAGCAAAACCAGCCCCGGTTTATCCAGCGTAGCGGTGTCGAAGTCTTTATCGAGAACGTGGTCTGCCCGGCCTTCCCCAGTGAAGACGTGCTCGGGCCCGCTTTTGAACTGGCGATCAGAGATAATTGCAAAACTAACGTCACCGTAGACCATATCGCCGTAATAAACACTGATCCCCTGTTTCACCGGCGTATCGTCGTAATAATCCGGATGGTGTCCAACGGTCGTCTTATGCACCGCGTTGACCATCGAAGCCGGTTCCCGATAGCCACCATGAGAAGAAGCGTCGTCGACTGCGGTGCGCATCGCGGCACCCGATTCGCCCCAGATATTGCCGTGAAAAACGTCATGGTCATCCGGCAAACAAATGGTGGGGGCGTTCTTCATCGCATAACGAAACGCCCAACCGTGCATGTAGTATTTGCGCAAGTAATTCAAGATCGCTCGATCTGCCGGTTCGCGAATCAATCCATAACCACCATGGCCTTCATAAAGTTGATCACCGGAAAAGTAAACCATGTCGGGATCAAGCTTAACGACGTTGTCGGCCACTGGTGCATAGGGAAATCCATAGTCTTTCTGGCACGTCAACGCCGCCAAACGCAAGGCGCGACCGGTCGGGTTAGCCTTAATCGTGCCCTCCCATACCGATTCGGTTTTCTTGCCGCTGCGATGAAGTTCCTGATAGACAACCTTATATGGCGTCTCTGTTTTTTCATCCCAATTAGGGATGCGGAAGGATGCCACCCAAGCGTCTTGATCCAAGGGCGCGGTTGCTAGAATCTCCCATTGCCCATTTTTCTTAATCCATAGCTCGACATCTTGGTTGTCTTGTTTCCCCATCGGACCGGTCAAAGCTGAGAACTTCATGACAAACCCATCAGCGCCCCGCGAATCCGAAAGTGAGTACATCGACCACAACAGGGGGCCAAACCGATTGTCGGGCTTAGGGGTGAACGCGTCACCGCTGACAGCCCAATCGTTGAAGCGGTACCGACCTCCGCTCCCGTGCCACCACTGGCTTTTCTTCTTCCCTTTGACTTTGCCTTTCCCTTTCCCTTTGCCGCCTCTTCGGGGTAAAATGAAATTGTTGACGATCGCCACATTCCCCAGCAAACTATCGGGGGCGACTTGATGCTGTAGCGTTGAGATTTCGGTACCGTCGGAGGCGGTCGCAGTTAGGGTCAGGGAATACGAATCACCGTCAGGTGATCCACTGAGACTGAGCGTAACGTCTTGTGGGTTGGCTAATCCTTGTGCCGCAACGCTTTGATTGCCGATTTTCAGCCTGCCACCAGCGATGCCAACGGGAATCCCGTTTCGAGAAAAAGCGTTGCTGCGGTATTCATTGAGTTCACTGCGGACCCCAATCTGAAAACCGACGCCATGATCGTTGGCGTCCGATTGAACCTGAGAAATCTTCACCGACATCAAGAACCGCCCTTGAGGATTGGTCAGCTGATGCGTCAACAGTTGCACGTTGCGAAAGATACCATCGGAGGAACATTCAGCAGCCCCATCCACGACTCGCCAATCTTCCATCGGATTAGCCCAGCAATCACCGCTGAGAAAGGTACGGTCGAACGTGTCCGACCAATTGATATTGGTGGCGTTGACGGTTTCTGTGGAAGTTGCGGACATTTCCGAGTCACAAGACGGCGCTGGTGCTACCATAGCGGCGGTCGTTTGCCGATGAAACGCAAACGGGGCACAAACGACCCCAACGGCATTACTAATCAACGTTCTCAAAGCGGCTCGACGACTTTTGGATGGCATTATTGACGTTCCTGAGCTTTGTTAGGCTAAACTAAAAGAAGCGGGCCCCCCCCGAAGAAAAGGTCGGTCCACAAGGCTACTGCCATCATTCTACTGACGGGCAGATAAATCTGACACCGTCTCTCACGAGATTTGTTCTCACTAGATTTTTAAATCCTGGCGAATAGAAGTCCAAATTGTCCCTGATCGGGTGTGATAAGATGGGGCGATTGCGAACGCGATCTACCTAGAACTATCAAGGTTGCAGCCAGACGCTCGCAAAGTAGTAAAATGCGGGTTTACGTTGCGATTTGGGGACGCCTTCCCTCAATTTTCAGTGAAGGCTGGCTTCGAAAGTGCAGCCGTATTCACGTGCTGGCTTCATCGCCGAACTAACGACAGGAAATCGATTGACGTGTTAATTTTTAAGTCGCTGGCGTTCTTTCTTTTAACGTTGTTGAATTTGAATTTGACCTTCGCTGAAGAGCGCCCCAATATCCTATTTGTCGCCATTGATGATTTGAGACCTGAATTGGGATGCTACGGTTCGCCGATCGCAGTGACCCCAACGATGGATTCACTGGCCGCAGGTGGTCTGATGTTCAATCGAGCCTATTGCCAACAAGCCATTTGCCGGCCTTCCCGAGCCAGTCTCATGACGGGGCTTCGACCAGAGACAACGGGGCTGTTTCACAACTATGTTTCGCTGCGGGAATTGCAACCGGAGATCTTAACATTGCCCCAGCATTTTATCGCCAACGGCTATCAAGCGGCTTACAGTGGAAAAGTTTTCCATCATGGCGACACCGATGAAGCGTTTTCTTGGAACGTCAAAGCGACAAAGACGAATTTAAAAAAACCACTCGCCTACGCGTTGCCCGAAAACATTAAGTTGCGGAAGGAAAACCGCAAACGAATGACCAAAAAATACGGCGAAGCGGCACGGTATGGGCTCGGTAGCGGTCCGGCTTACGAACAAGCTGATGTCGCCGATGAGGTGTATGTAGACGGTTATAACACGCAAACCGCAATTGCGACGCTCAAAGAAATGGTCAAAGATGACCGCCCCTTTTTCCTCGCGATGGGTTACAAACTCCCCCACTTAAACTGGGTAGCCCCGAAAAAGTACTGGGATCTTTACCAGCGCGATCAAATTCCATTGGCACAGCAAACCACCGCCCCCGAGGGCGGTGCGGCGATGGGTTTGCATGCCTCGTTCGAACTGCGAACACGCGCCGGAATTCCCAAAACCGGACCTATCAACGACGAATTGGCCAGGACTTTGAAACATGCCTATTTGGCCAGTGTCAGCTACGTCGACGCTCAATTAGGGTTGTTGATTGATGCGTTGAATCAAACAGGGTTGCGCGACAACACCATCATTGTCATCTGGAGCGATCATGGCTGGCACCTAGGTGACATGGGTGTCTGGGGCAAAGCGACCAACTACGAAATTGGCACCCGTGTACCTCTGATCGTCTGGACACCGGACATGAAATTACAACGGCACCAATCCGATGCCTTGGTCGAATTGATTGATATTTTTCCGACGTTGTGCGAATTGACAGGGGTCGAAAGTCCTAAACATCTGGAAGGGCGCAGTTTTGCCCCGCTGCTGAAGGATCCCGGCCAACCGTGGAAGTCCGAAGTCTTCAGCCAGTACCCCAATCCCGCATTGCGCGAATGGGCCGCCAATCCACTATCTGTGGGGATGCGTGAGACTTTTTTTGGTCCGTTACTCAAAGAGGTCGAACAAAAAATTGTTGACCAAATGGGGGACAAATGGGATCGAGAGTTGTTTGAAAACGATGTGATGGGATATGCCATCCGGACCGACCGTTACCGGTTGGTGCAGTGGCAAAATCACAAGAAAAAAGAATCCGAACCCATTTTTGTGGAGTTGTATGACCTCAACACCGACCCGAGTGAAACGTTTAACATCGCGCAGGAGCAGCCGGAACTTGCATCCGCGCTTTCGGCGCGGCTCGAATCGCAAATGTTTCGGGAAAAATCACAACATAATCACAACAATTAACACACGCCGTAACTGTTGGAGAAAACCGTTTGCTGCGGTTACTTAACAGTTAAATCACAGCCCCAAGCTGTTCAGAATAACGTAGAATTGAATGATTACCGGTCCGTTTTTGGGCGACACGTTTGACGACAACCGATTAAGGCCACCGAGCATTAAAAAAACGTTACTTTAGAAAAAAACGTTGAAATAGAAAAATGATCACAAATAAACACATGACTGCCTTGAGTCACTTACGTCGATTTGCGTTGACACTAATGATCATCGGCTGTCCTGCTATTAGCGGGTTGACGCCGGTTCATAGTCAGGAAATTGATTTTGAAAACGACGTATTGCCGATCCTCGAAGACAACTGCATGTACTGTCATGGGGAAGACGAACAGGAGTCGGGATTCCGGCTTGATAGTCGTGTGGGACTTCTCAAGGGCGGTGATTATGGCGACCCCGTCTTGGTCCCCGGCCAACCCGACAAAAGTGCTTTGGTGACCGTTATTGAATACGGTGATACTGATCTCGCGATGCCGCCCGATGGAAAGATGGACGATGAAGATATCGCAGTTTTAAAAAAATGGGTTGAACAAGGTGCCCACTGGCCAGGTCAAATGGATGATGTCGTCGTGCGCGAAAAATCAGAACATTGGGCCTATCAAGGCGTGGTCAAACCACCTGTGCCAGAAATAGCACCGGATTTCCCTCAGCAAAATGAATTAGACAAGTTCCTGCAGGCGAAATTGTTAGAGCAAAAAATCACGCCTTCGCCTGAGGCCGACCCACGTTCACTGATCCGCCGTGCGTCGGTGGTGTTGACCGGAATTCCACCAACCCAACAAGAAGTTACCGATTTTCAAACCGCATATCAAAACGCCCCCAACAAAGCCTACGGCGACCTTGTCGACCGTTTGATGGCGTCACCGCACTACGGTGAACGGTGGGCCCAGCATTGGTTGGACGTGATTCGATGGGCAGAGACCAACGGTTCTGAGAGCAACCTCTACCGTAAGAACGCTTGGGTCTATCGTGATTACGTCATTGACGCCTTCAACAGCGACAAACCCTATGACCAATTCATCAAAGAACAACTTGCCGGCGATACGCTCGGGGTGGGCAGTGCCACCGGTTTTTTGGTCGCCGGTCCCCACGTCCCCGCCGCGACGGTGGGCCGTGAACCCACCGCCCAACGCCAAGCCCGCGCTGACCGCGTGGACGAAGTCTTGCAAACCGTTGGCGCATCAATGATGGGTGTCACCATCGGATGTGCGCGATGCCACAACCACAAATTTGATCCTATTTCGATCGGCGATTATTACTCCATGTCAGCGGTGTTCGAAGACGTCGAATTCGGTAGCCGCCGCCCCGAGTACCACGACGGCGCTGCGGTTCTACAACGTGCTCAATCGCTATCGGCCAAAGTCGAGCAACAACGTAAAACCGTTCAAGCACTGGGCCCGTGGTTAGAAAAGTCGCCGGGGATGATAACTCTGCGTTTTGCTCCGAAAGAAATTACCGGTTTTCGCATTGAATTTCTCCAGCCTTCGATTCGCATCGATGAAGTTGAAATGTTCGGGCCCACAGCGCCTCTGAAGAATCTGATCGGCAAAAGTAGCGGAGTAATCGTCAGTCAGAACCCCAAGTTAGAGAAATCCGGAAGTCCGATCGGCAACATCAACGACGGACAAATCGGAACAATGGCTTGGGCTGCTGTCGCTGAAAAACGAGCTAAAGAGAGGCCTTGGGTTGAGTTCGCGTTCACCAAACCCCAGACGGCGGCTTGGATGACGATCAGTAACAACCGCGAAGATGCATCCGACACAGACTATTTAGCCAAAATGGCTACTAGCTTCCGCGGCAAGTTCGTCTTGAAAGTAAAACCGGTAGATGGTGATTGGGAAACCGTTGCTGGTAGCGCCGATTTTATAAAACTGGGCAAAAAGTCCCCGAAACGAGCCGCCGCAATCGCGAAGCTGCAAAGGTTTCTGGACCAGTTGTACCAACAAGGTCCACAGCCGAGCTTCATTGGGAGATTCATTGAACCAGGAAAGTCGTATGTCCTGCGACGAGGCAGCCCTGAAAATCGTGGCGACGAAGTATTCCCCGCCGGTTTAACAGAGCTCAACGGAGATCTCGATATCCCGCTAGACGCTGACGGAAGCCTGCGTCGTAAAGCGTTTGCCGATTGGTTAACAAAGGCCGAAAATCCGCTCACCGCCCGAGTGATGGTGAACCGGTTGTGGCATCACATCTTCGGCCAAGGCATCGTCTCCACTCCCAGCGATTTCGGAGAGGCCGGCGCGCTGCCAACCCATCCTGAATTGTTAGATTGGATGGCCAGCGAATTTGTTGCCCCCGCCACCGCCCCACAAGGCAATGCCAAACCTTGGTCGGTTAAGCACATGGTCCGGATGATTGTGATGTCACATGCCTTCCGCCAATCCAGCCTGCCGCGCGATGAATGCTTGCCGGTTGATGCAGGAGCGACGCTGTTGTGGCGATTCCCGCCCCGCCGTATCGAAGCCGAAGTCATTCGCGATTCGATCGTCAAAGCTTCCGGATCGCTAGACACTAAGATCGGTGGAAAGAGTTACCGCATCCACAACGTGAAGAAACGATACGCCCAATGGAAAGTTGTAGACAACTACAGCGCCGACACGTGGCGTAGGCTAATCTATCAAGAACGTATGCGGCGCGTTGACGACAAAAACTTTACCGCCTTCGACTTTCCAGACTGTGGCCAAATCCGTGCGCGGCGTCCCGTTTCAACCACGCCACTGCAGGCACTCAACTTGATGAACAGTGACTTCGTTGTTCAACAAGCAAAACTGATCGCCAAACGAGCGGAACAAGATTCCGATGGCGACCTCGGCGCCGCAGTGGCACGGTGTTTTGAACTGTTACTAAATCGTCAACCAGCGTCAGATGATCTGGAAATCTGTTTAGATATCGCCGAAAACGAAGGATTAGATATCGTTTGCAGAGCCTTAGTTAATTCCAATGAATTCGCGTTTCTACCGTAATCATAAACGTGCGGAAATCGGCTTAGGAAATTGGATTAGGAAATCGCATTAAAAACCTAAGACGTTGCAGGTGGAAATTGTTTCCAACCGCAGTAAGTGTAAAACCTTGTGCCCCTGAATGTTATTCACCCCCCAAAATGTGGGTGTGAAGTAAGGCCCGACATTTGCCATAAAGATTCTTTGAGCGATTGCTTGGCCCAGTGCAGGACAAATTGTTCAAACCCGAACCTGATTTAAGTTGTTAAACCGCTATGAATGAATCTGAAAAAGTATCGTTTCTTGGTCGTCGATTACTCGACCGCCGCAACTTCCTTCACACCGCTGGACTTTCAACTGCAGGAATTGCGCTGACCAGCATTCTTGCATCCGAAGGCTTGTTAGGAAAAGATTCTTCCCATAGCGCAGGCGGGAAGACGCCGATTCGTCCAGAAATCAATCCGAAGATGCCTTATGCACCTCGGTTGCCTCACTTTGACACAGCGGCGAAACAGGTGTTGGTTATTTACTGCCCCGGTGCCGTCAGCCATGTTGACACATTCGACTACAAACCGGCGCTGATGAAGATGCACGGCAAAAAGCCGCCCGGATTACCGGCGGTCACTTTTGAAGGGCCCACGGGGAATATCGCGAAACCGTTTTGGGACTTCAAACCGCGAGGACAAACCGGAAAAATGGTCTCTGATTTGCTGCCCAACTTGGCCGAACAAGTCGATGATTTTTGTTTCTTTCATTCTTTGCACACCGACACCAGCGCCCACCCACAAGGGGAAAACTTCTTCAACACCGGGTTCACGATGGAGGGCTTTCCCTCTTTTGGTGCTTGGGTAACCTACGCTTTGGGAACCGAAAATCAAGAACTTCCGGCGTTTGTCGCGATCAATGACCCGCGCGGCCTCGCCCGTAGTGGCAAGAACAATTTCGGCAGCGGTTTTCTTCCGGCAGCTTTTCAAGGCACCGACTTCAGCGCGAAAAACCCGCCATCGAATCTGTTCCGTCCCAAGTCCTACACCAGCCGCACAGACCAACGCACCGTCGATTTGCTGCAACGGTTGAACGCTCAGCATCTCCAGCATTACCCTGGCGACGCAGATCTTGCGGGGCGTATCGCCAGTTACGAACTGGCCGGAAAGATGCAAACATCGGTTCCTGAAGTAATGGATATTTCCGGTGAAACGGCGGCAACTTTGAAAATGTACGGTACCGATACCGGCAGCGATTTGAAAAAGGAATACGCCAAAAATTGCATTTTGGCCCGACGACTGATCGAAAAAGGTGTCCGAGTCGTTCAATTGTTTAACGGCAGCGACCCCGCCGGTGGCAACGGTATCACCAACTGGGATTCGCATTCAAAAATCAAAAAAACGCATGCGATGCAAGCCGAAATCATGGACCAACCTACCGCCGCGCTGATCGCCGACATGAAACAACGCGGATTGTTAGACGACACCTTAGTGGTATGGGCGACGGAATTCGGCCGCATGCCATTCCTCCAAGCAAACGGTACCGGGCGTGATCATAATCCTGACGCCTTCACCTGCTTTATGACCGGCGCCGGCGTGAAAAAAGGATTCAGCTACGGTGAAAGTGACGAATTCGGTTTCAAAGCGGCGGTCGATAAAACCAGCGTCTACGACTTCAACGCGACGTTGTTGCATCTGATGGGGTTAGACCACGAACGCCTCACCTTCTACCACAACGGTTTAGAACGCAGGTTGACCAACGTGCACGGTCACGTGATCAAAGACGTACTGGCGTAACCAACGTCCAGCGCTGACCGCCGGCTCCTACGATCCGACATTCAATTTCATGAGAAATTTGAGAACCGATTGAGTGAAGGACGTGAGCTTCGTTTTGTTGAACTGATCGCCAAGCTTACGAATCGCTTCGGCTTGGGTTGGGTAGGGATGGATGGTGGAGCCGATTTTTGCCAGTCCCAGTTTATGCGTCATCGCGAGACAAATTTCAGAAATCATGTCCCCGGCGTTCTCCGCCACGACGGTGGCCCCAACGATTTTATCACTTCCTTTGACGGTGTGAATTTTGACGAAGCCCTCGGGAACGCCTTCTAGAATAGCGCGATCGATGTGTTCAAACTGTTGAACGTAGGTGTCAATTTCAATACCGGCAGCCTTTGCATCAGCAGGGTACATACCTACATGAGCAATCTCTGGGGAGGTATAAGTCGCCCAGGGAATGACTAAATCGCTGGCTTTCTTTTTGCCAAAGGGGCCTACGGCGAACAAAGCATTTTGGATCACAATCCGCGCTTGAAAATCAGCCGCGTGAGTAAATTTCAACTTCGAACATATGTCACCGGCAGCGAAAATTCGGGGGTTGGTCGTGCACAGGTGATCATTGACGGTGACTCCGCTTTTGTCGAAATCGACATTGACCGCAGCGAGATTGAGATTGTCCGTGTTGGGGGCCCTGCCGACGGCAATCAATAATTCGTCGACGATGGTTTGAGATTCTTTTCCCTGTTGTTTGACGACCACCTTGATTTTACCGTCGTCGGTGGGACTGAGTTTCATGTCGTCACTATTGAGCAACACAGTGACGCCATCTTTTTCAAAAGCACGTGCCACGACCGCAGCGGCATCGGCGTCTTCACGGGACAGAATCGATTGGCCACGTTCAAACAAAAAGACTGCGCTGCCAAACCGCGCAAAGGTTTGGGCCATTTCAGCTCCGATGGGCCCGCTGCCGACGATCCCCAGTCGCGGGGGCAGTTCGGTCAGGGAAAACAGATCTTCGTTCGTCAGATACTTGACCGTCTGAAGTCCTTCGATAGGAGGCGCCGAGGCACGTGCGCCCGCTGCGATGACGGCTTTCTTGAATTTGAGATCGGCCTTTGAACCATCAGCCCCAGACACGCTGACGGTTTGGTTGTCTTCGAATTTGCCATCGCCAAAGAACACATCGATGCCCAATTCAGAAAACCGCTTCGCCGAATCGACTGGGCTGATGCTGGCTCGTAATTGCCGCATCCGTTCCATTGTTTTTTCAAAGTCGGTGTAAGCGCCGTCTGGGACATGGACACCAAACGCATTTGCATCCCGCACTGACGCGGCGACCCGTGCCGCACTGATGACGCCTTTGCTGGGCACACAGCCAACGTTGAGGCAATCCCCCCCCATCAATTCGCGTTCCACCAAAGCCACGCGCGCTCCTAGTCCGGCAGCACCGGCTGCCGTGACAAGGCCCGCAGTGCCGGCGCCGATCACGACCAAGTGGTAGTTCGATTTCGGGGCAGGATTGGTCCATTGTGGGGGGCGAACATTTGACCGCAATCGAATGTTATGTTCGTCAAGGGGCGTGAGTTGAACCAATGGGTGTTGAGTCATATCTGTTTCCTTTTGTAGTTGGATTAAGCCTTATTGACGCTTGTCGTCCCTGTTCCTTACTCAGATGACTACGTCGTGCTTGCTTTGCTTTCCAATCTACGAGCGCCCCAGTCGCACATTTCTCGGGCAGTGGGCTGACAAAGGCCCCAGACAGTAGAAAGCGGTAGTGCCAACAATCAACATGAATGAAACGGCCGCCCTACTGACCGTGCCCCGGACCGTACTAATGTTCTGTGATTCTTGCGAAACATTCTTGAACCGTCTGGGATTTAGTGACGTCCAACCGTAACCCGCCATTAACCTGGTCAAAGGATTTTCTTTTTCCGACGACGCTCATAAGCCATTTCAGGAGTGTTTGCGGAAAAGGGATATGGCAAACACTACGACCGGATAGCGCGGCGATTTGGTTGATTATGTTAGGAACGGAATAGAGCTTCTCTTCTCCGACCAGATAAACGCCATTTTCGACTGGGTGAAGCACAACGGCAGCAGCGATAAAATCTACCAGTGTTTCGGTGAACACGATGGGGTAAGGCTTCGCGATGGATCCAAAGGGAGAAAATCCCGTTTTTGCACAGAGGTTGGCCATCGCATAAAAGGTGCCTTTAGCCCCAGTGCCCACAACCATGGGCGGCCGGATAATAACAAAGTTCATACTGGTGCCAGTTGCAGCATTTTCTACCGCTTTCTCACCTGCGAGTTTGGATCGCGCATAGCTCGACGTTGGTGACGTGGCGCTCTCTGGGCTGAGCAACCGGTCGTCGTTTTCTTCGCCAAAGACCGAAAGTGAACTCAAGTAGATGAACTGACGCACTCCCCGAGCTACCGCCGCTTGGGCTAATCGCGCGGTTACGGTGCCGTTGACTTTCAGCATGACTGCCCCAGGATCTTCTGCACTTTCCGGTGGAGAAATAATTCCCGCTACGTGGACAACGGTGTCTACATTTTCTAGTTCGCTGTCCCAGTCGGTTTCCAGATAATCCGCTGCGCCTAAGATTCGATAGCTTTCATCGATTGGTAGAACATCTGGATTTCTGACGACAGCGATGAGCTGAACCCCAGCCTGTTTTGCCAGACGATGCCGCAATTTTTCACCAATGAACCCATTGGCGCCCGTAAGTAAGACGGTCTTCGAATTCGAGATGGGGTTTGCCATGTGTGATCCAATCATAATGCGACGCGATAACGGAAAATCAATTATCGTCAGTTAGCTGATGGTGGGCTCGCATAAAGGCCTCAACCAAGTGAGCCTGCGAGAATTCGTTGCGGACTCGTTGGTAGGCATTATTCCCAAGTTTCTTCCGTAAACTTTCGTCATTGGCTAAACGGACAATCTGACTGGCTAGTTCTTGCGTGTTGCCAACCTCAAATAAAACCCCCGTTTGGTTATCGACGATCGCATCTTGTAGGCCGTAAATGTTTGAACCGATGGCTGGCACCTTCGCACAAGCAGATTCGAGGACCACATTTCCGAAACCTTCCATGTAGGAAGGCACACAGAAAATTTCAGCGGCGGAGTATTGTTCCGCAGGACGCGGCGTGGACGACCATTGTGTCCTGACGAAATCCCGGAGTCCGCTGCTTTCGATTTTTTTCACTACCGCTGCCCGGTCGCCATCGTCCGGACCAATGATCAACAACCGGAGGTTCTCGTTTTGCTGGAAAGCAATCTTAAACGCATCAACTAGATCACCAACGCCTTTGACAGAGGATATCCGGCCCAGAAAAAACACCAGAATCTGGGAGTCTTGGATACCGAACTGCTTGCGCACTTTTTCACGTTTTTCTTGTGAGAACAAAAATTGGTCAATCACAACTCCTGAAACAGACCCAGAGCCCAAGATGACAGCTTTGGAGCGATTTAGCACTCTTTGTTTGATCAAGAATTCGGCCTGCGAGCGACTGTCAACGTAGGCTTTTGTGACGAGCTTACAGATCAACGTGTCAAACTTTTTCAACATAAGTCTGCTCAGACCACGACGAGTCTTCCACGTCTGACCGGTAACGAAGTGGACTCGTTGTTTAATTCCAGCAAGCTTTGCGGCTATCTGGGCAATCAAGCCGCCTTTGGGGCTAATGGAATATACGACGTCAAAACGATGCTTTCGCATGTGCCGCGTTAAAAAAAGCAACTGTCTGAAATCGCCGGCCGGACTGGGGCGCCGACTAAGACTGATGGTTTGCTGTTGGATTCCGGGCAGGCCCCGGTAATCGCCAATTTCTCCTCCAGTGAGCACGTGCAGGTCGTGACCTTGGTTATGCAACGCTGCGATGTAGGGGCCCACAAAATGCTCGACGGCGTACTCGGTAGCGCTTAAAAAAAGAATTTTCATGATTTCTTGAGTTACTTCCAGCCTTGGTAGCATTAGGTTCGCCCCAAGCTTACCGATTTGGTTGGAAATAGCAAAATTTCTAGTCTTGTCGTTAAAACATGGGCGGCCCCACTTCACGAACCCCGCTCCAAAGATAAACCGTTTACCAGACGCCGCAGGTTGCGATAGCGTTATTTGTTTTTTGGGGGTTCGCGTATCAAACGTTTCAGGTACTCGCCGTAGTCACTGTTTTGAAAATGGTCGGCGCGCTGTTGTAGTTGCTCACACGAGATCCACTTTCGCCAATAAGCAATCTCTTCGGGACAAGCCACCTTGAGCCCGGTTCTTTTTTCAATCGCTCCGACAAAGCTGCTGGCGTCAAGTAGATTATCGTGGGTTCCAGTATCTAGCCATGCAGTCCCGCGCCCGAAGACCTCAACATGGAGTGATCCTTCGTCAAGATAGACGCGGTTGAGATCCGTTATTTCAAGCTCCCCTCGCGCAGATGGCTTTAGAAGTTTCGCAAATTCGCAGACGCGCTCGTCATAGAAATACAGGCCGGGTACTGCAAAATTCGATTTTGGTTCAACGGGCTTTTCTTCCAACGAAATCGCGTTGCCGTATTCGTCGAATGAAACAACGCCGTAAGCGGTTGGGTCTCGAACTTCATATGCGAAAATTCTGGCTCCGTGCTCAATGGCGGCGGACTCCTCCATCATTTGAATCAAGCCCTGTCCGTAAAAAAGATTATCGCCCAAAATCAGACAACTCGGTTCGCCTGCGATGAAATCGGCCCCCAATGTAAAAGCTTGTGCGAGACCTGCCGGATGGGGCTGGACCTTGTACTCAATTTGCGTTCCCCATTGACTGCCGTCTCCCAACAATGTCCTGAATAGAGGCGTATGCTGAGGCGTTGAAATGATTAAAACTTCTCGTATCCCACCCAACATCAATGTCGAAAGAGGATAATAGATCAACGGCTTGTCGTAGACCGGTAGCAACTGTTTGCTGATCGCGGTAGTGAGCGGCGCAAGCCGACTGCCGCTTCCACCGGCCAAAATAATGCCTTTCATGTGTTTTCGCTTTCTCGTTCAGATGCCCAGACGCTCGAGCTTGTAGGTGCCGTTGAGGATGTCTTGCCACCAAAATTCGTTGTCTAAGTACCATTGGATAGTTTTTTTAAGGCTGATTTCCAACGGATGCTGAGGGTACCAATTTAGTTCGTGTTTGATTTTGGTCGAGTCAATCGCGTAGCGAAAATCATGACCTGGACGATCCGACACGTAGGTAATCAAGTCCGCGTAGTTCCCCGATTTCCGAGGACGCAACTCATCCATGATCCTACAAATAGCTTTTACAATATCAATGTTTTTACGCTCGCTGTTGCCGCCGATGTTATAGGTTTCACCCGGGATGCCGGTGTCCAACACCACGGTCAAAGCACTAACATGATCTTCAACGTAAAGCCAATCCCGCACGTTGAGCCCTTTGCCATAGACAGGCAAAGCCTCTTCCCTAAGACATTTGATGATCATGACCGGCAAAAGTTTTTCCGGAAATTGATAAGGACCATAGTTATTTGAGCAGTTCGTGACGATCACGGGCAGCCCGTAAGTTGTTTTCCATGCCCGCGCTAAATGATCCGAAGCAGCCTTGGTCGCGGAGTAGGGCGAATGTGGGTCGTAGGCGGTAGATTCGGTAAACAAACCTGTTTCCCCCAAGGATCCGTAGACTTCATCCGTGGACACGTGCAGAAAGCGAAATGCTTCTTGCTCCCGAGCGGAAAGTTGTTTGCAATGCGTCGATGCTGCGTTGAGCAAATTGAAGGTGCCAATGATGTTGGTTTGTATAAATTCAGCGGGGCCATCTATGGAGCGATCAACGTGTGACTCAGCAGCCAAATGAGCAATCGCGTCTGGCCTGACCTCCGCGATAACCGCGTTGACGGCGACTGCGTCAGCGATATCAGCTTGGATAAATTTGTACCGCTTGGAATCAGAAATGTCGCGCAGTGATTTCGCATTTCCGGCGTAGGTAAGCTTATCAAAGTTAATCACCGAATGATCAGTGTGCTTGAGAAGGTGCTTGACGAAATTAGCGCCAATGAATCCGCAGCCACCGGTAACTAAAATTTTCACGCTATGTTTTCCTTGATCTCATTGTTGGCTACGACGTAAAAGCGAGTCTGCTGATACGGTAAATAACAAGTAACAGCGTCTATTACGCTGGGTCTTATAGTATTCACAAAGCTTCATATCGCTACCTGTTGCCTGATCAAAATTAACTTGGTGGACACTTAAGTCGGATTCTTTGCTTTTAATCTCCACAACTCCTACCAAGCGATTCGACCGTCAAATTAACCAAACTGTTCACAGTGGTTGATTTGTAGCCTTCAGGGCGAAAGGTTAAATTTTTGGAACATTTCTTTTTTTCGTCAGATTTGTATTTCACAAATACCAATTAACATAACGCTGGTGTCAGTTTGCTGGTTTAAAGCGGCCACGAATTTGCGGGGTTTTGCAGCCACCCGAACTGACGCAACTTTTTTTCGAATGCCCCGCGCCCGCCATAGGGGGCGTTTGAAAAAGAAGTTACAACACTTACGTCAAATCAGGTGGCCGGTTTGACCCGCGCCCTGACACGCTGGATTCCAACAGAATCCCTGAAGAGTTCCTGAACGCGTCTGACGAATCACTTCTCCCCTCTCCCAACACTTTCCATGAACCAAAATTTATTATCGGAGTCGAGAGCTTCGGAAGATCCATTGGCAACGGGAAGTGCAAACAGAGCACCCATTGAGGTACTGGTCGTGATCGGAAGATTCCTGGTCAACTCTGGCGGTGCCCAACGCGTGATCGCGAATCAAATCCAAAACAGTGTTGACCCCAAAACGCATTACACCGTTTGCAATCTGTTTGGCAAAGGAACCCTTGGAACAGAATTGCCCTCGGGTGTGAAGGTGATCGAACTCAACGCCACTGGGCCGCTAGATGTCCGCATCCTCAAAAGATTGAGACGTATTATCGATGAGCATTCGATCGACGTAATTCATACTCAGTCGTTCATCGCTGGTTTCTGGGGCCGATTAGCCAGTGTGAGCAAAGCCGTTTCAGTCGTCAGCACCGAACAAAATTCCCACCAACATTATCGTAACCTAACCGGGCTGTTAAACGGAATTACTCTTCCACTGGCCGATGAGATAACTTGCGTTTCTCAAGCAACACGAAACAGTTTTTTCACTTGGGAAAAATGGCTGTTGCGGAAACGCAGTATTTCTGTGATTCACAACGCAGTGAAATTTTCACACTACGCAGATATACCAAGAGACGGTGCGGACGAACTGCGGAAAGAAATAGGCGTAGGGCAGGATGATCTGTTGTTGGGCAACGTTGCCAGAATGGATACACAAAAAAACCAGCACCACCTAATTCGTGAGTTTGCAAAAATTGCCGCAAAATTCCCGACTGCCAAATTATTGATCATTGGGCGCGGTCACCTAGGACCATCACTACAGCAACTCATTGACGCGCTGGGCGTTTCTGATCAGGTAAAATTGATTGGACCACGGTCCGACATGGATGACGTCTACCGAATGCTGGATGTGTTTGTCTTGCCCTCTTTATTTGAAGGATTTAGTTTGGCGTTGTTAGAGGGGATGTCAGTAGGACTCCCTATTGTTTGCTCTAACATACCTCAAATAACAGAAGCAACCGGTGAAGATGCCATCGCGGTGAATCCTAGAACGCCGGAGAAGTTGTCTGCTGCCTTAACCCAAATAATTTCTCAACCCGCGGAAAGAGAAAAATTAGGGCAACGCGTCAAATTACGGGCTGAAAAAATGTTTGATGCGTCTATGTTGGCCATGAAGTACGAGGCGCTTTACCGACAATTAGTTTCTCGCAACCAAAACCGTTAGCACGCCCAACTTCCGCAGAGCGGTGGAACCAAACCTAAATCCAAGTCAGCACCTTTAAACCGAGCACGTGAATGTCTATCAACCAAAACAATTCAATCGCCGAAACCGATCCAGGAGTTGGCTACGAAGAAGAATACCACCAACAAGTCTATGGGTGGATTCACGATGACAAAAAATACAGCCGAAAATCTAAGTTGTTAGCCGAACGGTTTTACCCTTTCTTAAACTCAACCGATGAGGTTTTTGAGTATGGGTTGGGTTTGGGCATTAACTTGTATGCACTACCCGTTGCAAAAAAGGAGGGCTATGACATCTCCGAATATGCAAGGAAATTTAGTAATGGCAAAGGAATAAAAACCTACGCAACTGAGGCTGATGTTCCGAAGCATGCTTACGACTACGTGATATCTTCGCATTGTCTTGAGCACATGGATAACCCAACTGGGAACCTACGTTTTCTCCAGTCGCTGCTCAAGCCAACGGGGAAACTGGTGTTGATTTTACCCGTCGAAAGGCGATATATCCCCAATTCTGTTGAGAAAATGGATGTGCACCAGCATCTTTTTGGATGGACTTTCCGGACGGCTGATAATTTACTGACACACTGTGGCTATCAGGTTTTGGAAAACAGGTATATTTCTGCGGGTTTCCGTCCCTATTCTTTGTTGCGATCACGGAGTAAGTTTCTGTTCGAGGCGTACATGAAGCTAGAGTCGCTTCTCCGCCCACTGCATAAAAGACACATGCAAATCATTGCCCAGAAAAAAGCGTAAGGCGAAAAAATGCTCTAATGAGCATTTCCTCCTGTCTTGCCGGGACCTCCTTGTCGTAACCGCCAACCACAAACCAGCAGCCCCCTCAAAACTCCTGGATTTAAATTGAGCTACCTCTTAAAGCTCTTACTCCTCTCAGGCCCTGTAAAACTTCTAAGCGCGTCCGGCACAATGCTTCTTAGTATTGTGCTCGCACGCACACTCTCCCAAGAAGATTTTGGACGGTACTCGTTTTGCATGTTTTTTCTGATGTTGTTTTCGATGCTGACCCGTCACGGATTGGAATCAGTGTTGCTTCGTTACGGCGGAGCGGCTTGGCATAAACAAGATTTGAAACGATTTCGTGGGTACG
>CALDYR010000003.1 GCA_937944405.1 uncultured Pirellulaceae bacterium
GTGGGCGTGTATTGTTTACGGGGGGGCACTGATGGGGTTGTATTTAATGTCAGCGCTGTCGCACGTTTTTCCCGCCGAACCGTGGCATTCACGTTTTCGGCGTTTGGATCAGGGATTCATTTATCTGCTGATATTGGGTACTTATTCCCCGTTTGCGGCCTTGTTTTTGGAAACGGGCACGGCGTGGGCGGTATTTGGTGTGATGTGGTTGCTGGCGATTTTGGGCTGCGTCTCCAAGATCTGGTTTAGCCATCGAGTGGAGCGTGTGTCAGTTTCTATTTATGTGTTGTTGGGTTGGGGACCGGCGCTGATTGGGTTTCCGCTAGAGGATCAAGCGCTGCTGAAGGCGTTTTACTGGATGGCTGCCGGCGGTGTCGTTTATTGCACGGGAATCTTTTTCCTGTGGCAAGACAAACGGATTTGGTACTTCCACGGCATCTGGCATCTATTTGTGATCGTAGCGAGCGCGATACATTTTTACGCGATCGCCGATTTTGTCCTTGGTGATGCGGTGGCCAGGTAGGCGCTGGACCGAGGTGGGATTACCGCAGCGATCGGTATCCAATGACAGCACTCTCGTCGGCGGGATTGCTATTGCCGTTTGAATGGCAATCGACGAAAAAACGGTTATCCAACTACTGCGCATTAAGAAGTTCTCAAGGATTGAGAACTTGAGCGCGCCGTTCTCCATCATCGTTATCGTCAAGGAAGGCGTACGAGATGATCATTTTTAAAATTTTATTTTCGTCGCCACCACGGCGCGCCGCTCTGGCGGTATCCAAAGCCGTTTTGTTTTGGGGTTTTGGGTACGTCTGCTTGTTTTCATCGTTGTCGGTGGCTCAATCTCCACCGCCTGCCCCTAGGAATACTTCGCCCAAGACTATTCCGGCTTGGAATCCACCGGCAACCCGGTCATCTTTCGTGCCGTCGTCGACGTTGGTGGCGGACAGCGAACGACCTCAACGGCAACAGCCGTATTCGCCAGAGATGGATCGGCCACAGACAACGCTGACCAATTTGAAGCCGCCGCGCGATATTTTTACGCAACCCTCCCCGGCGGCGGAGGACCGATTGGCGGCGCGACCATTGAACACCAGTTGGCCACGTAGCGGGACTGATTCAGGTTTCGAATTTCAAAACACAATGTCTGAGGTGTTTGGCGCATCGGTTGCCAAAGCCAATTTAGAACAACCCGGGGCATCCAGCAGATTTTCTGGGCTGGCTGAAACTGCGGCCCAAAAGATTGGCGGTGTCAAAGAGTGGGTTAACGGCCAAGCAGCCGGATTGCTTGGCGATAGCGCAGGTTTTGAAAGCTTCGAAAGCACCGGCGGCGACTGGACAGCGCGGCTTTCGTCGATGTTGGGCGGAGCCGACATCAAAAAGATTGGAGGCAGTCTTTCGATCGTGATTGGTGGATATCTTGGGCTGGTTTGGTTGCTAAGGAAAATCAATCCACGTGGCAATCAGGGAATCCCAAGGGAGGTTCTTGAAGTCGTCGGCAATGCGCCGTTGGACAATCGCCAGAACCTCCAATTGGTCCGTTTAGGCAGCAAACTATTGCTAATGATTCACGGCCCCGATGGCACGCAACCGATCGGCGAAGTCACCGATCCGGCCGAAGTTGATCATTTGGTCGCGTTGTGTAACGGACGGACGCGCACTGCTAATTCAGCCGTTAGCCGAGCCGTCCACCGCCAAAAATCGTTAGCCCAACCGGGCGTTTCGTTACCGAATCTGTCGGCCAACCAACAAAACAATTTAACGCAACTGCTGTCAGCGATAAATCAAACCAATCACGGAAATAACATTCGTTCTTACGAAGCGTAGTTCTTAAGCCTTGACATACCAAACACCAAAAATGACTCCAATCGCGGTGGCCTTTGTCGCTGTGCTTTCGATTTTTCTTCATCCGGAAATTATCTGCGCCCAATCTCCAACTGGAAGTTCAAATCGGTCGGCTATCGAATCGCGCCTGTCCAAGGTCGGTCCTGTTCGCGTGGAGGAGATGCCGGTTCATCCGAGGCAACCGCTTCGATTACCGGATTCCTTGCAGGGGTATGAAATTCCGAGGAATCAAGTTTACCCATCCCAACTCGCGCCCAACGACGCTCCAGAGCGCCCGATTGCCGGCGGTGATATTTTCGATGCCGCGTCTCTACCGCAGGTTCAGCGGAACGCACGAGGTCGGCTGGACGCTCAATCCGATCGACAACCCGACCCGTTCTACGGTCAGTCATTCAACGCTTTGTTGACCGATCAGGCGGAGCAAATGATCACTCGCCAGGGTACCGGTTCGTCGGTCAAAATTGCGATCATGCTGGCGGCGTTATCGTTGGCGCCGGCGTTAATTTTAATGACGACTTGTTACGTGCGCGTCGTGGTCGTGTTGACGTTGTTGCGTCAAGCATTCGGGGGCCAACAATTACCGTCGACGCAGATTCTGACGGCGTTGTCTTTATTCGTTACATTTCTGGTGATGGCCCCGACATGGAATCAGATCAAAAACGAAGCGCTTGACCCTTACACGCAAACCGATTCGCAAATGAGTTTTGAAACGGCGCTCAACCGGGCGGTAGTCCCCGTCAAACAGTTTATGGCGCGGCAAATAAGCATGGCAAAGAACGAAAGTTCGGTGGCGATGTTTTATCGATACTTGCCGCGCGAAACAGCAAACCAACCGGTTCAATCGCCAAGTTCGATCGATGAAGTGCCACTGAATGTGTTGATGCCGGCGTTCTTAGTCAGCGAACTTAAAGTCGCGTTTCTGTTGGGGTTTCAAGTTTATCTCCCGTTTTTAATCGTCGACTTAGTGGTTGCTTCGGTGACCGTTTCGATGGGCATGGTAATGCTGCCGCCGACCATGGTTAGTTTTCCGTTGAAGCTGATTTTGTTTGTGATGGTTGACGGTTGGACATTGGTGGTTGGGATGTTGATGCAGAGTTTTGGACCGTTGTGAAAATCGGACTTAGGTAATAAAGAATAAGAAATTATGGATCCCCAAGACACTATCGACTTCAGCCGCGAAGCTCTCATGATGATTGCAACGGTCGGAGGACCGATCCTTGCCGCAGGATTAGCCATTGGTCTGGTGGTTGGAATTTTCCAAGCGATGACTCAGATTCAAGATCAAACCGTTTCAGCGGTGCCTAAAATTTTAGGTATGTTGTTTGTAACGATGCTGGTGTTGCCTTGGATTGGCGAGCGAATGATCGACTATACCAAGGCTACTTTGGAAACGCCGATGATTGGCGGGTTAGCGCGGGCACCAGCGGCGGTGCCTCGTTCGCCTTTTCGATTTGCTTCTGCAAAGATGCCGGTGGCGCCCGGTTTTTCATTGGGACCGGTTGAGCGTGTTGCTGGTGGGAGACCGCTGTTGGTGGTGCCTCCTTTGAAAACCCCAGCCACGGGGATGCCGACGATGTTTGGCCGGCCTACGTCGATGCCGGTTCATCCTTACGGCCGATCGCCTGATCGTGGTAATGGGGCGATGCCGCAATTACGAGCCCATGATCTTACTCCACCACCGGTGAATGAAAATAATCTCGAAGGATAGATCGTGAATTTACTGGCGATATTCGTTTTGGTTTTTGTTCGAATTCTTGCGGTTACGATGACCGCTCCGATTCTTGGTAGCCGCGCCGTCGGGTTTCGAACGCGCGTTGCGATGGCGGTGATGTTGATGATGTTGACGATGCCCTTAGTGCAGATTTCCCCAAGTGTTGTGTCTAGAGTTACGAACAGCGCTCAGTGGTTGTCTTTCATTTTCTCCGAAGCGGCGATTGGGATCAGCTTGGGGTTGGGAGTTTCGATCATCTTTGCTGCCGCCGGAGCCGCCGGAGCCGCGATTGGGCAGATGACGGGGTTGGAACTAGGGAAGACCGGCGGGCACGATGCGCAGTCTCCGCTCAGCAGCTTCTATCATATCGTTTCAGTCGCCGCGTTTGCGCTGATGGGTGGACCGGCGTTGGTGGTGACCGCGATGCTGGATACGTTTATTCAAATTCCGATCACCGCGACACTGGAACAGCAACCGTTAATCGACATGGCGACCGATCTGTTACAGCAAAGCTTCATGCTGACGTTGCGAGCGATCGGGCCAGTGATTGTTGCGTTGCTGGCATCGAATATCGTCATAGGCATCATCAGTCGAACTTACCCGCAAATGAATCTTTTGGGGTTAGGGCTGAGTTCGAATTTGATTGTGATGTTCATGGCTGTTTTTCTGTCCTTGGGGGGAACGGTTTGGTTGTTTGTAGATGATATAGAGTCGACGGTTCAGTTTCTCCAAAAGGGGCTTCGCCATGCCGCCGAGGTTAAATCGGGAGCAATGACGACGCCGTCAGAGGTGCTACGTTGACGCAATCTTCGGCGGATAAAGATCATGAAGCTTCAGCCCTTCGGCGGCAGAAAGCAAAAGAAGAAGGTGACTTTCCACGTAGTTTTGAATTGGCGGTCGCCCTTCAAGTGATTGGATTTACGATTCTTGGATTTTTATGTTTAGAATCCATTTCGCACCATCTTTGGGTGGCGACCGCGCGCGGGTTGCTGATCGATTCTGCTCAATGGTCCAATGCCGACGCCCGTGCCGTAGACGCGCTGGAAATGTTCCGCAGAGCGGTGCAAGCTATAACGCCGTTGTTGCTGGGGTGCTGGTTGGTTGTTGTGGCGTCGCATTGGGGGCAGACGGGCGCAACGTGGTTGCCTAACAAAGTCGTCGCTGAGTTTGGTCGGGTGTCGCCGCAGCACTGGTGGCGCCGGTTGGTTTCGATGTCGAGTTGGAGCTATCTGTTTGTGGGATTGCCTAAGTTTTTCCTGGCGTTCTCGGTCGCGGTGGTAAGTTTCTGGTGCCAGCGCGCAACCATTTTTACGATACCGTTTCGGCCGGTCGATCAAATGGGGCAACAGATAGCCTCCGTGCTGATGCAGATCACTTTCCACGTCGGGTTGGTGTTGCTTGTCAGTTCAACGTTGGACTATTGGATGCACTATCTTGGTTTCGAAAAACGCATTCGCATGACCGATCAAGAACTGCGTGACGAAATCCGAATGCAAAACGGCGATCCCACAGTCAATGCTCAACGGAAATCACTACAAAGCAGCTTTCACCGTGGGTAGCCCAGTCGCGATGATGGGAATACTGCTGCGACAGTTTGGAAGCGGTCTACGGGCGTTCCTGTGCGGTTCTACTCCTGTGACGCGTCCAGCAGCATTTCCAGATAACTAACGGTTGTGGGAGGGGCGGTGATGCCGATGCTTTGTGCGAGTTTTTCCAAACGTTGCTTCGCTATGTCGGTTTGTTCTTTGTCGTCGACGACGATTTCTAGTTCGACAAAGGTGCCTACTCCTTCCACGTCGTCTAAGCAAACTTCGATGGATTGGCCGTCTAAGACCACGTTGATGCTATCACGTTTTTTGTTGATAGAGGCAACTGAGTGAAACCCCATACCGAATAGCATTTGTCGAAATTTATCTTTATCGTTTGCGTTAAGCGTGATCTCGATCTCCTCCCTTACTTTGGCTCGCCGGTCTAAATTTGGCCCCTTGTACGTTAAGATATTCAGGTTGTTGCGACTGCGAATTCTTAGCGCGATATCTTGGGTGGCAAAATCAAGTAAGGAATGGTTAAAGTACTCGTCGCAATGTAGCGCAGTCGATTTTGCGGTCGCTTGATACGCCTTCAATTGTTGGCGAATCGTTTCATGCGATGGTGCAGGGAATTTCAGTTCGACTTCAAACATTGCGCGGTCTTTCGGGACGACTTGAATAACACGACTAAATGGAAAAGATACCAATGATTAAAAAAATTGCCATGTTGATTAGCGTCATAGCGACCGTTGCTTTGACCCCCGCGATACGGGCTGAAGAGAATGCGGGACGGCAGTGGCCAGCAGACCAACAAGTTTCGATTGACCAAATCGATCACGCCGTCTTTGATCAACTATTGAGAAAGTACGTCGATGTTAACGGGCGGGTGAACTATCGGGCGTGGCATCAAAGCCAATCCGACCGTGGTCAGTTAACATCCTATCTTGAGATGTTGAGTTGCGGTAATCCCGAGATACCAGCATCACGACCGGCGAAATTGGCGTATTGGATCAACGCGTACAACGCGGTCACGATCGAGGGCATCTTACGAGTCTATCCAACCACCAGTATTCGAAATCACACCGCTAAGTTAGTCGGTTACAACATTTGGAAAAACCTGATCTTCACCGCTGGCAACCAGCGTGTATCGTTGGAAGACATCGAGCATAAGATTCTGCGAAAAATGGGTGAACCACGAATTCACTTCGCAATCGTGTGTGCGTCGATTGGTTGCCCGCGATTGTTGAATGAAGCCTACGTACCGAATCGCTTGGAACAACAACTGGTCACCAACACCCAAGACTTTTTCAACCGTCAGCAAAATCTCCAGATTGTTAATAATGGTTTGAATTTGAGCCAGATCATCAGTTGGTTTGGGTCTGATTTCGGCAGCACTCAACAACAGCAAATCCAAGTGCTCAGCCGCTATTTCCCCCCGCAAGCCCAAGCCGTTGTGGGGCGGGGAAATTACAGCATCAATTTCTTAGATTACGACTGGGATTTGAACACCCAGTAAGCTCAGTCGGATCTGATCACTCACTCACTCAATCATTTATCACCGGCCTTGTTAGTAAACTGCCGGCATCGCGATTTGCCGTCACGTTTCAGCCAATCAAACGTGTGCAAAGCGAACGCCAATCGATTTAATCTCGTCACCAGTGCCCCAAAGAGTTTTCCGAAGAAACGATGTATGTCGCTGATCGGCGAAACGTGGGGTGAGGGCGGGGGGAAATTGGATGAGAAGGTGACTTTCGAAACTCGTGGTTCTTCCGTGAGCTTTTTGGCGCCGGGTGCGCCCTAAGGTTGCTTTTTTTCCGTGAATCTCAGGGGGATCTCGAAGGTTTGCACTAAAATCTGGGAAAATCCAGAATCGAAACCGCTAAAGCGCAATCAAAGCACTGGAGGCTATTGGGGGGCGGTCAGCGGTTCTTTTTAGGTGCTGCCCGTTCAATTGGTCTGAAACGCGGTCATCGGGCTGTAGCGCGGTCATTGGTCTGAAGCGCGGTCATTGGGCTGAAGCGCGGTCAATAACTGCTTCACGACCGCGTTTGGAGTGGCGGCTTGATTGACTACCGCAGAAACAGCGACACGGTTGAGGCCGGCATCGCGAATTTGCGAAACGTTGTCAAGATTCACGCCGCCGATCGCAAACGCAGGGACGTTTATTTCTCGGGCTACCGCTGAGACTAAATCGACGCCGACGAATTCGGTGAAGTGCTTTGTTTGGGATTCGAAAACGGGGCCAACACCGATGTAGTCGGCGCCAGCGGCAACGGCGTCGCGCGCTTGTTGGAGGCTGTGAGTCGAACGACCGATCAGTTTACCCGCTCCGATGATTGCGCGGGCGGTTGTTGGGGATAGATCATCTTGGCCTAAATGCACCCCATCGGCACCCGTCGCGATCGCGAGGTCGACGCGGTCATTCATAATCCACCGCGTTGGGGTATCGCGCGTCAACTCAGTTAAGCGTTTGCCTAAGACGACATGGTCGAGATCCGAAAGCCGTTTGTCTCGGAATTGGATCAGCCCCACACCCGATCTGATCAGCGTGTTGACCTGATCGTCAAACGCCGACTGGCAGTCGAGCCAAACATGCCCGTCGACCAGAACGTAAACGCAGGGACAGGGTAGGGCGGGGCAATTGATAGTGTCCATACGTTGGTCAGAACTAGGGGTTGGCCAACCAAAACGATAGCTGGCAAAAAATGTTGTTGAAAAAGACGAAAGAAATTTAAGAAATTTGCATTGGAAATAAAGCATCCGAGGGCACTTTTAACGCCAATTTGGCAGTAAATTCCGCACCGCGTCGACCCTTATTGTAGCCGCCTTAAACTATGCCGGAATGGCTGATTGCGATTGACGTAAAAACGCACAGAATTGATACTTGATCATCGGCGTCCACCAAGTCTATGGACTTCGCCGAAGCAAGGAACGTTTTCGGGTGGAATTATTGAACAAAGGATGTTTTGGAGGCGGAGCACGTGAATTGGGGACCGGTGCTATTGTGTTGCTGGCCGGGATTGCCCGGGCTGTGGTTGCGCGGTCGGTGGTTGTCTCTTATGGTGGCGATCGCTTTTTCGGTGTTGCTGAATCTGGCGATCATTTCGACTTTCGTTTGGACGGGGATTTTCGTTGACGAAACGTTTACGGCGATCGCGTGGCCGGTGATCCTTTCGATCTGGGCGGCAACGGCGTGGATTGCGTTTCAAAATCTGCCTGATGTGATGTCAGTGAAGTCGCGGGCCGGCCGAACGGTTTTGGATTCTTCTGACGCCTTGTTTCTTGACGCCAGAGGCGAATACTTAAAGGGGAACTGGGACACTGCCGAAGCAGCACTGTCGAAGCAACTGTCACAACGGACACGCGATATCGAATCGCGTTTGCTGTTGGCGACGCTTTATCGGCACACACGGAAGTTTGATAGTGCGTGGCGGCAACTTGAGACGCTGGAAATGTTCGACGAAGCCGAAACGTGGAGGTCGGAAATTATGCGGGAACGAAAGTTGCTACAATTAGTCATCGATCATGAGAGTTCTACGCCAGATGTTCAGGTGGAGTCTGGTAAGACCAACAATGACGGTTTCGTCAGAATCAAGAAAATAGACCAGCAAGGCGAAGTGTTAGCGGTTGAAAAATCAATTTCAGCGAATCCAATTTAGAAAATTCAGCTTGAGTTTAGAGGTAGAAATAGAAGTAGCTGTAGGTGTTTAGTGTGAGGCGTGGCAATTTTTTAGCCCAACAATGTGATCCGGGCAGGTTGAATATCTGTCCAACAACAAAAAATTACGAACCGATACAGTTCGGTTTCAAATAGCGTTTAACGAGGACATTTGAATGTACGAAAGGTTTACCGACCGAGCCCGCAAAGTGATGCAGCTGGCCAATCAAGAGGCTCAGCGATTCAATCATGAATATATCGGGACCGAACACATGTTGTTGGGTTTGGTCAAAGAGGGTACTGGCGTGGCGGCAAACGTCCTTAAAAATTTAGACGTCGACCTTCGCAAGATCCGATTGGAGGTTGAAAAACTGGTTCAAAGCGGCCCTGAAATGATCACAATGGGCAAGCTTCCCCAGACACCGCGCGCCAAAAAAGTCATCGAGTACTCGATGGAAGAAGCACGGCAACTGGCACACAACTTCGTTGGAACCGAACACATTTTGTTAGGGCTGTTACGCGAGCAAGAGGGCGTCGCGGCTCAGGTGCTGATGAACCTTGGCATGAAGCTCGAAGATGTGCGGGAAGAAGTGCTTAATTTGTTGGGCAACGGCCTAGAGGGAGGCGAAGGGTCCGAACGCGGCGGTCGCGAAGGTGCCGGTGCTGGTGCTGGCGGAGGAAGCGAAGCATCGTCCGGCAAATCGGGTAAATCAAAAACGCCTGCCCTGGATAGTTTTGGTCGTGACCTAACCGAATTGGCAAAACAGAGTAAACTCGATCCGGTGATCGGACGCGCTAAGGAAATTGAACGTGCGATTCAGGTCTTGTGCAGACGTACCAAAAACAACCCTGTTTTGCTTGGAGAAGCGGGGGTTGGCAAAACAGCGATCGTCGAAGGATTTGCCCAATTAGTCGTCTCAGGTGACGTGCCTGAGATCTTGGCCGATAAGCGCATTGTCGTTCTGGATCTGGCCATGATGGTCGCCGGTACGAAGTATAGAGGCCAATTCGAAGAACGCATAAAAGCGGTAATGAACGAAGTTCGCCGCGCTAAAAATACGATTCTGTTCATCGACGAACTTCATACACTCGTCGGTGCCGGCGGCGCTGAAGGCGCGATTGACGCCGCCAACGTGCTTAAACCTGCACTTGCCCGTGGAGAAATTCAGTGCATCGGGGCAACGACCCTTGACGAGTATCGAAAGTATATCGAAAAGGACAACGCCCTCGCTCGGCGTTTCCAAGAGATCATCGTCGACCCGACATCGCAAGATGAAACGATTGAAATTCTCAAAGGCCTTCGTAAACGTTATGAAGAACACCACCGAGTGCAGATCACCGACGATGCGGTCGTTTCTGCGGTCGATCTCTCCAGTCGGTACATCACCGGACGCTGTTTGCCCGATAAAGCGATCGACGTCATCGATGAAGCCGGTGCGCGAGTGAGACTGCGGACGATGACCCGTCCGCCAGATCTCAAAGAAATCGACGAAGACATCGAACGGTTGAACAAAGAAAAAGAAGACGCTGTCGCAAATCAAGATTTTGAAAAAGCAGCGTCTCTGCGCGATCAAGCCGATAAACTTCGTAAGAAAAAAGACCAGATCAAACGCGAGTGGCGAGAAAAGTCTCAGCAGACCGATGGCGTGGTGGACGAAGAAATCATCGCCGAAGTCATTTCGAAAATGACGGGTGTTCCGCTGACTCGCCTGTCGACCGAAGATTCGCTGCGGCTGATGAAAATGGAGGAAGAACTGCACAAAACCGTCGTCAGCCAAACTTCGGCCGTTAAGTCGATCTCCAAAGCCGTTCGCCGGAGCCGCAGTGGGCTTAAAGACCCTCGCCGTCCGATTGGTTGTTTTATGTTTGCCGGACCCACCGGTGTCGGTAAAACGTTGCTGGCCAAAGCACTGGCCGAATTCATGTTCGGCGACTCTGAAGCGTTGGTCACGATCGACATGTCGGAGTATATGGAAAAACACAACCTTTCACGACTGATCGGTGCTCCTCCGGGATACGTTGGCTACGAAGAGGGCGGGCAATTGACTGAAAAAATTCGTCGTCGCCCGTATAGCGTGGTGCTGCTGGATGAAATCGAGAAAGCTCATCCCGACATCTTCAATACCCTATTGCAGGTGATGGAAGAAGGACGTCTGACTGACTCTTTCGGTCGAAACATCGACTTCAAGAACGTGATTTTGATCATGACCACCAATGTTGGTGCTCATCAGATTAAAAATGAATCTGGATTTGGTTTACCCAGTGCCGGTGATGATCAATCCTTTGAAAGCATGAAAGAGCGCGTCTACGACGAAATCAATAAAGCGTTCCGACCAGAGTTTTTGAATCGTCTGTCCGAAGAACCGATCATCTTCCGCCATTTGGAGAAAAAGGATTTGGAAATCGTGGTCGATTTCGAACTGACCAAAATTTTGGAACGTTTAGCAGAACGCGGCTACGTTTTAGAATTGACCGACGACGCAAAAAAGTTCTTAATCAAAAAAGGCACCAACCTCGATTATGGTGCTCGACCGTTGCGACGAGCATTGGAGAACTTCGTTGAGGATCCGCTGTCAGAAGAACTACTCAAAGGGTCGTTCGAAGGCAAAAACAAGATCGTTGTCGAAGCCTTACGCGACGAAGATGGGAAGTTGAAGCAACTTCAATTCAACAGCGAATACGTTGAACCGCCGGTAGAAGAGAAACCCGAAGAAGCGGTCGGAGTCGGCGCCGGCGAGGGTGAAGAAGCCGTCGACGATTCCACGACCAAGGAATAATCGAACGTCATTCATCCTTGTGATGCTGAGAGTTCGATTGAGGGTGGTTGGTCTGAGGATCATAATAAAAAGCTGCGGTGAAAACCGTGGCTTTTTGTTTTACATAGAGTACAAGTGGGACGTCTTAGTTGAACAACGCCACTACGACAACGTTTACTCACTGAATTCTCAGAAGCATCTGAAGCATATCTTACGGCTCAATCACGTCAAGAAAAACCAAATTTCGGTTCCATTTCCCCAACGCACGGTTCTGTAACGCAACATCAGATCCGACCAACAACATTGAATCAGGCCGCGCTTTTTGGACTAACCCCGACGCCAACTTCAACGCCATAGCTCTTCCTGCTGCGGTTTGATGACGCTGCCGGGAGCATAGGTTCCATCACCTGTGACTAATCCTGCAGGAAGCGCTGTTGCCGCCGGTTCCGGTTGTTGCAGGATGCGTGTTGGTGGAAATTCCTGTTCTTGTAATTCAACACCGCGCTCTGCTGGTTTTGCGGCCGCGTTTACAGCAGCGGCAGATGTGGCAGCTATGGCAGGGCGTTGGAAAAACTGATTCTGTGTTGTTCGTGGTGAATCGTTTGATGGCAACTGGAACGCGGACGTTTGGGCCACCGTTAAGGAGGTTGCGACCGGTGGCTTCGGGGCGACCGGGGCAGTAGTAACAACCTGTATGGCAGCGGGTTGCAGCATTTTTACCGGGGGAAGCGCGACGGGATTTTGAAATGTAACTTTCGGTTGAGGCTGTTGCGTTGACAACCGCGCGTTTTCGGCAATCGCGGCTAAAGATGCGTCCGAGACTTTCCGCGGTAATGGCATTTCAAATTGCTTCGGTTTGGCAGTCGCCACAAGCGCTGGGATCTCTTTCTGGGACATGGTCTGAACGAACTGATTGGCTACCAAATCGTTTCCGCTTTGAGCTAAACGGCTGCCCGTCGGAAGCTTCAATGGGTCGACTTTATCGCTGGCGTAACCGTCGAGCTTCGTGGCTGAATAGTTTCCCTGTCCGCCGTTTTGCGTGGTTTGAGCTAATCCAAGAATCTCAGTGGCGGATGCCCGCAGAACGTTTGCTGGAGCGGTCGGGGCAGGAATTCTCACGGTGCCTTGGTTTACGAAATCGTTGTTTGGGCCGAACTGGATTTTCTGGCCAAACCCTTTGTATATCGGCGCCTCAAGTTGTTTCTTGATGGGCACCAGCGGCGCACTGACGATAGGCTCAACCGCTGAACGCGCTTGGGGTGAAATTTCTGTCGATGTCCGTGCGCCGCGCGCTTTGAGTTTCTCTAATTGCGCTCTCAGTCCGGCTACCGATTCATTGGTTTCTTCAATGTCAGCGTTGGTGGGCTTGGTCGCAAAAAGTTCAGAATCAAAAGGAGCGCTGACTTTGGGCGATGGTTTTCCGGTTGTGAGTTTACCGTATTGGTCGTACAGGTTGCGGTTGACCTGTGCAAGCTCTTCTATGGTTTGGGCCGGTGCGGTGTTCGATGCGCTCGGTGAAAAATCGGGTTGGTAGTCATCCCATAAACCTCCTTCTGAGGTGCGCTTGGCCGTGAAATCCGATGACGGCTTTTGCCGACTGGTGATGGCGTCCTTGAAACGCTTTTGTGCGGCGGTCAATGCGCTATTTGTATTGTCTGATCCGCCAGTAAAATCAGGCGTGACGGTGTTGGGTTTGTATTGGGGCGCCAGAGCCAATTTTTCGTCGGTGTCGCTAGAATCGAATTTTCTCGATGGTGGTGGCGGTGGCTGATTCTTTTTGCTCGCGATTGACGTATTCCTGTTGGTCGCTTGCTGGGCCGGTGTTGCGATCGTGCGCGCGATGTTGCCGAGATTGGGCCGCGAAATTTTAGCGAACGATGGCAGTTTTGGTACCGGAAGCCGAGGGACGGGGATCTTCGACAGGGGCAATTTACCGGGGAAGGGGTTACCAGGTAAACCGACGGTCTGGCAGCCAGAAATTCCCACCGTTGCCGCCATCAGTGCGGCGACTCCCAAGCAGCGCAGGCGAGCCCATCGACCGATAGGCACAAGCGACCGCCGACATTCGAATTTGGGTTGACAGTTTTCGTTTTTGATGGGTTTTCTTCGCATAGGATCACATCTTTAATGAGAGCCAAAATTTGTTCGCCGGAGGGCATTGGCTGAGACGAATGCGAGGGTTTTGCGCAAGCCGTGCGGACCTACCAAGGCAGCCCAGTAATCATCTATTCGGAATATCCGGAACGGTTTATGACGTTAAATTAGGCAGTTAATGAATAGATACCGATTTTCCTGATTAGGAGGGGGCAAAGTGCTGGCATAGCACTTTGAGCGATCGTGCCGTTCACGGGCAATTCTTGCTGGAGAAAACGAATTGTTCTCTTTCTTTTCGTTTCGGCCGAGAGGGCGCTGGTTCGACAACGCTTCGGCATTTTTTAAATCGCGGGCAGCGAAGGCGGAAAAGGTTCGATGCAGATAGTATTGGGATTGGAAGTCGTCGTTGGGTTGGGCCTTGAATGAAGGAAAGGTCCACTTATTATCGCAGCGGCAAGTGCCGTCTAATGGTCGCACGTTCAGCAGTCGGGACGGCGACTGGACAATGTGCAGCCGCTGCCCCAAGTTGCTGCCGGCCGATCTTCGCGCCTTTCCAATCCTGAGAACTCTCCCCGGAAAACAGCGAGACCACATATGTTTTTATGGAACCTGATTCGCTGGGTGATACGTGGCGGTTTGTGGAATCGAGTGCGCCCAAAAATTGCCTTTTCCAGTGAATTTCTTGGGATTCCCGCCGAATCCCAGTATACACAGCCATCGGGAATTCTAGCCAATCTCAATATGATTTCGAAGCTTGGCACTAAAAAGCGGGAAATGCTCTAATGCGAGACAAATCCCGGGTGACTGAAACAACCCACACTGTTTAGGTGTTTGGCCGATTCAATTTCGTCTAAAATGATGGGATACGAATGGCGCGAATTGAACACAATTCGGTATGGGGGCGGTCGGACGCACCGCCTGCCGCGCTCCGCAGTCGGCCCGTGATTGAGTGTTCGCCGCTTGCGCGTCGGCAACGGATTTCGCTCTGATCAAGTTTTTTTTAAAAACCAATTTTACTTCACTTACACGATCAAACATGAACATCCTAGGGTATTTATCGTTTTGGAAAATTTACTTGCTGTGTGTTGGGTTTGCCGTTGTGGGGCTACTCTTGGGTGGCACAGCTGGCGCCCAAGACACAGCGCCGAACAGACGGCCGAATGTGGTTGTATTCTTAGTAGATGACATGGGGGTGATGGACACATCGGTACCGTTTCTTACCGGCGATTCAGGCCAACCCCAGCGATATCCGTTGAACGATTATTATCAAACACCCAACATGCAACGATTAGCCAACCAGGGCATTCGTTTCAGTAATTTTTATGCGATGAGCGTTTGTTCGCCGTCGCGCATTTCAATCTTGACGGGCCAAAACGCAGCCCGCCATCACACCACACAATGGATCTCTCCCGAAGAAAACAATCGCGGCGAGTTTGGCCCGCTCGACTGGAACTGGGAGGGCATCAACCGTCGCACGGTGACGCTACCGCGTTTGCTCAGCGCGGCGGGTTATCAAACAATCCATGTCGGCAAAGGCCACCTCGGGCCTTTTGGTTCAGAGGGTGACGATCCGGTTAACGCGGGTTTTGACGTTAACATTGCCGGGCGTGCAATCGGCGCACCGGGGTCTTATTTTGGGAAGGATAATTTTGGCAACCGAAAAAAACAAAAAGCGCGCAAAGACCGGGCCGTTCCACACCTACAGAAGTACCACGGCACCGATACCCACCTGACTGATGCTTTGACGCAAGAAGCACTCGCCCAAATCGAAGTATCCGTCGCCGCCGATCGGCCGTTTTTTCTACACCTGGCCCATTACGCTGTGCATTCCCCCCACCAGTCGGACCCTCGGTTTGCAGCGCGGTACACCAGTTCAGGCAAATCCAAAAAAGCCCAAGCATTTGCAACGCTGGTCGAGGGCATGGACCAATCGTTAGGTGATTTACTGACTGGCCTTGATGAATTGGGCGTAGCCGAAAACACGTTGATTTTGTTTCTGGGAGACAACGGCAGCGACGGCCCACTGGGACACGAACACGCCGTTGCCTGCGCAGCGCCGTTGCGCGGCAAAAAAGGATCACACTACGAAGGCGGTGTTCGGGTGCCCTTTATCGCCGCGTGGGCTAAACCTAATCTGAACCTGCCCATCCAGCGGTCTCTAGCGATTCCCGAGGATAAAATCCAACCCCAAATGGCGAATGTCTGCGACCTGTTGCCGACGATCTGTCAGCTAACTCAGACCAAGGTTCCCGACGAACATACGGTCGATGGCCAATCGTTGGCGACTCTGTTGTCCGGGCGGGCGGACCCGGATCACTCCCAACAATTCTTAATGCACTTTCCACATTCACCGCATCGTAGCGAGTATTACACCACGCTGCGTAGTGGCGACTGGAAAATCGCGTATCACTATTATCCCGGCGAAGACTCAGGTGGCGAACGTTATCAATTATTTAATCTAGCAACTGACCCCTTCGAACAAAACGATGTAGCACGCGCGAATCCCGCGACGCTGCAAAAATTAGTCCTCCAGATGGCTAAACAGCTCGATACCTACGAAGCTCAATATGTCGTTGACAAAGACGACCCGAACAACGTTTTGAAGCCGCAAGCGACACCGTAGTGCGTGCCCGGAGATAGGTTCCGCTTTGATTTGATAGACCGCTGGCAACGCAACGCATGAACATTAAAAGTCGCTCTGTTGCGGTACCGTTTCGGCATTGTTTCGGTTTTCGAAAACGCCGATATTTCCAACGGTTAGTTTGAATCTGTCTTCACGTTTTTTGACTTTTGTCCGGTGTGATGGTGATGTTTAATGGTCGCGCCTTGAGCCGCCGGGACAGCGACTGGTCAATGTCCAACCGCTGTCCCCAGTTGCTGCCCGCCGGTCGAGGTCTCTTATCAATCCTGAAAAATTTACACCGTGCGGACGCATCGCTGCGGAAGTGTTTATGAAAAAGTTCTCAAGTACCAATTTTCATTATTCAAATGGATATAAACTGTGTCAGTCGAGTCTGTCTTAATGGTTGTTGTTTGTATAGCGTTAGGTTTTGCGATTGTTTTGTCACCATTGTGGTGTAGGGGCATGGCGGTAAACGAAAGGCGACACCGAACCGAAGCTGAGTTACGGTTTTATCTTTAGGAAACATGTGAATACAATCTCAGCGGCGAAAGCACTGCAAAACGACGGGTTTTACACCGTTGCTGATGCGTTGTCTCAACAGCAATGCGATCAATTGTTAGCTCAAATAGAAATAGCATCAGAGGCCAACAGCGCCTCAGTACGTTCTTCCCGAGGCACCGTTTACGCAGCACGCAACTTAATCGAAAGTTTGGCCGATTTGACTGCGCTGGTGCAATCAACGAACTTGCATCTCCACGTGAAAAGTGCGATCGGTGATGCCGCAGGTTTAGTGCGAGTGCTTTATTTTGATAAACCGTCGGACCGCTCTTGGACGTTGCCGTTCCACAAAGACCTTACCATCGCGGTAGAAAACAATGCAATTCCGACGGCAATCTTTTCCAAACCGACTCGCAAATCTGGTGTTGATCATGTGGAAGCGCCGCCGTCGCTGTTGGGAAATATGTTGACGTTGAGAATTCACCTGGATGAAGTAACCGAAGCCAATGGGCCACTGCAGGTCATTCCTGGGTCGCACCGGTCGGGTAAAACAGTCATCGCATACGAACGCGCACCGGTGAAAATTTTGGTGAAACGTGGTGCCGTGCTTGCCATGAAACCGATGATCGTTCACGGCAGCGGTCATACTGATCCTGATCAAAAATTGCATCGCAGGATTTTGCATTTGGAATTTTGTGGCACGCCGCAACTTCCCGATGGTTATCAGTGGAAACATTTCTTGACCGTTTAACGTTTATAATTTTGGTTCTTCCGGAACTTGTTGGCACCGCGTGCGCCCAACGTTTTCCTTTTCTAATGAATGTAGTGGGATTGGCCCGGATTTCTTTAAATACCGCCATCGTGAATTCTGGCCAATCCCACTACGATTGCGAAGCTTGCCACTAAAATCCGGGAAAAGGCATAATTTCCGGATACGAAAACCAGCTAAACTGAGGACCGATAAATGGTGATGATTCAGACACGCAAAGATAAACCCTCGGGCACGATTATTCTTAATCGTCCTGAAAAACGAAACGCCATCAACAGCCAGTCGGTGGTTGAACTGATCCAATCGTTCGAAGATTTTATGCAAGAGCGTTCGGTACGCGCGGTTGTGTTGACAGGCACGGGAAACATATTTTGCTCAGGTACTGATCTTGTCGAAATACAAAACACCTCTGACAGCTCCGACTGCATGGCGACCTGGCACCGTGAAAGCCAACAACTGAAGTCGCTGATTGAAACGATGTTACGTTGTCCCAAACCGATTATCGCGGCCATCAATGGTCCGGTGATGGGGCTGGGGACGGCATTGATGTTGGCCGCAGATATCGTCGTCGGTGCGAAATCCGCGACCGTTGGGTTCCCTGAATCTCGACGGGGCCTGAGTACCGGATTGACTTCTCCGTTGTTGACGTTCCGATTGGGGGCAGGAATCGCGGCGAGGCTTTTAATGACGGGGATGACGTTGGACTCCGCTCAGGCTTTGGGACGCGGTTTATTCCATGAGGTGGTTCCTGACGATTTCGTGTGGGCGCGGGCTAATGAGATCGCGGGCCAGTGCGCCGCGGGGGCGCGGGAATCACATCAGATGACCAAGCAGTTGATTAACGAAACGATTGGGGAAGTGATGCTGACGCAACTGTCGACCGGGGCGGCAAACACTGCGGCGGCAAGGACCACCGACGCTGCCAAAGAAGGAATCGCTGCGTTTTTGGAGAAACGTGAACCCGACTGGGATAAGCCGCCTGTCTCGGAGCACGATGCCGCCGAACGCGCCTCCGAAGGATGACGCCGCCCTCGCCTTAGTCAGGTTTGCCGATGTGGTAGTTGTGACACTGCATACAACCGCTTTCCGTACGCCCCTTTTGATGACAGGAAACGCAGTCCGCTTTGACGATCGGATGGAAATTGCTCATCCCAATGCGACCGACGCAACTTTCAAAAGTGCCGATCAAAGAAGCGTCTTCATTCATCTTGTGACAGCTCGAACACGCGTTGATCGAATCTAGGGTTAAGTGCGGACGGTGCGAGAACTTCGTGAACGAAGCCCGTTCCGATTTTGGCCGATCGGCAACCCAAGCGAATTCGAAAATGTCACCGTCGGTTCGATTAACGGTGTGGCAACGACGGCATCCGCCGGGCGCGGCGGTTGAATTCGCTTTCTGAAACAACGCCGAAACCGCATCGTTAGTGTCGGCGGATTCAACGCGACTGATGCAGTCGTTCCATGACATTACTACTTTATCGGCGTGAATGATTGGGCGATAACCAATTTCCAACAGTCGGTCGTCGCGGTACCACCCCGATTTTAAAACGACACCAGCAACCTCTGGCATCAGCCGAATCTCGCTCGGTGGAGCGGTCAGTGGAGCGGTCGTGGTTTGAGTGATACCTGCTTTAGCTTCCGGGGAAGTTTTCAAATGGGTATCCAGCGGTCGACCCATCGTTTCGGCTGGGAGGTGCAAAGGGTTCGTGGCCAATAGTTCGGACAAATACGACATGCCAGTTTCGGTCTCGCCTTCCTCGATGTCCTCTTTCTGGTTGGAGCTATCTTCGTTTTGCCGCGATTTCTGCAAGTCTTGCAGCGTGTTTGCTGACAGAGGGTTTTCAGCCAATAATTCTTGATTGGGTAATTCTTGATTGGGTAATTCTTGATTGGGTAATTCTTGATTGGGTAATTCTTGGACCGGTTTTGCAGGCCGTGTATAAGCAGTCAGAAGTGCACTGTGGACTGGCGAGGTGTTCGACAATTGTTGGGCTGACTGGGTTTGGAGTTCTTCGGCAAGATTGGGCAACCAGCGTTTCGCGGTAGCACTAAAAACCTCTGGGGTTAACCCCGATAACAATTGGTTTGAAACGGCGCTTGAGAATCGATCTTTCATCACTGCTGACATTCGCCGGTCGATAGCAGTTTGCCCTTCTTGAGCAAGTTCGTGCAGTAAACGTTTGATCCCCCAAACAAGTTCGACGGCAAGTTCGACCGACTCGGGATCATCAGTATCGATGTCACCAAAGGAAAAATCTGATTTTAGTTTTGAAATTGTTTCTAATGTCTTTCGATCTCCGGCCAATAGCAATCGCATCATCGGTGGCAATTCACCATCGAAGTCACCGGTCGCAACGACCGGCCAATTACCGACATTCAACTTTTGACTTTCGATTGCCGCCATATCTAATATCGGCAGTGCGAACAGCTTCCATCCTGTCTGCCCGCTATCTGCGATTTGTTGAGCGTGACAGTTTCCGCAAGCTTGTTCAAATGAAGTCAGACGTTGCACTTTTTGCTGACCGTCTCCTACGTGGCAGAGGTTGCATTCGAAATCGGTTTGTGCATTTTTGAAGTGTTTGTTCAGATGAGTCCCGTGGTCAAATGCGATTCGTTGGCGGGCGATTTGAGGCCATTGATTGAATTCAGGGTGATCGGTTTCGAAGCTGTGAAACGTTTGTGCGTGGCAACTCTGGCATTGTTGATCAGTGAGCGTGGAAAGGCTAACGTTGCCGTGGTGCTCTTGGTGGCAAACGCTACAAGTGATCTCGTTCCCATGGGACAGCCCAGAGAAACGAACCAGTTGCCCCGTGATGGAGTCTTGCGGTGCTGGACTTAAGGGAACAGTATCGGCGTTACCCGAACAATGTGCCAATTGCTCAGTGGAAATGCCATGAGGGTAGAGCGCAAAGGAGTTGCCGATAGTTTTTTCGTGACACTTCATGCAGAGCGCGATTTGAGCAGTGTCGTCCTGATGCCCCGACGCCCAACGAGAAAAAGATTCATGGGCCGCGCCGTGGCATGCACCGCAGCGCGCACCGCGTCTGCCGGCCAGCAACTGTGCGTGCGGCGAACTCAAGGGGCCGGGGGCCAAGAACTCTTTGTTCCATGGTGAATTGAATGCTATCAGGAGAAACCCAATAGTTAGTCCCGTCATCGCGAAGGTGAAAGATCCTCGCCGCGATCGCAACGAAGGCAATGTTAATTCGATGGGTGACAGATCGTTTGTTACTGAATTATCGTCCCGATCAGTCTCTTGATTGAAGGTCGGAAGCGCGACAATTTCCGTGTTTAAATTGGGACGTTCATAGTCACTATGTTTCTGTGAAAGCTCCTGTGGGTTGAAGTTCATGGCATCGCTCCGGAAAACGCATGAGCCAGAACGCCATGCACGACCGCAACGATCAGCAGGCTGTATGTGACACCGATGTGGGCGAACAGCCAGATTTTCAAACGTCCTTGGATAGCTCGATGGAAGTCTAAATCATCTTTTTGCCGGACTAACACTGCCAACCTACGACTGGCGTGGCGTTGGTCTTCACCGAGGAACCGGTCAAGCGCTTCTAATTCGCCCACCAACTGCCTCTTCCGCCCACCTGAGGGGCTTAAGTTGTATGCGAAACTACGTGGGGTTTCGAAGAAGTAGATTAAACGATTGGCGTAAAATTTCGCCAGCACCTCCGACGATTCACAGGCCTCCATCACCACGGCGCGGGCTTGTTGCGCTAATTTCTGCCGCATCGCAGGGATGCGTTCGAAGATGACTTCCTCTTTGATTGCGGACAGACGCTTCGGCAGAATACGCGTCATGTACAGCCCGTAAACACCAGAAAACGCGACGAAAAAGTACAGCCCCGAAAGGAAAATCTCGAGCCCACCGTCGGGGACACGCCACTTTACGTGCATCCCAAAAAGAACGAAGGTCGCCAATCCAACGTAAATGTGCAGTTGCATCCAAAATCTGGCCGAACCGATGTTCGGAATGAAAGGGAGACGCTTCCGCATATTGAGCGCTGTTAAAAAGAAGAGACACCCAATAAAAACATAGCCAGTAAAAAAACTGCTGCTCAACAGTTGGTTTTGCAGCCATCCCCCGATTGCTGCCATCGCCAGAATAGAAATGCAGGTGGCAAACGCGAATTTTTTGCGGCGGCCGGAGAAGGTGAATGTTTTGGATTTGACGTGATTCATACTACCGCTCGGTCAATCCAATCATCGCTTCTGGCGTCGACAGATCAATGCGCGCAAGTGCATCGTGAGGGCAAGCATGTTGACAGGCCGGGCCTGTGGGTTGATTGGAACAAAGATCGCACTTGGTGGCTTTCAAAATCGGTGTCGGGCCATCGGTAGACAAAATTGGCAACCCTCGGGGGGAGTTGATTTCGGCCATCTTGATGTTTTCGTAGGGGCAGCTATTGGCACACGTTGAGCATCCAACGCACGTGCTGTCGTTGATAGTGACGTTTCCTGTTTCTTCCGATCGCCCGATAGCGCCGGTGGGGCACCCGATCATGCAGACGGGATCCATGCAGTGCATGCAGGCACTGGCAATCATCCAATGCCCGTGTTTCTCACCCTGCCGAACGAACCGGGGGTTGTTGTTATGGGTCGCCGCACAAGCTCGGACGCAATCGTCACAGCGCGTGCAGCGGTCGAGGTCGATGACCATCGCTTGGGTACCGTTGATGTAGCGGCCGCCAACCAGAAATTCAAGTAAATTCTGATCTAATGACCGTTCACGCGAAATCATTCGTCGGCTAGAAGCGGCGTTCGCTTGAGGATATAAGGGAGGGCGGTCGGCGGCGGAAGTGTTGGGTAGAACGTGTTGTTCAATCACTGAGGTGGGGATTTTCAAAACATCAACATAACCAACCGCGCGCAGTGAAAGCATCCAGGGACGCTGTTGCCCGGTCTCCCAATTATGGTGAAGTTCACGAAATCCAAAGGTTTGACCTTTGCCTAAGTACGCGATGGTCTGCTGACCATCGCCGCGACTGCGACTGAGTCGAGCGAACCCGTTGCGGATCATGATCAATCCATCAACATACTGGCCCTGTTGGGCGATGATAGGTTCGGACAGGATTCGGTCAGCGATGTCTTTCTCTTTTGTCGAACGAAAGTTTTGGTGCCATTGGAAACTCCCGTAAGATTCGAAAATCGTCGTGTCGCTGATGGCGTCGATTGATGCCTGGGGTAGGTTTTTAAGCAAGTCGGTTTCACGTAAATGCGAACGAATGCTGTTTTCGCGATATTGAGATTCAATATGCTGCCGCATTGCGTCATGACGTTTCAGTAGTTCTCGAAACCCCTGCCATCGTATTTCCAGAATAAAGGTTTTTTTGTTGGCCACGACGGTCGCTGAACGCGGGGTACGAGTCAGCGCAGAAATTTCGCCAAAAATTTCGCCGGGATGTAATGCCACTGATTGCCCGGGGGGAATGACCCGAGGAATGTCGTGCAGAAAGACGCGTGTCTGTGCGCCTTGGGATCGTTGACCGATGGTGCCGGTGTTTGATTCTGAATTGGATTTTAACTCCCGCACTTCGGAGTATTTTGAATTGCTCCACAGTTGGGAGATGGTTTCAAAAAACGATTTCTGGTGGGCGTGATTTCGGCCTAGAATCGGTTTCGCGATTTTCTTCAGCGACACCAGTGCTTCGCCATCGATAATGAGGAAGGCGCTGCTGCCATAGTCGCCTTCACGGACGATGATGTCGCCTTGGCGATACTCGATTAAACGGCAATCATTCTGCAGAATCCCACGCAGCGGCATGTGTTTGGAGAACTCGGCCTGATCCATCGAAGCAAAGGGTTCGATTCGAATCAGTTTGGATACAGCGTCATCATCGAGTTGCGGATCTAGTGGTTGATCCCAACGCTTTGGTTTTTTGATGATGGTTGCTGGCGGTGTCAAGGATTTTTCGAGGTGTGAAAGGTTAGATACTTAATGTGCAATGTTCGATGTGGGATTTGGATTTTAGCGTCACTTATATTGGTCAGGTGTCGGCAAAAATGAGTCTACTAATGTCAACGTAGTGCCGTCGGCATTGACGGCAAACTCTTGGCCAAACTGCCGGATGGCATCGGCGACGGCAATCAACTGGGCCTTGTTATTGGTTCGCAGATCAGCTTTGGAAAAGGCCGCCAGCGCGCCTTCAACTTCTGCGATCGGAATGGTTTTTTGTAGCTTGATTAAACGTTTGGCGGTCTCAGCGGCTCGACCTGCCACCGTTAATCCGTAGGTTGACTTTTGCGTGGCGTTGGCGGTCGCTCGGGTGCTGAATTCTAGGTCCGCGATCAATCCAACGACGTACATCACACGCAGGCGTTGGATGCTTGAAGCGGCATTGAATTGTCCGTCGGATCGCAGAAAATTATGCCGGACTTGTCCCTGCGACCAACGCACCAATTCAAAGTCCAAGCTTCCGGCTTTATGCCCGCCGAGGTTGACTAATTCTTCGTTAGGGACGGTGTGACAGTGGTAACAACTGCTGGCGATGAGGTACAGATCGCGTGTGTTCCGCATCCCGTAAGCGGTGCTCAGGGCCAATCGTTCATCACGATGTTCTGCAGATTCGGTTTCTTTCGTTTCAGTGACTGCGCCGTAATCGTTATGGACGGCCAGCCAATCTTCGGCCGCTCCGTGGCATGATTCGCATGAAATTCCTGAAATTGGTTTGTTTCGGTCCCCGTTGGTTTGAAGTGTAAAATGACAATTGATGCAGACGGCGCTGCGTTTGACCGATCGCAAACCCAACTTTTGACAGATCTCCGACGATTTCGGATCGCGCGAAAGCTGTTCGAAGGTTGTGAAGTGTGGCGTTTGTTTCCACACTCGAACTTCACTGCCATGGCACTTCGCACAAGATTCATAGGACAGCACGCTACTTGGGTCACATTGCGGCGGTTGGGCACGGGTTGATCTTATTAAGAAAGCGTGCGCCAGCACAACGCAAACAATGGTCGCGGAACGGTAGAAATAAGTGTTGGTTGTACGCATGTTTCTTCCCCTAGAGATCAATTTCGATCGTACCATTGGGTTTTGCCAAACACAGCAAACACGTCCCCGGCGAACAATCGACTGCTTCGCCTTGGGGATAGGTTACGTTGCCACGAAGCAACGCCGTTTCGCAGGTCCCGCAACTTCCGGCGCGGCATCCTGAATCAGGGAAGATTTCACTTGCTTCCGCCAGTTCCAGCAGCGAATCGTGATTCGCTGACCATGGGACAGTTAGGTTCGATTTCTTGAACGTTACCGGTGCTAACTGATCGTGTTGCGCGGCGATGGTGGCACTGGTTTTCACGCTGGCGGTTTTGGTTTTCCCAATCGATGCCTGCCCGAAGGCTTCGTAAAAGATTCGGTCCGGGGGAACCTGCCACTGAACCAAGCCTTGATGAATGGACGCCATAAACGCGGGCGGTCCACAGAGGTAAAACTGACAGTGATTGTTAGGTAACATTTGCTTCAACAGGTCAATCGAAACGGTCCCTTGGACATGAAAATTTTGATTGATAACGTCTGTCTTTAGCGGTCGCGAAAAACAATGAATTGCATGCAAGTTCGGGGTCGCGTCGGTTAGCTCCTTGATCGTGGAATAGAAAACGCGTTCGGCGCTGTTGCCAACGCCGTACAACAATAACGCCATCCGTCCGTTGTCGGTTTCACGCAACCGTTGCAAAATACTGATCATGGGTGTGATGCCGATTCCACCTGCTAATAACACCACCGGTAGCTTAGAGGTTTCATCTAAAATAAATTTCCCGGCGGGTGCTTTGACTTCGATACGATCACCGGCACACATTGAACGGTTGATAAAATGGCTGGCTAAGCCATGATGAAATTGTTTTGGTTCGGTTTCGGATGATTGGGGCAAGGGAATGGTGATGGCTTTCACCGTGACGCGGTAAACGTCTGGCAACGGCGCAGAGGACAGTGAGTAACAGCGCACGATCGGATTCGCCTGCCCTGGCACCGGTAGCTTTAGCGTTAAGTGCTGGCCTGGAGCGAAGGCGGGGATCGCTTTTCCGTCTTCAGGCCGTAGATAAACTGAAACAATGTCTGTGGCTTCTTGGACAACGTCGGCGACCACGAACGTTCGATACCCAATCCAAGTGGTCACGGGTTCTTGGCTGGCTTGGGCGACGCGTTTCTCCATCACGCGTTCGATCTGCTGCTTCAGTAACTTTCGTGATAATTCAAACTGCCGTCGGTTGTGCCCCATCAAGGTCAGCGACTGGGCTGACCAGAGGCCCAGTTGCACCATCACCAATACGCACATTGCGATTCCCAAAATGAGAAAAAGTGATTGGTAGCTATCCATGATTCCTTTCAATCGGCCCTATCGTTACCACCGGTGCAGTTTGTGCAATTGGATCTGTTGCCTGTTGGCTCAAAACGTTTCGTTATTGAAACTTCGTCCAAAGCTTGAAGGAACCTTTAGGTATTTGGAGTTCAGGGGGCAATTTCAGACCTACACTTTTACCAGACCCGATAATCCCCCAACCCTGCCTTCCAGTGCCAGCACGGCCATGAACTTTAGCGTTGCAATCCTGTATAAAGATGACCATCGACAGGTCCTTTTTGAAACCGACACGATTCAGATCGGATCTGCGCAGTGCTGCGACGTTACTCTCACGTCTGACCCAAGCGTTGCTCCGGTCCACTGCACGATCACGATAAAAGATGATTCACGGGTCGAGATCACCAACTTCGATCGTTCTATCGTGCTAAATAGCGGTCCACGAGTTCACCGCGGTTCGACGGTCGTGGCACCTTTGCCGGCTTCGTTCATTATGGGGGACACCCAAATTCAGATCAACGATCTGGAAACTGACTACGATCTCGATTTCGCGCTTTCTAATTTATCAACCACGCGCCGCGTCGGGGGGCAGGCCCCCGGTTTGAACTGCGTCAGCGCGGTTGCACCAGGTCCCAGCACATTGACCGCGTGGCTGGAAAAGGTTGGCGACCTTCAGAAGTCAGCTGCCGGTAGTCGCGCTTTTTTTAAGGATGCTGCGCGCACTATTCACAATCCCGGCGGAATGGATGGTTGTATAATTTTGCAGCCCAATGAAAACGACCTGTGGAGTATCGTCGCCAGCCACATCCCGTACCCAGACTGTAATATATCTTTCCGCCCAGACCTAGTTCGATCTTCCATCGCCCAGCGGCAGCCGATCTTTCACGACGGGGCTCAAATAGCGGTCGGTCAATCGTACCGTGATAGCCACACTGCGGTCGTTTGCCCTGTGGTGGACAATTCGGATAAAATTATCGCGGTGGTTTATGGATTTCGCACGCATCACGGCACCAACAATCGCATCGGAGCGTGTCCTTTAGAAGTTCAATTTGTGCGACTGATTGCCAGTTCGATTTCTGCGGCCATGGTGCGATTAGAAAAAGAAGCCGAAGCATCGCGATCGCGCGTTTTGTTGGAACAGGCGCTTTCACCTAAGGTAGTCCGGCAATTAGAGGTTGATCCACAGATCCTGCAGGGTGTCACGCGCGAAGTTACCGTTTTGTTCGCCGACCTACGAGATTTCTCTGCGATCAGCGAACAAGCCGGCCCCAAGGTAACGTATCAAATGTTGACCGATGTGATGGATCTGTTTTCGGAAATCATCGCCGGTCATGACGGCGTTGTCATCGATTTTTACGGAGACGGCATATCAGCGTTTTGGAACGCACCGATCGAGCAAACCCGGCATACGCTGCTGGCGGTACAGGCCGGGCATGATATTTTGGCGGCGCTGCCAGAACTAAATTCAATTTGGGAAAGTCGATTGGTCAAGCGGTTACGGGCCGGTATTGGAATTCATTGCGGTGACGCTTTGGTTGGAAATTCTGGCAGCAGCAGCCGGCTTAAATATGGCCCGCAAGGCGCGACGGTCAACATCGCAAGCCGTTTAGAATCGGTGACCAAAGGATTGGGGGTGCCGATGATTGTCTCAAAGCAAGTCGCTGATAAAGTATCGCAACATTATCACGGACGCCGATTATGTCAAACGCAACTCAGCGGTATGAGCGAACCATTGCACCTATTCAAATTAATTGCTAAACCGGTTTCGGCATCCTCCCTTCGACACTTTGAAGAGTACGACCAAGCCTTGGAACTATATGAGCGTCAAGAATACACCGAAGCGATTGCTATTCTTTGCGGGCTGAACATCGATATGCCCGATCCGGCAAGCGCGTATCTTCTGGAACAAGCGATGCTAAAAAACGCACACCAAGTCGATCTTCGAAAACTTTACGATCAAAAGTCAGGCGTTTCAGCACTGACGTTGAAGGAAGCCTAAAAGGCGGTTGCCACCAGCTTTTTCGGGGAAAGTTCAACGTGCTGTTTGTCACCTCCCAATTCCACATGCGACTACATTGATCAATCTCGGCAGTCGAATTGAAGATTTCCGTTAATGCGGTTTGGCGAATGCCTTGGTGGCGGCATCTTTGTCGGTTTGAATCTCAACGGGTTTGCCCTTTCGGAATTCACAAGCGTAGGTCGCCCGATCTTTCGAAGGTCGACGCGCGTACACTCGGGCGTAATTCAATTCGTTGTAGCGGACCTTGAAACGTGCACCGGTTCGATTGAGAAAACGTTCTAGCTTGAAAGCCCGTTTCGATTTAGCCGGAATTGGTTTGGAGTCGTGAATTTGATAGTGATGATTTAGTTGGATATTGAGATGGGTCCAATCTTGGTCGGACAGATTTTCAATGATCAATTCACCGCCGCCAAATTCTGGACGCAGGTCGTATCTTGTTTCGTAAAACATTTGCGAAGGTAACCCCGTCGCCGTGATTCGGCACTCCAATTGCCCTTCGTGAACCGCTGGCATGTAGTTGAAAAGCGCCAAAATAATCACCACAGGAACTAGGCACATGATGACCAAAGTAATTTGCAGTCCAACGGGAGACAGGGTTGGCATGTCTCGGGCTATCTTTGATCGTTGGCCGGCAAAATTGCTGGTTTGTGTTTCCGTCATTTTTCGGTTTCTAAATTTGTGAACAGGCACGGTCGTTAGGTTTGAACCGCTCTAGCGCTGGAACAAATTATACATGGCGAGTACGATTCAAATATGCCAAACCTCAAAGAGCGCAATTTTCTTAACGCATCGTGGTTGATCAATCTTCGTTGGGTTGCCGTAATCGGTCAGGTCGCCACGATCACCGGCGCGATCGCTTTTTTCCAAGCCCAAATTCCGGCGCTGTGGGCGTTGGTTGTCGTTATTTCGCTGACGGCATTTTCAAATGTGTTGTTGGCGTTTTGGTTTGCCCATGATCGTCGCATAAAATTGGAGGTGCCGACCTGGAATGTTTTGCTGGGGTTGGTAATGGTGATGGATATGCTCTCGCTTACCGCGTTGTTATTTGCCACCGGTGGACCGAACAATCCGTTTTGCTTGTTCATCTTTGTTAATATCAGCCTCAGCGCTTTGGTGCTTAACCGAAACTGGGCTTGGGGGATTAACCTTTTAGCCAACGCTTGTTTTCTGCTGATCACATTTGACCATCTTAAAGTCCCTCAGTTGGATATGGGGCTCCATCCGTTGCGGTCCATGGAGGCGACGGCTTTGAAACATATCGCGTTACTGGTCGCTTTTGCGACCTGCTCCAGCGTGATCGTTTACTTCATGACGCGTTTGACGGCGGAACTGAGGGCTCAGCAGTTAGAGGTTCGCAACGCTCAATTAAAACAGGCGAAAAGCGAGAAAATCGAGGCCCTAGGAACCTTGGCCGCCGGTACGGCCCATGAATTAGCGACGCCTTTGTCGACCATTGCGATTGTCGCCAAAGATGTGGAACAGGCCTTTGAACTGCATCCCCCCGATTTCCCGGGGGCCCAAGAAGTTATCGATGATGTGCATCTGATCCGCAGTCAACTGGATCGGTGCCGCACGATTATCGACCGTATGTCCAGCCACGCCGGTGAAGCGGTGGGGGAGACGATCCGCCAGTGCACGCTGGGCCGGTTGGCCAATGCGGCCCTAGAGGGTTTGATCGGGAGAGGTCGTGTGCATTTGGATGTGTTGCCCGCAGATGAAAACGAAACCCTCGCGGTGCCGATCGACGGGCTCAGTCAAGCGATTCGAGGGCTGGTCCAAAACGCTCTCGACGCCGATCCAAGCGATCGTCCAGTGATCGTTTCGATTCGTCGAGCACGCGATCATTGGCGTTGGGAAATCACCGACCGCGGCCCCGGGATGTCCCCTGAAGTGCTGCAAAGGGTCAGCGAGCCGTTTTTCACGACGAAGTCTCCCGGAAAAGGAATGGGATTGGGAGTTTTTCTCGCAAAAAATGTTGTGCGGAGACTCGGTGGGACGGTTAACTACAGGTCATCTAATGACGCAGGAACTGTTAATACAGGCACCACAGTCACCATAACTCTGCCTTATCATGATTTCAGAAAATAACTTTGCGGCGATGGCGAATCAAACACTTTCGATCATGGTCGTTGATGACGACGATGTTTTGAGAAGCCGATTAGAAAAAGCGTTTTTAAAACGAGGGTTCGCCGTTTATATCGCTTCCAATCGCGACGAAGCCCTACAATTGTCGGCGCTGCATCAACCGGACCGAGCGGTTCTGGATTTGAAGATGCCTGGCAAGTCAGGGCTCGAACTGCTCAGCGAGATGCGCGAAACGTCGCCTTTGACAGCCTGCGTTATTCTCACCGGCTACGGATCGATCAACAATGCGGTCGAAGCGGTGAAGTTAGGTGCTGTCGGGTACGTGACCAAACCGGCTGATGCCGATCAAGTTTTAGCCGCGTTTGAGGAAAGTCCTGTCATCGAAAATCCTGAGTTTCCCCCACCATCTTTAGCGGCCGCCCAGTGGGAGCACATTCAGCGCGTGTTGGCAGATTCCGGTGGTAACATTTCCGAAGCGGCGCGGAGACTGGACATTCCCCGACGAACATTACAGCGTAAGCTCAAAAAGAACGCGCCCTAAGCGAATCGGAAACATCATCGCGATTGGACGGCCTTTAAAACAGCGCTCTCGACGTTGAGTAAGTGCTGTTCGACGTCGACCTCAACCACATCGCCCTCGTCAGCGGTCGATTCTAACGCCTCAAATTGGCTGGCCAGCAGTCCCGGGGGCATGTAGTGGCCTTCGCGGCCGGCCAAGCGTTTGGCGATCGCTGCGCTGCCGGCAGTGAGGTGGACGAACACGATCTGGTTGTCTGCAGTCCGCAGTTGGTCTCTGTAAATCTTTTTCAACGCCGAACAAGCCACTGCGACCGGAACGCCCTCTTGGGATTTTGACTTGATGTGAACGCAGATTTCCTCTAGCCATGGTTCTCGATCACTATCGTCCAGCGGGACACCTTGGGACATCTTGGCGACATTGGTTGGAGGATGTAAATCGTCGCCATCGGTGAACTGATAGCCTAATTCTTTTTGCAGAAAACGACCAAATGTCGACTTCCCACACCCCGACACGCCCATCAAAATAACAACCGGTGATATGGATTGGCTCGACGTTTTCATAAATTGGGATTCCGTTGGTGAAATTTAAGTGTGTAAGATTTGCGTGTGTAGAATTCGTCTGTTATCGCGTGATGGAGCGGCGCGAATCGACCACAATTATAGCCTCTCAGCGCAGTTAGGAACGCGCGAAAACAACTTGAGGATTGGGACGACGACCGGTTTGTGCCCGAGTTTTTATGTTTAAGGGTCAGCCGGAGGGACGCGTTTTAGAGACCACCAACACGTACGCCCATCGGCTTACGGTTCAACGTAAGTGAATGAATGGCTTGAAAACTCCGGAGTTATAAATTGCGCGATCCCTAATTGCGTTGATAAATCGACCCACCTGCGAGCACCAGATTATAGTTTTATAGGGTGACGCGCCGAAACAACCCATACGCTGCGGCGCCTTAGCCTGACCTTCGAACGCAAACTTTGTGGTTTTTGCATGCCTATTCTGAAACGTGAAAACGACATTTACCCGCCCGATCTGTTTGAATCGGGATTGGCCCTGACCCGGCCGGCCCAAGAGGGGGTTCATTGGTGGTGCCTTTACACCGAAGTCAGACGCGAAAAGGATCTGACACGAAAATTGGGTTCGATGAAGATCCCTCACTACGCACCGGTTGTGCCCAAACGTTATCGATCTCCTAACGGGCGATTGCGAACATCTTATATTCCATTGTTTGCCAATTATGTTTTCATGCTGGCCGACCAAGAGCAGCGCTATCGCGCGATGACGACTAATTGCATCCGGAAATGCAGCGCGGTAAAAGATTTTGAAATGCTGGTTTCGGACCTGTCACAAGTCCACGCCATCGTACAAGCCGGCGTGCCACTGACTGCGGAGTCTAAACTTGCCGCTGGTGACAAAGTCAAAGTTCGAACCGGGCCATTTGCAGGTTATGAAGGCGTCGTACTGCGGCGCGAGGGAAAGACGCGATTGCTGCTGTCGATCCGATTCCTTGAAGAAGGCGTATCGATGGCGATCGATGAGGGACAACTGGAAATCACAGACAAACATAAATCAAACCAATGATTTTAACTTGCGTTGTCCACTGCGCTTTGGGTGATTTGGACTTGGATGACTTCATCAATGCCTGCGGCTGGAACATTAGTTTTTATTTCCAAACGCACTCCAAACCGCTGGACTTCGGTGACGCGAATTCGGACAGCCTCATTTTCGCAGTATGCTTCGGCTACCGGCGCGCTTTCCATCGGGGGGTGCAACGGAACATGTAAAACGGTCGTCGCCTGTTGCGACCGAAGCGACACACGAAATTGGCCGTTGAATTGGTCAATGCCATCTGCGTTGGATCGGATGATGTGTTGCGTGACCGCGGGGTCCGACATCGGCGAAAACTCTTCTTCTTCAACCGCATCGGCAACGCCGTCCAAACGACCGAGTTGGTTTAGTCGGTCTTCGATACTTTGGTTGTTATTCATGGTGCCTTCATTGGTAAGAGTCGTAGTACAGATTGCTGTCCTGTCTATCTTGAGTCGATGGTGTGTCGATCCCACCGTCATCGCAAACGATACCTCAAATCAGCGCTCAAAAGCAACCTGCTTCCGGCCATGCGTATCTACCGCAAAAGCCATCGGCAATTTGGCGCTGGGATTAAACAGACAAAGGCAGCACTAATGTGCTGCCTTTGCTGAGGGTCTGTATCACGGTCGTAACGGTTTGATTATACCGCTGCTCCGGCAGCTGCTTTTTCGGCCAATTCTTTGGCAGATGCTGTGCATTCCCAAGTGAAATCGGGATCGTTGCGGCCGAAGTGGCCACCGGCCGCAGTTTTGCGGAAGACTGGCCGTTGCAATTTCAGATAATTGATGATTCCCTGAGTCGACAAAGGGTATTGTTCACGCACGACGTTACAAATCGTTTCGTCGGAAACGGTTCCAGTGCCTTGGGTGTCAACGTGAACGCTGACTGGATCAGCCACACCGATCGCGTAGGCCAATTGGACTTCGCAGCGTTTTGCCAATCCGGCGGCGACGATGTTTTTGGCAACGTGGCGAGCCATATAGGCGGCACTGCGATCGACCTTCGTGGAATCCTTACCACTGAACGCGCCACCACCGTGGCGTCCCCAGCCACCGTAGGTGTCAACGATGATTTTGCGGCCGGTCAAGCCACAATCGCCGTGAGGTCCACCAATTTCGAATTTGCCGGTTGGGTTGATGTGATACTTAACATCGCCCTTGACCAGTTCTTTGGGGAGAAGTGGTTCAACGATTTCCTCTTGAATGAATTTTTGAATCGTCTCGTTGTCGACGTTAGGACTGTGCTGGGTCGAAACGACAACGGTGTCGATGCGGACTGGTGTGAAGCCATCGTACTCAACGGTGACTTGACTTTTGCTGTCAGGGCGCAACCAGTCGACCTTTTTTGAAAATCGAGCTTCGTTCAATTTTTCCAAAATTTGATGTGACAAGGCAATTGGAAGTGGCATCAGTTCTTCGGTATCATCACAGGCGTAGCCAAACATCAGGCCTTGATCGCCAGCACCATCGGCGTCCACGCCTTGAGCAATGTCAGGGCTTTGTTGGTCCAATTTGACAATGACTTCGCATGAGTCACAACCGATTCCTGTTGCGGCATCGGTGTAGCCGACATCTCGCATGACGCTCCGGACTAACTTTTCAACGTCGACCTCCGCTTTGGAAGTGATTTCGCCGGCAATCACAGCCATTTCGGTGCTGACCATGGTTTCGCAAGCCACGCGGCTTTTAGGATCCTGCTCAAGCATTGCGTCGAGAATGGCATCCGAGATCTGGTCAGCCAGTTTGTCGGGGTGCCCCATGCTGACGGATTCACTTGTAAATAGGTACTTTCCAGATGCCACAGTCTTCTCCTCAAAATCTCAACGGACGACAGTTAAATATACGGCTCAAAATGAAGCCAGCTTCGCAGTTTAGCACAAGGTTTTTGAATTCCAATACGCTAAAGTTACATTTCGGCTTATCAAAAAACAGACGCCGCTGGCGTCGGGAAGTCTGAGAATTTAGCGGGTTTCGTGGTGCAGCGCCGAGGGCTTTCGCGCCAGATCTACGCCGCAGAAGAGGTGAAATCGTGGTTTCTTAGCCCATGGGCGGTAGGGTGTGGCTTCAGCAACGCGATGATGCCGGCGACGGTACGATCAGCAGCTCCCGAATTTTGGGCGACTACTTTCTGAGCTCTGGTTCCCATCGATTGGGCCAGGTGCGGCATTTCGATTGCCCACTTGATAAACGTTTCGATCTGATGCCCGTTGTGGACGACTTCTGCGGCATCGTTTTCGATCAACGAGGACACGGTACTTTTGAAGTTCGATGTGCTGGGGCCAAAACAAACCGGCACGCCAAATCCAGCCGGTTCGATCATGCTCTGTCCGCCGCGGGATCCCATGCTGCCACCGACGAAGCCGGCGTCGGCTAATCCCCACCACGCGCTCAGTTCGCCGATGACATCGATAATGACAATCGACTGTCGTTCCGACGCCTTTTCCAAGGACGATCTTCGCAAGAACGGCAGACCACGATCTTGCAATTCGCGGCACAACTGTGGCACGCGCGCTGGATGCCGTGGGACAAGAATCAGACGAAGGTCGGGATGTGCATCGCTGAGCCTTTCGAAGGCGGAAATCAACAGAAGGTCTTCTTCCAATTGCGTGCTGCCACCGACAAACACGAAATCGTTTTGTGTGATCTGGGTTGCTGTGGTGGACTGTTGTAGTTTCACGGTGGCTGGATTCTTCCGATCGGTTTGCACGCCGTCAAATTTTACGCTGCCGGTGACGGTCACGTTTTTTAACTTACATCCATTGTCAACAAACCGTTGAGCATAGTCGCTTGACTGCGCTCCGACCCAAGTGATCTTTTGAAAGATCGGCCGGAATAAGAAGCCAAACTTTTGGTAACCGCGTGAACTTTTTTCGCTCAAACGCCCATTGATCACACTGACGGGAATCGAATGAGAAGTGGTTAAGCGAATCAAATTTGGCCACAGTTCTAATTCGGCCAAGATCAATTGATTGGGACGCAGTCGCCGAATGGTTCGTTTAACGGCCCAAGAGAAATCTGCCGGGCAATAGAAGGTAATGTGATTTGGGAAGACATCGGCGGATAGCTTGCGTCCGGTTTCGGTCGTCGAAGAGATCGCGATCTCGAATTCAGGATGTTGTTGGCAAATCCGCTCGATGACGGGTTTGAGCAGATTCACTTCGCCGACACTGACGGCGTGGAACCACAAGCATTGTTGTGTTGAATTCCGTTTTGGCGCATTGCCGAGCAGTTTCTGAGACCACCCGCGACGGTTCTTTTTCTGGACAACGATTCTCCATAACAGCCATGGCGAAAACACCACCATCACTGAAAGATAAACCAAATTCAACAGAATACTCATGGGATCCTTCCCAAAATGTCGTCCGTAGGGAATGAGTAACGCGTCTCTGCGGTGGCTTTTACTCAAGCTTCGTGCGATGGCTATTTTCTCATACAGCAGGATTTAAATTTCTTACCGCTACCGCAACTGCAAGGGTCGTTACGGCCAAGCTTGGGGCCGACGTTGCGTAACGACTTCATTGGTTGTTTTTCGCCGCCACCGGAATTGCTGATCGCTTCTTGCTGTTGTTGCCGCATCTCGGACACGGGTTCCTGCTTTGTTTCGTAGGCTTCGTGTCTGGCCGAAGTCTCGTTCAACGTGTGGCTGATGAAGTCCTCGTTCAATTGCTCAACACGGAACACTAAATCGGTGACTCTTTCGCCTATCGACGACCACAGAACATCGAACATTTGCATCCCCTGACGCTTGTATTCGACTTTGGGGTCCAGTTGAGCCATTCCGACTTGTCCGACCGCGGAACGCAGGTAATCCATCGCCAGCAAATGATCTTTCCACGCACTGTCGACGATTTCCAGCAACACCATGCGCTCCATACGTCGGAATTCTGGGTGGTAGTGATCTTCGATGATCGCTTCTAAACGTTGTTCCAATTGTTCTTGGTCCATCTTTTCATAGCGTTCTACGTCAAGATCGTAGTCGATGGATTCTTTAAACCATTGGGTTAACGATGTCGCGACACCGTTGGCGTTTTTCAGCGGCACTTCGCCGTTGGCAGACATTGTCTCTAATTGTTTCTGCAAAGATGCGATGGAACGCTGGGCTTCCTTTTGACGTTGTTGGCTTTTACCCAGCAGCATCTGGTGGATGTCTTGTCCGGATTTATCGACCAAATCGTCTACTGTGATTTCGCTGTTGAAGCGGCGACTGGCCCAATTGACCAATCCGTCGGCATCGAGTTTCGCGTTGCTGTTGGCAGTCGCAGTCTGCGAAAATTTGTAGAACCCTGCCATCACGGGGTAAGCGGCTTCTTTTTCGATATAGTTTGCGATCGCCTTTTCAGAGAAGTGTTGTTTCACTTCGTCTGCCGATCGGTCCCTGATGGAATCTAGTTCGACTTCGATACCGAATTTTGCTTCCGCCCAACTACAGGCCGATTTCAAGTTGTAATCAGGGTCGAGCATCGCATCGGCGCCCTCGATCTTGACCGCGTTGACAGCCGCCCGCGCTTTTTCGATCAGCACTTCGTCCAGCCGCGACCGGCCTTCTTTGCGAAGATCGTGTTCGTTGATTTTCACGCCCCAGCGGGACTTCATGAAGCCGGAAAGACTGCTCCAGTTCCATTCCGATTCGTCTTCGGACAACGGCAGGTCTTGTTCAATTTGGCCAAGAATATCAGTTTCGGTCTGACGGATGGCTTCGTCTTTGGCAATCTTAATCGCTTCGGCGGGCTGGACGTTGCGGAATGATCTGGGCTCCAGATAGTCGACCGATAGCTGCTGAGCGGCATATTTTGAAAACGATTCGCGGCCAAAACCATCGTCTAAAAACGTATCAAGGGTCCGGTCAATTTGGTCCTCGATCATGTCCTGAACGATTTCGCGGCAACTGACACCATCAAGAATACGCTGGCGGAAGCGATAGACGCGTTTGCGTTGTTCGTCCATCACTTCGTCGTATTCCAGCAGGCTTTTGCGTTGTTCGAAGTTGAATTCTTCGCGTTTCTTTTGTGCCCCATCGATTCGGCGTGAAACCATCGAACTTTCCAATGGCTCGGGGCCTTTAAATCCTCCCATCTCCAGCATCCGTTTGACAAACGGGCCGGCAAAGATTCGCATAAGGTCGTCGTCCAGAGAAAGGTAGAATTTGCTGCTGCCGGGATCGCCTTGACGGCCACAGCGCCCACGCAGTTGCAAATCAATACGTCGAGCATCATGGCGTTCGGTGCCGATCACGTGCAGACCGCCACGGGTTTTTACCTTTTCGCCCATTTCGGACATTTTGTGTTCGGCGTCAATGGAGGCAACCAGTTCTTCCCACTCGTCTTGGGGGACATCCAGACGGGTGGCGTATTTATCCTGCAACCGGGCCCAGGCCATCGTTTCGGGGTTGCCCCCCATGATGATATCGGTACCGCGACCAGCCATGTTGGTCGCGATGGTGACCGCATCAAAGCGACCGGCTTGGGCGACGATTTCGGCTTCACGTTTGTGGTGTTTGGCGTTGAGGACTTCGTGTTTGACGCCGCGTTTGGTCAGCAGATTGGAAAGTTTTTCGCTTTTTTCAATCGAAACGGTACCAATTAGAATGGGCCGACCTGGCAATTGCACGCGGGCCACCTTAGCCCGCGCGACGACGTGTTCTTCGTTATCGTATCGATCTTGAATGCAGATTTCGTCATCGTTTTCTTTGAGGATCTTGCCGGCGTAAAATTCGCCAGTGGTCAAAAACACCATGTCGTGTTTGTGATAATTTTCGACTTCATCGGCGACCGCGTCCCACTTGTATTCTTCTTTGCAGTAAATCAGATCGGACGCTTCGTCGCGCTGTAGCGGACGATTGGTCGGAATTGCGATCACATCCAACCCGTAGATCTTGTTGAATTCTTCGGCTTCGGTCATCGCGGTACCGGTCATGCCGCAAATCTTGTCGTACAGTTTGAAGTAATTCTGCAACGTGATCGTGGCTAAGGTTTGCGTTTCCTTTTTGATCTTCACGCCTTCTTTGGCTTCGACGGCCTGATGCAAGCCATCGCTCCATTGACGTCCGTCCATCAAACGGCCGGTGAATTCATCGACGATGACGATTTGGCCATCCTTAACGACGTAGTTGACGTCTGCAATGTATAGTCCGTGGGCCTTGAGTGCGTTGTCAATTAAGTGCGGCCAATCCATGTTGCCCGCAGTGTAGAAGCTTTCGACCCCGGCCATCTTTTCTGCGGTGCGGATACCTTCATCGGTCAGTGTCGCGGTGTGGTCTTTTTCGTTGACTTGGTAGTGGACGCCACGTTCAAGCGACCGAGCGATACGATCGGCTTCGGCGTACTTCGAAGGATTTTGGTGGGCCGGTCCAGAGATGATCAGCGGCGTCCGCGCTTCGTCGATCAGAATGTTGTCGACTTCGTCGACGATGGCGAACGCGAGCGGTCCTTGGGCCTGTTGTGCATGCTTGGGAAAACGGTCGTCGTCCCGTGCCGCCGGACGCATGTTGTCGCGCAGGTAGTCGAACCCAAATTCATTGTTGGTGCCATAGGTAATGTCACAAGCGTAAGCTTTTTGACGGTCCGCCGGCGGCATGTCGGATTGAATGTTGCCTACCGTCAGCCCCAGCCCCATGTATAGCGGGGCCATCCACTCCATGTCACGACGCGCAAGATAGTCGTTAACGGTGATCACGTGAACGCCTCGGCCTTCAAGTGCGTTTAAGTAAGTCGGCAGCGTCGCGACCAGTGTTTTACCTTCACCGGTGACCATTTCGGCAACGTTGCCCCCATGCAGCACCATGCCGCCGATCATTTGAACGTCGTAATGACGCATTTGTAAAAAACGTTTGCCGCCTTCGCGACAGACGGCAAAGGCTTCAGTCAAAAGGTCGTCGGTGGTTTCGCCATTTGTCAACCGTTGCTGAAACAGTTGGGTCTGGTTGGCTAATTCCTCGTTCGACATCCCTTGGTACCGCGATTCAAGCTGATTGATCGCGTCGACCCGTGCCTGGTACTTTTTGATGTGCCGCGCATTGGAGGAACCGAACAGTGAGGTCACCGTCCGCTCAAAACCGCTGAGAAAACCGTTGCTGACGTTGGCGATGTTATCCCAAGCTTTTTCCAAAATTTCCATGTTGTGTTCCGGTTTGGTGGTTCCGGTTGCTTTATGTACGAGGCGAATTGTCAGAGGGCGAAAATGCCGACGAAAAGTAACGCTTGCGGGGCCGCCGCAAACGCGGAGTTTATCAATTTAGGTAAATCGGGTTCCGACAACAGATTATAGTGATTTTCACCCCCGGTCAACGGAGATCACCGCTTCCCGTTGGGCGTCTGGAAAAGGATTTTTTCCGTGTTTTCAAAGGATTTGACCGATTTTGGCAGTCAGAAACGCTCAGCCCCCTACCATACGCAATTTACGTGCCTTAAATAACGCGACTCAAACGCAACGTCCGGTAGGAAGGCAACTGGTGAACAATTAAGATTCACCTTTGTGTGCGCTTAAATCTCCACCAACTCCCTTCTTTTTAATAACTTGCTGTGAAAAAAGATCCGCTGACCAAAGACATCACTGGCAAAATGATCCTGCTGGGAACGGGGACCTCGGTGGGGGTGCCGGCGATGGGGTGCCGCTGCACGGTTTGTACAAGCGCCGATCCTAAAAACTATCGTACGCGCTGTAGCGTTATCATGGGGTTGCCTCAAGGGAATTTGTTGATCGATACCGCTCCGGATCTGCGACAACAATTACTGCGGGAGGAAATTGGCATCGTGCACAGCGTCGCCTACACCCACGAACACAGCGACCACGTGATGGGGTTTGACGATCTGCGGCTGTTCCAGTTTTATCTTGGGCATCCGGTGCCCATCTTCTGCACTTCGGTCGTCCAACATCGTCTGGAGAAGGCCTTTGATTATGCGTTCTCCGGTAAGATCACCACCCATCCTGGAGCCACGCCGTCGGTCGACATTCATTTGATTGAGCCTTCCACCCCCTTTAATGTTCTGGGGGGGACGCTGACCCCGGTGCCGTTGCAGCACGGGCCCAATTTCGAAGTGCTTGGCTTTCGGGTGGGAAACGTGGCGTACTGTACCGACGTTAGCCATATCCCTCCAACCAGTATGGATTTGCTAACAGGGTTGGACGTGCTGGTGTTGGACGCGCTGCGCCCCGACCCTCACGTGACGCACTTCAACATCGAACAGGCGTTGGAGATCGTCGAAAAGTTACACCCCAAGCAAACGTATTTTACGCATTGTTCGTGCAGTATGAATTACAAAACGGTAGACCCAATGCTGCCCGAGGGCGTGATTGTCGGTTGGGATGGACTTCAAATCGATTTGACATAGTCGACTCGCATTCAGCACCAATTACGACCATGTTCAACGAATCAACGCCGTGAAAATCTACGTCGTGTGCGGAAGCGGTCGATGGCGCCGCGCGCGGCAACGGTGCGAAGGGGGGCGGTGTTCACTTAATTTCGCCGCTGGATTGTATTGGCACGTGCTACTTCTACGTAAAAATGTAAGCAAACCAATGGGGCGATAAATGGGGCGATAAGAGGTCACTTTTGCTTGCGTTTCTTCTTCTTCTTCTTTTTACCTTCGAACCAAGCCTTTACCATGTCGACGCTTTGGATGTGCGTCGTCGGTTCCCCTTGGAAACAATGATTCACTAAATCCTCATCAGCCAAAGCGTCGATAGAATACGCGACGCCGTGGCAGTGATTACAAACGGAACGGATCATTTTTTCATTTGGTCGTAAGTTCTCGTTTTGATCGTGTTGCACAAAAATGTTTCCATCTTCGTCTTCCAGCGTCGGCATATGGCACGTTGCACAGGACACCCCGGTTCCCGGTTGGCCTTCCCCGGCGAGTTCCCGTTTCCATAGTTCGTAGTGCGTGGAAGCCTGATACGCCAACGAATGACGATCGTTGTGGCAGCTCAGACAGGCTTCGACCGCTGCCAAACGGGTGTCGAAACGGTGTCCGGAATGACAGGACGCGCAATCAAGTGACTCATGAGCGCGACCTGATTTCATGGGCTGTCGAGCCAGACGGGGCGTCATCGGAGAGATTTGCAACGCCAACCGCATCCCGTGCTTACCTGCTGTGAATCCCGCCAGTTCGCGCTGGTGGCACTTGCCACAAGTCTGGTGGTCAACCCTATCGCTCCATTTTCCGGTGACTGCTGACGCTTCTGAAACGCCGGAAACGTCATCGGCCGAAGCCAAGGAATTGGCAACGTGACAATCGGAGCAGTTTACTTGCGACGCTGCGTGGGCAGTCGAGGCCCAGTCTTCCAGTACCGCGTCAGACCAATCGATGGACTTGTCGGCATTCATATCAGCAACGGTCAGTGGGGAAACCAACGCGGTGTCTTGTCCGGCACGGTGCTCCTTGACCGGAACACGTGGGTGATGGTTTTGTGCCCGGTGCGCGATCTGTTGACGCTCCAGCATTGCAGGTTGGTCACTGTGCTTCCAAAGAAAATTTTCATAAAGGGCGCGATTGTCGTGATAGTTGTGACACCCAGCGGTGGCACAACTATCAAAGGAGAAATCTTTGTGACTGGGGCGCTGAGACATTACGTCTTGGTGGCAGTGGTAACAATAGTCGGTCGGTAAGGACAAACCCATAAGGTCGGTGCGCTGCGGAACATGTTCGCGGTGACACGTGATACATTTTTGAGCGTCCAGTAGCTTTAACCGATCAGCATTGGTTGGGTCGTTGAATTTTTTGGCCGGATGAGTGTCTTTAGCAATGTTTAATTGTTCTTGGTGACAGCTTAAACACGCGTCTTGTTTAACACCCATCAGAGGTGTGTGACAGGCATTGCACGCCAGTTCGATTTGATAGTGGCCATGCGTGGTCTGCCCAGGCAAAAGCAGCGTTTTCACCGACGCAAAAAGCGGTACATTGCGTCCAGAGATATGATCAGTGAACAGGACAAATACAAACACGACGATCAATGCCAATGTCATTGCCAGCCAGCAAAAGATCTGAATCGCAAACCATGAACGGCAAAAGCCCCAAAATTTCACTGTGAAGGGCTGTTTTTCACTTGAATTGTCTTCCGCTATGTTTTTCAAACGAAAATCTCATTAGTGTTCTGATCGCCAGTAACAGGCTAAAGTACCTGCGTGCTGTTGCCATATTGGTCTGGCGACTTAGTAAAAGTAAACGCATGCGATGTGGATGATTAACAAAACCGGCATTGGCCATAGGCAGTAAATGTGCACCCTAGAAAGCCTTGGTTTCCATTGCCGAAGCGTCATTCCAAGTTCTCCTCCGGTTCTGGATTCCCACGAGGTAATCGCACCGGTGATTGCACCGCTGAAATTCAGGCTCAAAAACGTGACCGCCAACAGTAAATTGAAGTTGCTTCCCATCCGCATCCCGGTGTGGACCAGTAACCCAACCAATGTCAGAATTCCAATGACACCGTGCGCTGTTCTCCATAATCCGTAATTACCATAGGCAAATCGTTTCCAACGTTTTCGAAACGGCAGTAGCAGGGCCAGCCCAGAGATTCCCAATAATGCGTATCCGGTTACTTGCTTCCAGAAGGAATCGCGCCAAATAAAATCGATTCGATGCCAGAGTTCCAAAACGGTTTGAGCGTACGGTAACGGTCCAATTAGCCAAGCGGTCAGCAGTATGATCGCAATGAACGATACCACTAACAGGCCTTTGCTGGGCCGCGCTGCGGGTTCGGTTGGTTCGTCAACCAGATCAGCCAATAGTGGTTTGCAAGAACCACAAACCGTTGACGCTCCGGTGGATTCTGCTAACGCCGCCACGGTGCAGCACCCGGCCTGCTGCGCCGAAGTCAACGTCCCGCGACTGATTCTTAAGCAACTACACACGATCGCCGATTCGGGCCACTGGGCCGGGTGCGCTTTGGCGCTTGGTTTCCAAAGATCACCTGTCAGGGCAAACCGGTTCAGTCTCCATTTCCAGATCCGATTCTTCGCCGCGATCGCTTGCCGAACTCGTTCGATCTCCGGCCATTCTCCGACGGCCATAATGCCCACGACACGTCCTTTGGAAAGAATCAACTTGCGATATGTGTCTTCGGTTTTGGAAGATATCGTGGTTGCATTGGGAACTTCTCCCAGTGGTTGTCCCAGCGTTGCGACATCGACGCCCAATAATTTCAGTCTCGCCGACCGGTCGCCAGAAACAAAGCGCGCCTTGCCTGCGCTAATTTTCTTTCTCCGTCGTTGTGCTTGGATCTCTGCCATTAGGTTTTCGGCCAACACGTCGGCCATTTGGTACCCGGGGGCAACCAACCCGTAAATGGTATCGTTGTGAGATGCACATTCACCGATTGCATAAATTTTGGGTACAGATGTTTGAAGTTGGTCGTCGACGCGAAAACCGCCACGGGATCCGGTTTCGATGTCACAGCTTTCAGCCAGAGAATCGTTAGGTCGGATACCTGCAGAAATAACAACCATTCCAACCGTTAAAGGATCGCTGTTATCAAAGTGGAGCATCTGCTGCTGACCGCCACCGGTGATGCGTTCGGTGCGTTTAATCAGATGGACCTCGATGCCGAGTTTTTCGATCTCCGTCTGCAGAACTTTCGCGCCTTCGGAATCTAACTGTCGAGGCATCAAGGTGGGGGCCATTTCAACGACATGGGTTTTGACGCCGAGGTCGTGGAGTGCTTTGGCGGCCTCTAAGCCTAGCAGACCGCCACCGAGAACCGCTGCCGAGGTGACGTTTCGGCTGAAATTGTCGATCTCAACGACATCGTCAATGCTGCGGTAAACGAATACACCGGTGTTGTCGACGCCCTCAATTGGAGGCACAAAGGGACGTGATCCAGTTGCCAACACAAGCCGGTCATAACTAATCGTTTTGCCTAAAGAAGTCGTTACGGTTTGAGCATCGGAATCAACCGAAGTCACGCGCTGCCCAAGCTTCAACTCGATACCGCGCGTTTCGTACCATTGCCGGTCTGACAACAACAAATCATCAACAGATCGATTTTCGAAATACCGAGTCAAATGGACTCGATCGTAAGCGGGACGCCGTTCCTCGCCAACGACAATGATTTTGAATCGCGGGGCCGAAACGCTATCCGTTGCGTTTCCCGTTGTGCCGTCAGAAGCGTTCTCAAGTGCGTCCATGGACGCACTTCCGACCAATTTTGAGCAAAGGCAGTGACTGACCATGCCGTTTCCGACGACAAGTATCGTCAGCGGTTCGCGGTCACTTTGAGAATCCATCAAACCGCACCCTGGTTGGCAGCACCTTTCATGAGGTCCGCCAAGGTCGTATAGACGATGGTCCAAGCCTCCTTAACGTCCTCGGTGAACGACTCTCCTAAGCCTTGCTGCAAGGTCCAGAGCAGGGCCGCCCCCACTGTGGCGTAGTGTTCGTCTTTGACGTTGTAGGTTGCGTGACGTTTTCCAAGACCTTCGACCACGGGCGTCAGTTCCCCTAAGTCATCCAGCCCACGAACCGCCGCACCGATCATGGTCATTAGTTTTCTCCCTTGCTCCTCCATGTCGCCTTTGAAAAGAGACCGAAGGCTGGGGTCGAGTTCGAAGAGCTTACCGTAAAACAACGACGCAGCAGTTTCGGAGATTTCTTTCACCGGCTCCCAAGTCGATTGTACTAACTCTTTTTGTTCAGGCGTCATATGAAATTCCTTTGATGGTTGGCACTGTGGCCAGTGTAATCCGCAACCTGATTCAAGCGCCGCAGTTTGGGAGCCGTGTTTGGAAAACACATCTTCCCAGCGGTCTGGAAGCAGGCGTTCATGTTCGATCAAAACACTATTGGAAATTAGTTCAGTGGGATTCTCACGACCACGCCGCCCATCACGTCATCTTTCTTGAATTCAGGGTAGTCATCACCACGATTAGGGTGTTCGTTATGGCATTCCCAACATGCTTGAGCCACGGCTTTGTCACCGTAAATCGCCGTAAAGAATTTCTTATCGCCCAACGTTTCGGTGCCGTAGAAAGTTTCGCCCGGGTTTTTCTCGATGAAATCCAATCCTTCGGCTTCGGTGTCCGACTTAGCGTGGTGCTGGTCATTCAATGGCCATTTCGATCGAAGTCCATAGGTGAATCCCGCGGTTGGATTTTCGTCTACTAATTCGGCACCCATACGAAACATCTGGGCCGGTAGGGGAATCGTTCCTTCTTCATCTTCCCAGTATTCGCTGGGCTTGGTTTCGCTTTCGGCCTTTTTAAGCCGAGTCACCACGTGTTTGGCATAAACGGTTCGGTCGGCCTTCATCACCGCGTAAACCGCGTTCGCGAACTGCTTAGGGGAGATGCCTGACGACTCAGCAGCCATTGGCGGTTTGGAAGCCTCTGCTTGCGAGGTTGCCTCGCCACCACACCCCAGCGCCGGCAGCGTACCTGCACACACCATCAGCAACATCAGAAAACGCAAAAAGGAGTTATTCATTAGCCAACACCCAACAAACGAGGAAGAAAACTGTTTCAAACTGTCGCGGTTGAAGTGCAAAACAAAGGCCAATCATGTTTTGTCATTTGCGGCAATGGTTCGTCTATTGAGCGATCCTTACCTAAAAGAGAGTTTTAATGGCGGAGCGGTGTTGATATCCACTGCTACATTAAGTTCATGTGAAAATAGAGTTCGGTATAGATGCCAAAATGATTTGCACTGCGGTGCAAATTTTTTTAGCTTGCGCCGTTGGTTTGTTACGCGGGATTAGGGGCCGGCGCGATTTTGGAAAATGGTAACAACCATGGTGGTGAGTGGTCGTTCTCGTTTTTTGGGGGGCTCGGCGGCGTCTGCTGCCACGGAGTGCAGAGAAGAACTCTGGTTTTAGGCTTCGTAGCCGAAGGCTTGGGCGTATGGTTTCCAGTGCGCATCAATTTCCTCGACCAACCCCGCCTCTAACTGGACCGGATTGGTTTTGTGCCCTTTGCGTTGTTCGAAATAATTTTTAACCGGAGTGCCGATGTTTTGGACGCCTTTGAGATGCAACTGTTGATAGACGTTTTGAATCGTTTGAAGAGGTTCCTTCACTAATTGTTCGAACTTGATTTCGATCAATTGCTCAGGTGGCAAATCGTTACGATGTTCGAAGTAAGAATCGTACATCAGTCGTTGGCACTGGAAAACATACGTTTTGAGCCAATCGTCGTCGTACCGGGGTAATTGAAAAGCCTGCGTCTGGTCCAACGACCTCCACAGCCTCATCGTCGAGGAAACCAGTTTGTGCGGGTGTCGGGAGATGTGGATGAATTTCGCGCCGGGATACCACTTGGCCAACTGAGCGATACGGCCTGTGTGAGGCGGAGACTTTAGTACCAACCGTTTGTTGGGATAGCCAATGGTGAGGGATTTCAAGAAATGGTCTAAGGTCAATCGGACCGATTCCTGTTGGGCTGTATCGGCAAGATCGAAGTGCAATTGTTGGTGGTGCTTTTGTTCGTTGTTGGGAAATGCGATGCGACGATACGGCGTCGCGGCGCCGCTGGAAATCAACGCAAAATCATCTTCCTGGGGCGAATCAGCCGAAATCGCCATGCTGTCCATCGGCCGCTTTTTGGGCAGCAGAAGATTCACCAGCGGATAGAAAAACCACTTCGAAAACAGGAAATGCTGGGGCACGAAGGCTTCAAAGTTGGAGGGGAATGCGGTCCCGGGGTCCAGCGACATCAGTTCGTGTATTAGGGTAGTGCCCGATCGCCAATGACCGATGATAAAAACGGGTGGTGCCGATAGCTGGGTTTGAGCAATACGGCGCTCGTACGCCAGTTGCTGGCATCGATTGAGGACCGAGTTGACCACGCTACAACCGCCGACGAGCCCTAACATTGGATAACGAAGCGGATGGACGCGAAATCGATTCTCTTTCAACAACTGATAGTAATTGCTGACTGACATTCCGTTCCAAAAACGAGGAGCCCAAAACGGATAGTGATTGGCGTTGGAGATCTTTTGATGGGGCATAGGGTGGGTCAGTCTACCCGACTAACTTCGCAGGTTGAATGCCCGCGCCGCTGAAGGTCATCAGATTTTCTTTGAGCAAACAGAATTTCTTGATGATTAGAACTCTTGATTGACTTCGCCGTCGGCACGGGTGCTGAGGGCTCTGTAAGCGCTGGCGTCGATTTGAATCGTTATGAAATGAGTCGATCCATCGACGTTGACAAAGATACTGCCTCCGGCGTGGTCGCTGTAGAAACCGCGGACTCGGTCTAATAAATCTATGTCTTCGTTGCCGGGAGTCCAGTCGATCGTGACTTCAGCGGGGGCGTTATTGAGTGGTTCTGGGATATCGTCACCGGTCTCCCAGATTCCATCAGCCCCTGCGTTTTGAGCGGTTACCGCAAACGCGCTGCCCCGGCCGCCTTGGCTCAGGGTTTCATTGATTCCATCACAATCTGCTTTGAACCAAACTTGGCCCATAAATAAATCCGGTCAGCTTCAGGTACCTTCGGCTGGCAAATTTGGGTTGCTGACTGCTTCGCCCATTAAAAATGTATTTGATGTTCCGTCGCCGATTTGCCCGAAGGTTACTTTACTGTTGATCCCAAACATCCCGCTGGGCGGTTGGTTGGTTAGGAAAGCATCGTTCCCTTTGTTGAAAGCATAGTCGTTGGCTTGGCCGGGTACGCCACCGTCTTGTTGGACCGAGCTTTGGGTTTCGGGACACTGAAACAGCGCAACGCTGACGTCCCGCAGGAACCGATTGGCCGGTGCCGTCCAGGGTTGAGTCAAATCGATTTGGTTGTAAATGTTGTTTTGGTCGATGTAGGGCAACAAGAAGACAAACCCCGAATGCAAAGCGTCTTGGTGGTTGGTGTCGTCGTCGGTGATGCCAGGTGGAAAGTTCATGAAGGACGATTCGTAGTTCAAATTCGCCAGCCCCATCTGGCGTAGCTGGTTCATGCAAGCCGTTTTTCGCGCCGCAGCCCGGACCGCTTGGACCGCTGGAATCAGCATTCCGATCAGGATACCGATGATCCCGATGACGACCAATAGTTCGACTAATGTGAATGCAGTGTGCCGCTGGTGCAAGCAATGTTGCCAACGCCGCGCGGCGAAGTTGTTGTGAATCAGCATGAATCAATGTGGGGCCAAGACTGCAGAGAAAGTAAAACCAATCAGCGGATGGAATCGCCGTGACGCTCCAGCCAATCGCCGTGACGCTCCAACCTGACGGTGGCGGGAATTTTACGCAAAACACGGTTGCGAGTCGAGTTTATTCTCAGGACCGGTCGGTCCTTTGGCCCTGTTTGCTGCTATGCCGCAGGGTTCATGATCTTTCCCTTGGGCGTGGTCAGGTCGAACAAGCCAAAAATTTCATCACGCGACAGCCCGCGGTTGATGGGCTGAGTGTCGGGCGACAGAATTTCATTGAACAATTCACGTTTCTCTTCGAGGATGTCGTGAATGCGTTGTTCGATGGTGCCGGCCATAATCATGCGTGTGATCGTTACACTCCCGGTGGCTCCGATCCGGTGCGCCCGATTGATGGCTTGGTCTTCGATTGCGGGATTCCACCAGCGATCGAACAAAAACACATAGCGGCAGAACTGCAAGTTCAAACCGACACTGCCAGCACCGTAACTCATCAGCAGCACCGTGCGATCGGGGTTCTCTTTGAACTCTTGCAGGATTGGGTCGCGGCGTTTGCTGGCGATGCGTCCGTGGTATTGAAGCGGATTAAATTGCTGGACCTGATCCGAGATTCTCTCGATTGCGCCAACCCATTGGCTGAACACGATCGCTTTCTGACCGCTGGCGGCGACTTCTTCTAGGTCGGCCTTCAATCGGTCGACTTTTGTGCTTTTTTCGGTGACCGGGTCAAAGTTGCAGATTTGCTTCAATCGCAGCACCAGTTCGAAAACGTGATTGATCGTGATCTCATCGCCCATTTCGCCGAGTTGAATCACGCCGTCATTTTCAGCCGCGCGGTAACGGTCGGATTGCTCTTGGGACAAATCAAGTTCCGCGTCGCGCATCAACCGTGGCGGCATGTCGGTCATCACGATGTCTTTGGTGCGGCGGAGAATCAGGTCTTTCACGTTGCGTTTGATTTCGCGCACGGTCATGTTCTGGTTGACCGAACCGGGCGACGCAAATTCACAGATGCCGACCAAGTCATTGATGCTGTTTTCGATCGGCGTGCCGGTGAGCGCCCATGATCGGTTTCGGTTGATTCTCTGGACGACTTTGCTGGTTGAATTTTGTTTGTTTTTGACGCGCTGGGCTTCATCCAGCACGCACAGATCATAGGTGCGATCGGCGTCGGTTACGATCGCTTCGTCGCGAATGAGCAGTTCGTAATTGGCGACCTTCACCATCGCTTTGTTGTGTTTCCAGTGCCAGGCCCGTTCGCTTTTGTTGCCTTGGATTGCGGCAACGGTGACTTCGGGGGCCCACGTTTTGAATTCACGCAACCAGTTGGTCACCAGCGGTTTGGGGCAGATCAACAGAATACTGGTCGCTTGCCGAGTCCGCAGCAGCATCCGCATCGACGTGATCGCCTGCATGGTTTTCCCCAACCCCATTTCGTCGGCAAGGATCGCGTTGTAACGCGTGAACAGAAAACCGACACCTTCGTATTGGAAATCGAAGGGGGGGAAAGGGAACTCCATCGTTTCGCCCGACAGCAGCGATTCCAAAGGTGGCTGAAGCATATAGAACAGCCGGTCGCCCATCTTGATGACGTCCTTGGGGGCCTTCAAATGAGTGCGTTTGTCATCCTTGGTGACTTGGTGTTGCTTCACGTCGTGTCGGGGCGAAGCGCTGGCGGTTGGGTCAATGACGATATCGCCGGGGTTACCATCGACCGGTTGGAAAAAGTTCGCCGGGCCGTTAGGCAGGGCGCGGGGGTCCTTCTCTTGAACGCCGGTTTCGGAGAAAAAGTAACTGCTGACCTTGGGACGCCGTTTACGGAAGGTCGCCGAAAGGACGGCGGGCGAAACCACCGCTAAGTCTGTCGTGACCGAGTCAACCGAAACAGAAGTCTCTTGTCCGATGCTGTTTTGCCAATCAATCAGTGGGATAGCGTTGTCCATGTTTTTTCGTGCGACCGCCGGAGGAGCGAAATTCTGTTCTACGAAGTTCTGTTCTGACAAACCCGCAAACCCACCAGCAGGGGCGCCCAAATAAGCCACTGAGTTAGGGGCTGGGCTGAGGGGCTGGGTTGAGGGACACCCAGTTCGTGTCGCGTCAACGAGCGACCGATTGGGCTTCTTCGATTGCTAATTGGATGCGTTCAAACGGTTCCACTAACGGCAACGATTTTGTGAACTCAAGACATGCCGACTTTACGCGCTGTAACAGTTGTGGATTTTCGGTGTGGCTGATGACCTGTTCGCCACCGACCTCGAAACCTGAAACTCGGTTCTCTGTCTGGTCCAGGGAACACAGCATGGCCACCGGAAGATCGGTGATTTTGTCTAACGCCAATAGTGCGCTGCGATCGGTGATCAGAAGCTGTGGCCGCGATTTTGATTTTTCGACGATTGAGGCCGCGATTTGGTCGCAGAATAAAAAACCACGATAGGTCTGCCCATACAGAATTTTTTGGGTTCGATTTTCCCTTACCGGGGGCGTGCAATGAAACTCAATGGGTCGGCCCACCGGAGACACCACTAGCATTCCGCCGGCATACCCCAGCTCCGGGACGTCGACGATGGTGATGAATCCGATGCGTTCAACGGGTTCATTGGTTTCTGTTTGCTCAGCAACTGCGATCACTTGTTAATGTCCAAAAGGGAGCGAAATATCAGAAACGGTTTGCGCGATGCGAAAATGACATAATCAGCGAAATCGGAATTCCACTCATCCCGTTAACATTGGAACCTTTTTCGAATACCTGAAACTGTCTAAGACCAGTCATCGGAGGATCGACGATTGTCCTTGATGGGCCCTGCTGGTGACGTGGCGGTCGCGTCAATTGTTACCGTCGGTATAACTGTTATTTCTACTGACCTTTTGAGAAAGCTTGCCGATCACAGCCATTGCGCACTTCAGTAATTCTTTGATTTAATCAATATAGAGGCCGCGCGGTCGACTTTCGGCAAGCCCGCGTTTATACTGAAGCTGTAATCAAGAAAAAAACTAATTATTCATCTCGGAGTGGCAAAAATATGGCAAACGAATCGCAGGGAGTATCTCCCGTTTTTCGAATCGACGTAGGCCAAAATGCTAGCGAAACACCGATTTCAACTCGGCAGAGCGAGCAACATACAGAATTAACAGCTTTGCTTCAACAATTGGTCATTGGTCAGGATCGCCAAAACGAATTGCTTGAGGAAGTGGTCGAGAATATAGGGGCCGCCCAACGCCAACGGGCACACGAGCTCAACTCATGGAAGGACGCCAACCCGGTATTGGCCAAGCGCTGCCGAGCCGCGGCGGAGTCGCTTTCGAAAGTCCAAACTGAATTTCTTCACAACATTACCTTTGAAGTCAACGACTCGCATGAAGACATGATCGACAGCGATTTTGTAATGAACGAATTTGTCGATCGCTACGGCCCACGATTGGCCCATCTGAATGGTGTGTTGCAATTGCTTTCGCAACTCAGCGCAAATACTCCGGCCAACGCCCGTTAAGTTAAAGTCTTTGTCGCAACATCGGACAACGGCAATTGAAATTATGCCTCTTTGAATATTCATTTGAAGGGGTTTTTTTCGTGGGGCTCCGGCGTTGGGTGGAAAGAAAAAACGTCGCTCGTTGGACCGGTATTCTACACCGATCACCCTCTCATTGCCGCAGACACGAAAATCAATGTCTCGGTTTGCCGAACCTAGGTTATAATTTTCAACGCTCGCGAAACCAGTAAACATATGACTGCTTGTCCAAGGCAATGTGTCCAAGCAAATGTGTTGAAACTAATGAACTGTTTCAGAAAGAAACCTATGAAAGTTTTTTCCCTCAGCCGCATTGTGCTTAATCGCCCGGCTATTGCTGTCTTGTTGGTTATCGTGTTGCCTGTTGTGGCAGGAGCCTGGGTTTACAAGGAGTGGAAAAGTGGCGTGGTATGGCCTCGCCCCCCCAAAGTGACTGCTGGTGAAAATGGGTCGGCCCCTTCTGACGCGATCGTTTTGTTTGACGGTTCCAACGCCGACCAATGGGAGGGCGGCGAAAATTGGCTGTCCGAGGATGGCGTAATGACGGCGGCTAAATCGGGGATTTCCACGAAGAAGAAATTTGGTAGCTGCCAGTTGCATCTTGAGTTTGCGTCGCCGGTGAAAACGGCAGGGCTCACCGGGCAACAGCGCGGCAATAGCGGCATTTTCTTCGGCGATTTCAAATACGAAGTTCAAGTTTTAGATTCATGGGACAACGAGACTTACCATGATGGGCAGTGCGGCGCCATTTACAAACAATCACCGCCGATCGTAAACCCGTGCCGCAAACCGGGGCAGTGGCAAACTTACGATATTATTTACGATGCGCCAGAATTCGGGGCTTACGGTGAGACTCTCAAACCGGCTTACCTGACGGTACTGTTAAACGGCGTCTTGGTTCAGAATCATGTCGAACTCAAAGGCAACACGTTTTACAATCGGCCGCCGTCTTACACCGCGCACGAATCGAAGCAGTCGATCGGACTTCAGTTTCACAACGACCCAGTGAAATTCCGTAACATCTGGGTCCGCGAAAACGTGGCACCTCATCAACCGCAACTTCCTGCGGAAGCAGACGTGCGGTGGCGTAACGGAGATTTTGGCGAATCAAAGAAAAAGAAGAAGTAGGTGCGCTTTGCAACCGACCGTCGTTTGGCTCTGTTTCGCTCGGCCCCTTAACAAGGGTCAGGTGAAGTGGGCTCGAACCTATTGCCGTTGGCTGGCAGATGTTAAGATACTGGCGATCGTTTAATCAGACATTGTTCACGTATTTTAGCACTCCATCGAGCCTTCCCATGGGACTGATCACGGCCACCAAGGCCTTTTGCAAATTATTATTCAATCCTCAACTGTGCGATTCGTTCGACGAGATGATTGCCTCCGGTGGTACGCTTAAGATTGAATCCAAACCGGCCGCCGAATCGCCTAAACCCATCCCACCGGAGATCCCGGTGCGCAGTGATGCGATCAGTTTAATCGCCGCCTTGCAGCGCGAGGCGCGGTTGCTAGACATCGTCACCGAATCGTTGGACGGTTATTCAGACGCTCAGATCGGCGCGGCGGCCAAAGAGGTACTGCGAGACACCGGAGCGGTGATTGACCGCATGTTCGGGCTGCAACCGTTGACCACGGTTGAGGACGGAGCGCATTTCGAAACGCCGGATAAATTCGACGCCGCGATGTACCGTTTGACCGGCAACGTTAGCGGCGAAGCCCCGTTCCGTGGTACCGTCAACCATCATGGTTGGCAGGCGACTAAGTGTGATGTCCCGCAGTGGAATGGGGAAAAAGAATCAGCGCTGGTGATCGCGCCTATCGAACTTGAGATCAAATCATGAACCAGTTCATCATCGGTATCGATTTAGGGACAACCAATAATGTGCTCGCGTTTTGCGAATCTCATCAAACAAACGACACCACTGACGTGCAGTTGCTGAAGATTCCGCAATTAGTTGCCGCCCACACGGTGGAAGCTAAATCTGCGTTGCCGTCGTTTTCTTATCTGGCCGCCGAAGCCGAAACCACCGGCGGTGCGCTGGATCTGCCGTGGGCTGAGGGACGTAATTTCGCCACCGGAGAATTCGCTAGATCCAAAGGGGCCGATACGCCCGACCGGACGATCGGCGCTTCCAAGAGTTGGCTGTGTCATAACAAAGTCGATCGGCGCGCGCCGATTTTGCCTTGGAATGCCGATGGCGACGTCGGGAAGATATCACCCGTTGCTGCGGCGCAGCAGTATCTCGAACACTTGGTCGCGGCGTGGCATGCGCGATTTCCCGAGTCTCCAATTTCCGATCAACACGTAGTGCTAACGGTGCCGGCATCGTTCGATCCTGTCGCGCGGGAACTAACGCGCGAAGCCGCAATCGCTGCTGGTTTACCGCCGCACTTTGTATTGCTTGAAGAACCTCAAGCCGCACTTTACGCGTGGCTTAATCAGCAGGGCGATCAGTGGCGAAAAACCCTCCAAGTGGGGCAGTCAGTTTTGGTTTGTGACGTCGGCGGCGGCACCACAGATTTGACCTTGATCGCGGTCGATCAAAACGACGGGGAACTTGAACTGCGGCGAGTCGCGGTCGGGGAGCATTTATTGGTTGGTGGCGATAACATGGATCTATCGGCGGCCTATTTTGTGTCCGGTAAGCTTTCAGAACAAGGCTCAACGCTTGACCCGTGGCAGTCGGTTTCTCTGTGGCACAGTTGCCGGGCAGCGAAAGAGGCACTTTTGACCGATGACGGACCTGCAACCCACACCATCACCGTGCTCGGACGTGGCAGTAAGCTGATCGGATCGACGGTGTCGGTCGAAATCAACAAAGAAGAAATTGCCGGCCTGGTGCTCGATGGTTTCTTTCCAAAATGCCATTTGACCGATCGTCCAGTCCGGCAGCCGGCATCTGGTTTTCAAGAGATCGGTTTGCCGTACGAATCCGATCCCGGCATCACTCGGCACATCGCGGCATTCGTTGGCTCCCATTGCACGGGAGAAAATGATTCGGTTTCGATGCCAAATTATGTCTTGTTCAACGGGGGCGTGTTTAAAGCCAACGGGCTCAAGCAGCGGATGCTGGAGGTGATGTCCACTTGGTCTGGAGATCAAGACGTCCAAGAACTTAGCGGGGGAAGCGCGCTTGATTATGCGGTGGCCAAGGGCGCATGCTTTTACGGATTCAATCAACAGTCCGGAGGTCTGCGCATTCGTGGCGGCGTCGGTCGGTCTTACTATGTGGGCATCGAAACTGCGGGGCTGGCGATTCCCGGTGCCCCCCGTCCGATGAAGGCGTTGTGTGTCGTCCCATTTGGGATGGAAGAAGGTACCGAAGTATCTGTGCCCTCGGGAGAATTCGCTTTGGTCGTTGGGCAACCGGCTCAGTTTCGTTTCTTCAGTTCTAACACCCGCAAAGAAGACCAACCGGGAAAACTGCTTGACCGTTGGACCGAAGAAGAACTGGCGGAAACCGACCCATTAGTTGCGACATTGAATTTGGAAGATTCCGATGAAACCTTCGTGCCGGTAAAATTCCGTTCAAAGATTACCGAACTTGGAATGTTCGAACTGTGGTGTGAGACTGGCGAATCTGAGCAAGCCAAACGCTGGAAGCTTGAGTTCAACGTGCGTGAAAATTAGCCACCTTGAGTCGGTGAGGCGCGGTTTGACGATCCTCGGTTTTAGTTCCCAACCATTCCAGCAGCAAAGTTGGCGCCTAGTGTTATCGCCACTCTTTATTATTTATTAAACAATTTTTAAAAATCTACCGTGACTTCTTCCAACGAAAATTTCGACCCGTTAGTCGATTCTTTACCCAGTCGTTTCGTCGTTGGAATTGACTTAGGTACTACCAATTCTGCTGTTACCTACATTGATACCCAGCGATCTGATTGGGAGATCGGCGTGCTGTCGATGCCGCAATTGGTTGCCGTGGGTGAATTAGAATCGTTGGACACCCTGCCATCGTTTTATTACCAACCGGCGGTGGCGAGCGAAACTGATTCTTTCGCGTTGCCGTGGGATAAGAAATCGCCTCGGTTCTGCGTGGGAGCCTATGCGCGCGATGAAACAGCGATAACGTCGGGGCGCGGGATCGCGTCGGCCAAATCATGGCTGTGTCACGCGGCGGTGGACCGGACCGCTCCGTTGTTGCCATGGCAGGGGGCGGCAGATGTGAAACGGCTTTCCCCGGTCGAAGTCTCCAGCAGCTACTTAAAACACATCCGTAAATCATGGAATCATCAATTTCCAGGCCACCCTTTGTCGGAACAGGATATCGTGCTGACGCTGCCAGCGTCTTTTGATGAAGTTGCTCGCGCGTTCACGATCCAAGCCGCTGCTGATGCTGGGCTGAAGCGTGTCGTGTTGATTGAGGAGCCACAAGCCGCGTTCTACGCTTGGGTTTATAAGCACGCGAAAGATTGGGACGCCAAAATCTCTGTTGGGCAAAAGATTTTGGTCTGCGACATTGGTGGCGGCACTACGGACTTCACCTTGATTCGTGTCCGCAAGTCCACCGGTGATCAGGAAGTTCAATTTCATCGCGTTGCGGTCGGCAATCACTTGATTCTGGGCGGCGATAACTTAGATTTGGCCATCGCAAAATTCATCGAAAAAAAATTAGTGGGCGATGCCCATTTGTCACCAGCGCAATGGGACGTGTTGGTTGGAATCAGCCGCAACGTCAAAGAGAAGATGTTAGCGGCCGGCGACCGCCCTGCTGAATTTTCGGTCAGCCTACCTGGGATCGGTGCGCAGTTGATTGGCGGGAGTTTAACCACTCAGGTTTCGCGCGCCGAAATTCAATCGTTGATTATTGATGGGTTTTTACCGGTCGTTGAACCGACGGAGAAACCGAAGACGCCTCAAAGCGGTTTTCAAGAGTTCGGGTTACCCTACGCCAGTGATTCAGCGATCACTCGGTATCTTGCTGATTTTTTAATGACGCATCGCAGCGCTGGAACCGATCAAGACGATGATTCAGCCCATCCCGATGTTGTGCTGTTCAACGGCGGGTTTTTCGCGTCGCCGTTATTGCGTTCAACGGTGGTGGAACGCATCGAAGCTTGGTTTCGGGCAGGGCAGGGCGACGATTGGAGCCCTCAAGTTTTGGAAAACGATCGGCTCGATTTGGCCGTTGCGCGGGGGGCGGCGTATTACGGCATGGTGCGCCGTGATCAAGGCGTGCGCATCGCTGCCGCCCTGGCACGCAGTTACTACATCGGCGTTGGCGGTGGAAATGCGCTGTGCATCATGCCCGGAAGTGCGGAACCGGGGGAATCGTTTACGCTCGATGAGAGGCAATTTTTGTTGACGATTTCTCAACCCGTCGAATTTCCTATTTACGTCTCCAGCGTTCGGTTGGCGGATAAGGTTGGGCAGGTCATTCCCTTGGACGAACAACAGCTACGACCGCTGCCGCCAATTCGAACGGTGCTGAAGGTTAAAAGCAAAAATGAAAAGCGCGACGTAGCGGTGAATCTGCGGGTAGGGTTAACCGAAATCGGGACCATCGCGCTTTCCTGTCACGAGGTCGACAGTGAGCGCAGTTGGCGGTTGCAATTTGATGTCCGCAGCACCACCCAAACCGACGTTATGGCTCATCAAGGAACTGGCGAAGTGGAGGGATTTGTGGACGACGCAACATGGAAGTCTTGCGCCGATGCGATCGCGCATGTTTTCCATACAGACGCCGATAGCCTCGATTTAGCCCCCAAAAAGTTGATGGAAACACTCAATACCATTTTGGACGCGCCGCGTGAGCAGTGGCCCATGTCCGTTTTGCGGCGGATTTGGGAGTCGCTGATGGAACACATGGAAGGAAGACGCAAGAGTGCATCGCATGAAGCGCGTTGGTTGAATTTGTTGGGGTTCTCTTTGCGTCCCGGATACGGCATGGCACTTGACGATTGGCGAGTCACCGAAACTTGGCGAAACGTGCGGAATAAATTAATACACCGTTCGCCTCAAGTCCAAACTCAAGCCCTGATCCTTTGGCGGCGTTTGAGCGGAGGTTTAACCGCCGGGCAGCAGGTCGCGATCGCGGCACCGTTGTTGGCCGCGTTACGGGCGTTCGCTAAACAAATGGCAGGCAAAACCGTCAAAGGCAACGCCGTTCCGATCAAACCCGAGGACTCCGTCGAGGTCTGGCGATTGTTGGGATCGCTTGAATTGCTACCAGTAAAAGACAAAATCGAACTGGGCGATTTGATACTAGCGCTGTGGAGTAGACCGAAACTCGCACCGGCACATGACGCGATGGCGTGGACGTTGGGTCGTTTAGGCCAGAGAGCGCCTCTAACCGAGGCCATTCAGTGTATCGTGGCAACTGACCAAGTTCAACGCTGGTTGGCGGTTTTAATCCAAGAAACCGATGCTTCACCATTGACTAAGTTGGCCGTGACGTTGATGGCGCGTAAGGTCAGTGATCGTTACCGAGACATTCAACCGTCAATTCGTGAAGACGTGATGGCGTGGTTGAGAAACCAAGACGCGGCTACTGCTTATCTTAACCTTGTTGAAGTCGGCGGTAGTTTTGACTACGAACAACGCGCCGAAGTATTTGGAGAATCGCTTCCCCCGGGATTACGTTTGTCGGTGCGATAGCGTCGATCACATCGACACGAAAAAAAATTTTGGGTCCCTTCTTAACTACCGCTTCAATGCGGGCCGATAATGGCTTGGCAGCCTTCGTTGGGAGCGATGTTGTTGGCTCCGGATTGGGCGCCATCGGGCGATTATTAAAAAAATTTCAAATTTTGCTGACTGGGCGCTGACCCAAAAATCGCTGTCTAGGCTGTTGACGTAGGCATAGTCGCTCTGGTAAATTAGCGCGGTCCGGAGAGTGCAGTGTTTTGCGTAAGCCGTCAACAACCGTCGTGTTAGTTGTTGAAATCGGACGTCTGCCACATACTGCAATCAAATGGATAACAGTCCGATGAGGGCTGTTTGGGTTTGTTTGCTGCCGGTTAGGCGGCACCTTTTCTTGTGGTTTGTTAGGTTTTGATTTGAGGAGTTGGACGTCTGGATTTAGGCCCGTCGCAAGCTGACCTAGGTCATGTGAATCGCCGGATCCATCGCTTCCCCACCTCGAGTTTTAGCTCTTGGCAAAACACCATTTATCGTATTTCGCATGCGTATTTTATTGCGAAGTCCACCTTTTTTCTTATGGAAGTTTCAAGATGAATTTGTTTTCTAAGTTTCGTTTTGGTTTTGCGGCCTTGGCCGTTGCCGCGATGTTGACGACCACCATGTCTTCAGCAGTGGAAGCCCAATCTAAGGGTAAGAGTAATGGTAAAGGGGCACGGGAACGTGCTATTGGCTTCTTTGCCGACGGCACGCTGTCGTTGAGTGAATTAACGCGGGCCCAGCAGGCAGAGTTTGCTCCTGTCGTTTTAGCTCGCGTGGTTGCCGAAAGGGAGCGTGTCGGCCAAGAACTCGATGCGATTACGGAGGCCGGCCAGGAGCTAATTGATGCTGGCGCCTCGAAAGAGGATTTGGAACCACTTAGAGAAGCTGGCAAACTAGTGGCAAGAGAGCTCGTCACTACTGTTAACCTCGCTCACTTTTTGGCCGGCGAGGTTCTCTACGGTGGTGCTCGATCCCCTAAGAAAGCATTGTCAAACCGTCAGTTAGTTGCCTTGGGCCAATCCGTGAAAGTGACAGCAATCGAGCAGCAGTTTGACCTCGAAGATTTCGAGACCGATGTGTCGGCAGTGCTGGTAGCGGTTCCCCCGCAACAGGCTGCCAATATTTATCTTCTGACCAGCAGTAAATTTGACATCGGTCGATTGGTCGGCGCTGCCGGTAAAGAAACCGTCTCTAATGTACTTTTCACTTTGAAGCTTGATCATAGGAGGGTTCTTCGGGGCAGTAACAAGAGAAACTTGGTAAACCACGCCCAGAGGTTCGTGACCCGCTTCCTCCGTCGAGAATTTGGACAGACCCCTTAGGCTTAATTTCTCGCCTTTGTTGGTTCGACCGTAGTGCTGCTCAACTGTAAAACTGCTGGTCGTGCAAATGAAATTAGGGGGCACAGCGGCACGGAACTTTGGGCCGTGCCGTTCCCCCATCTCTATTAGCAGCGGTTCACCTGCCTATTTGATTTGGGCTCTTTCGGTGTCACCCGTTATTCTTCGTCAGTGTGTCGCGCGAGATTTCTGTGTGGTTTGTTGGTTTGTTTCCGCCAAGCAAATTTTCCAACGCCAATTTTGGCGGACTCGCCGTCAGGGTAAATCTATGTTTTGCTCTGGTCATTAGCAAGTGTGACCATTGGCAGGCGCGTGAACGTTACTATTTCTTTCGTTCTTCCCCCGACTTTGTTGTTCCCAGTGCGCCAAGGCTTGCCTTTTGTGGTGGCTGTGGTGAGATTGGTCCGAATTCCGTGAATTCACCCAACGGGAATTCGGACAAATCCTGTTACCGTTTCGGAGCTTGCCATGAAAATCCGAATCCGGGAAGATCGGTTTCTTTTAATGGGAGCATCGGAGCCTCGCTTGGGAAGCTCAAGTTAACCCTGCAGCGTTAGCGTCTCCCCCCGCAGTGTTTTTAATCTCGACGAACAAAGTTGTTCATTCACTTTGAGCTGCGCCCCATCTTTAGTAACGCTGGGGAAATCATTTGGAGATTGAGTTGACGACTCGTTTTTGTGGGCCTTTTTATATTTAACCGTTAACCGGCAGAAGTGAGTGTTTTTTTTAACGCCTCCAACACGTATGCGTGTCAGCTAACGATTACACGAAAGAAAATCGCTGCGTGAAAACGCCGAACTCATTAAGGCCGCGATCTCTAGTTGACCTCAACAATTCGTTTCAGAGAGGGGAGGGGAGAGCGGAGACTGGCTAATTATCTGGCCCCTGCGTCTACCATTGCTTGGAAAAGACGAGCTTTGGGCGCCACTTGGTTTGGCAAAGTTCCTTCCTTTATCCCCTCACGATCCCAACAGCCGCCTTCTAAGGTTTCTTTGAGGCTGGAGGATGGTTCAGGTTTCAGGTTAACGGAGAGAAGGTTTTCAACTTTACGTGGCCAAATGGTAGCTGAAAACACGTATTTACATTTATCGGGACAGTGACTTTTACTCTGGTCACGTAGACCTGACGGAAGGGATGGCCTTCTATTTGGGAATGTAATCAACAGACGTTGAACGGTTGGACGTCATCGGTCGACGTTAGGCGATCGAGTGCAGGCGACGTGCCGGGGATGGTTTTGTCGGCTTGTTGTTTTGAGTTCGCCTTTTTGGGACTGTTGTTTTTTTCATGGGTTGTTTTTTTGGTTACGAAATAACTCTTCAACTTTTGTTAGACCTCAAAGGAAATGTTTTATGAAACTTCACCGTATCATCGCCTTTGCAGTGGCGCTGTATTTTGCCCCTGCTATCGCCTTTTGTCAGGACACCACGTTATCTTTTAGCGGTACCATTGGGGCGTCGGCTGGGACTTTACGTGATTCCGGCGGCTTTAACGATGCTCCTTCAGCGCTCTCGGATCTTGAAGGGCAAGCTTTTTCATTCAACTTTAGTTACGATCCGGCATTGGCCGATTTGAACGTCCGGTCTGGTGTAGGGAATTTCGTGGGTCTATCCACCGCTGACGTTATGTTTGGTGCAAACACGCTGGGTTTGGTTAGTACTGGCGGAGCCAACGGCCAAATTGAAGTCAACAACGATGGGGAAGGCCGTCCTCTCGGTAGCATCGCTGATCGTTATTTCGTAACGCTTACTCCCAGTAATACGGTGCTGACTGACCCGGCGGGTGTCTTTGACGACTTCGATACTGTCCAATTTCAATTGATTCTGGAAGACTCCAGTGGGAATCTTTTCGATAGCGATTCATTGGTCAATGACGCTTTTCTGTTGCAGGATTTGAGTAATTTCAATATCGCGTTGGCCAATTTTGAATTCCAAAACGCCGCGGGCACCGAAGGTGGAACATTGCTGGTTGATTTGCAAGACACCTCCGGAGGCCTTTTAAGCACCAGTCGGAGGGCTTTCGCGCTCAATACCTTCTTTCCTGGAAGCATCGTCGCGGTTCCTGAACCGTCTACCGGCGTTGCCTTTTTTGCCGTCGTGGGTTTGATGGCGGTGCGGCGGCGTCGACGAGCGTTTGCAGTGTAATGATGCAACATGCATCGGCTTATGTTTTCGTAGGGAATACGCAAAAAATCACGCATTAAGTCTGGCCCGTTCCCCGCCGCTGGCATCAGCGGCGGGGTTGATTGTGATTCGATAGCATTCAAGTTATTCGAGGCCCCCTTATTTTCGGCGCTGAAAAAAATGCAGGAGGCAATCGCATCGGGGCGAGAGCCAAGACGCAATGTGCGTTGCGTTTCCTTGGTTTTGGCTGCGTCCTGTCACCTTCCGGTTTACAATGCCCTCCCGGTTTTATTAAATGCGGGTGTGAGTCTGCCAATTTGTGTCGGCACGAAGAGATTGGCTTGGCTTGGGTTGGTTTAGAACGGTTGTTTGAGATAGATGACGAATATCTTGGGTGGCCCGCTTCAAGCTTGTTTTGCTCCGTCCGTTAAGGCTGTTGGGCGTGCCTACATTTCGGTTTTTTTAGGGGGACTCCGGCCTGTTTGCGGGGTATGTTTTTCAGAATAAAAAGTGTGAAAAATTGAATTGCCGGGGCGCGATGTGAACTAAACTTTCAGTTTACCCACCTTTTTTTGAAAGCATGATGATGGTAGCGAGGAACTTTATAAAATCGACTGCGTTGACTTTGCTGTCGTGCATGGCCGTCGGCGTCTCTGCCAACGCTCAGGTGCCGTTTAAACCTAACGTGGTAGTGTTTTACGCCGATGATGTCGGCATTGGAGACATCTCGGCCTACCGAGGGTTGGGCGGTGCGAACACGCTCAGCAGTACTCCAAACATTGATGCGTTAGCCAACGATGGCATGATTTTTACCGACGCCCACAGCGCCGCCAGCCTCTGTGCGCCATCGCGGTACAGTTTGTTGACGGGGAATCTGCCGCCGCGTGGCCGATTGTTTCGTGGGCAGTTCAGTGCGGGCGGCGAGTTCCAAATTTTGCCCGGTCAAAAGACGACCGGCAACCTTTTCCAAGACGCCGGTTACAACACCGGGTTTATTGGAAAAGTTCATTTAGGCGGTGGTTATTCTGATTCGACCGGGGCCCCTTACGTGGCAACGAACTTCGCCACTAATTCTCAGCGAAGACCGGGGTTGTTGTTTGTGGATTGGATGCGCGGATTTCGCACCAGCGTCAACGACATCGGTTTCAATTACTCATTCATCTCGCATGACGGCATCCAAAGCTCACCCTACATCTACTTTCAAAACAACCGACCCATCGATCGTTTGAGGTTCGAGGGCGGTCGTTGGCGTTGGGGACTGGCGACCCGCAACAGAGCTGTTGTGTTTGATCAAGATTTTATTGACAACCGTTTGCTTGGTGGAGAAATCGAGTCGCCCGACCGTGGTAATAACTCAACTGTTGGGTGGCCCTACTGGGACTCAAGCAAGACAGGGCAGGTCTACACGCAAGCCGCTCTCGGGTTTATCAGGCGGCATGCACGAGCAGATTCGGGCGCCCCGTTTTACATGCATTTCGCCTCGCAGGCGGTGCACTCTCCGCATACGCCAGACGAACGATTCTTTGGGCGACGGGTTGCCGGAGTCGAACGCACACCGCACTTGGATATGGTGCGCGAAATGGATTTGCAGGTCAAAGTGATTATTGACGAGCTCAAAGCTCAAAACCTATTTGACGATACGGTCTTCATTTTTACCAGCGATAATGGCGGGCTCCGTTTCAGCGCTGGGGCCGGGCACGAAACCTCTGGAATTTACAACGGTACTAAAGGTAGCGCGCTTGAAGGCGGACATCGAATTCCGTTTATCGTGCGTTGGACCAGAAGAAATGGAAATTTTGTGACCCCACGGGGCTCCGTTTGTGAAGAAGCCGTTTCACAAATGGATTTGTTCGCTACTTTTGCCGATCTTTTGAGCACGCCTCAAAACCGAGAGCAAGGGCTAGATTCGACCAGTATTCTTCCGTACTTTCTAGGTGATTTCAATACATTGTTGAGGCGAACATTGATCACCTTAGCATCGGAGCTTTTCAGTGGACCTAACGCGGGGCAGCCGTCGTACACGTTTCGATTTGCACGTTCCGGCGTGAAGATCATTGCCAGCGTAGACGAACCCAGCAGCGAAGAAAGTATCGCGCAAGGCGCTGCGGTTAACTTGGTCGCACCCGATGGCATTCGCGCGTTCTACAATTTGTCCAGCGATGTTGAAGAATCCAACGACCGTTTGAGTGAGTTGGACGCTGAACGACGGGCCAGATTTTTAACTGCACTTACGCGTCGAATTGTTCCCCGTGGGCTTAACACGAGCGGACGGTCAACACTCCAACAGGATGCCGACGGCGATGGCCTGTTCGATTATTGGGAGAGGATAGCGTCGGGAGATTTGTCGACCTTTGGCCCCAGTGTCTTCACGTCTAATAACGACACCGATGGAGATGGGTTAAGTGATTTCGAGGAGTATGTCCGTCGGTCAAACCCAAGCGTGGCTGATTAGTAATCACTGATCGTGTAACGCGTTTGGAAATCAGAAGAAAACGTGCGGGATAGCGACTGGGGAACGTCCGGTCCCTGTCCCGGCTACTTCACACATTACGATTAGACGTGGTCATGCCTCCGGTTGCAGATCAAAAATCGTGCAGACTTAAAAGCGTTAAGGGGGGTGCAAATGCCTGCCCGAATTCTGATGCAATTTCATCGACGTCCTAAATCGTACACAACGTCGACTCTCTAGCCCACAACAGTTGAGGACAGCGGTTGGACAGTGTCCAGTCGCCGCCCCCGACTTCTTACTGCGTCGCGCTGACGTGGTCATGCCCCTGACCGCCGATCAAAAAGCGTTGAGAGCAATTCAGACTTCTGCCTGAAATTTTATCGCCGTTCTAAATCAGAAAAATGCGGCCGTTGAACTTCCTGTTGCGTTAAAAAGTGTGGTGGCTTTATCGTCGAAAGGCGAAAATTACGAAGTTCGTGAGGCCCCTTTTTAGAATTGAATCCGCGACAAGGGGGGCGACTGGCTCCGTTGCTTATGAAACTCGGAAACCACGTTGCGGCTGTCTCTTTGAGTTGAGACGCGTCGCGGGGGGAGGGGGAACCAATGAAAAGCTGGAGACTCGGCCATAGCTGATTGTCTAATGGGCCGTATGTGCCCGCAGAGGGCCCTCCAATTTGTTTTTTTTTCACTCTTCTTTGGAAAATGGGGCAAATTTTGTTGCTATGACCGTCACATTGCTTATTCTCGTTATTAGGTCGCTCACATTTTACGCGCGATAACGGCCAATAAGGGTCGTTAACGTAATCGTGGCTTCATTCGATGGAGCACAGTTGTTTTTTAGACCGATACACACAGCGGGACCAATTGAGACGTCGACTCGCTAACCAGAGTCAATCCTGCTCTTTTTTATACAATAGCGTTGTCCAAGCTAATATTTCAACGCTCATACTTTTTTACCTGAGGAGTCCGGTATGAGAATCGACGAGAAGAGGTTGCGGTTATGCAAACACCGTTTGAACTTGTTGGAAAATGTAACCAATGCCCGAACTGATCTTTGGGCGATGCTGCGTTCATCAACATTGATGGCTGCCGCGGTTGTTGCGGTTTCGGTGGGCACGCCGTTTGAACGTGCCGAATCGCAACTGGTGGTAACGAAGTCAATTCAGGATGGCGACTGGAATGATCCTGCCATCTGGAGCAGGGGTGTGCCCACCAACAGTTCACGAGCAATCGTCGGTGAGGACACGACCGTTAACTTGGGCGGTCGGGATCATGTTGCGGGCGAATTGATCATTCATGGGATATTAAATGTGCCCGAAGGGGTGGCCGAAACAGATCAGGTTCGGACCGATACGATCGAATTTAGCCGCGATGGAATTGCCGTCAGTGATTCGGCGACCGGGCAAGGCCACCTGATGTACTCGGTGGAAGATGTTCAGTCGCGTTTTGGCGTTGGGAATGACACAAACTCGAACGTAATTGCCGTTCGTTTTGCAAATGGCGGCTGGCAATTCAACAATGATATCCGCTGGCGTGACTTTCTACCCGAAAGTGGTGACCGCTTAATTGCTGAGGTCGATTTTGACTCAAACACAGTCACCGCGCTTCGAGGGGTGTCTGGCCGATTTCGCGGGATTGCTGCCGGTTATGTAATTGGGAATTTAACTTTTGAATCAAATCCGATTGGTCTGGCGGTCAATGCGTTAGATATTTTTGTTGGCGGCGATTGGTTTACGTCAGCCACAAGACGGGCGTTTCGTGGGCGGAGCATCGGTAGCCCGGGCCAAGGGGTTGCGGTGGCTATCGACGTAAGTGGCGAGGGCTATCTAATGCACAGCGTTAAAAGTACGCAATCTCGGTTCGGTATGAGTGCGGAGAGAAACGGTAATGTAATCGCGGTCCGCAATGTTGGCTTGGGATGGGAATACAATAACGGTCGCCGTTGGATCGGATTTGACAACAGGGCGTCTGATCGCATTTTGGCGGCCGTAGATTTTTCTGATGACCGGGTGACGTCGCTTCGTGGCAGCACGGGCGAAATTGAAGGAATTCAGGCGGGTTTCTTGTCCGGTGATATTTCGTTTGAATCCAACGGTCGCGGTCGTGCGGCCACTGGACGCGGGTTCGTGGTTCACGGCACTCAATTTGTCACCAATCGTTTTATCCGGCCCACCAGCAACGAATTGGACGTCGACAAAACGCTGACAACGCGGTTTGTTCACGTCAACAGCCGAGGGGTTTTTCGGATTGGTTCTGATCACAATCGATTCGACGATGGAACGTTCACGATGACATTGACCGGAATACAGCCTCTGTCGGACCACACCATTCCGATGGCCAATGGAACATCATTTGTACGAGAAGATTACGATGGTTTTTTGATTGCAGAAAAAGGGGGACGCCTGCAGTTTTTCGGTGAAGATCGTTTAGGTCACACCCAATTATCCGCAACGGCAAAAGCTGGTGATGCGTCGATCCGTGTCGTGAATGTAATTGAAAGAAATTTCGACGGAGTGACATCGGAAGATTCGGATGGGCGCGTCGATTTTAAAGTTGGTGATGAAATCGTTATCGCAAGCAGTAGCAATGATTACCGAGAAGAGGATGTGAGAACGGTCGTTTCGGTTGATCAAAACCGTTTTGAGTCCATATTAGGGTTGGACCGACCCTTGTCATATCGTCATTACGGTGAGATTGAAACGTACGGCCAATCTAGGGCGCGAGGTGCGAATCCCACAGCAGCGGCAACTTCCATAAATCTTCGGGCCGAAGTCGCTCTATTGAGCCGTAACGTTGTCATCACGGGACTGGAGTCGCAAGATACGGATGTCGAATTCGGTGACCGTATATTACTTCAGTCGTCTGGTCGCGGGCGTCGCACGACCGCCACCAACGGTATTGGGGGCCACATTATCATTTTTGGTGGTGCCGGGCAAACGGGAATTGATGGTGTGCAGTTAGACCTGATGGGGCAAGCTGGCCTTTCGGGGCGGTATCCTATTCACTGGTATCTTGGTGGTGATCGCGAAGGTGACTTTTTCCGCAACTCCAGCGTTACCAATTCGAATAATCGCGGGGTCGTGGTGCATGGCACGGATAATCTTACCGTTGAAGAAGTGGTAATTCATGACATTCACGGCCACGGTTTCTTCACACAAAGCGGTGTGGAGATGGGGAATCGATTTTATAACAATATCGCGTTTGGAATTCACCGTGTTGGTACGAGCGTTGACCTAGCAGATCCGTTTATCGTCGATGTGCATGATTTGACCCGCAACCAACCACGACAGTTCGTTTCATCGTCCGCGTTCTGGATCACCAGTGCTGCGAACGCATACATGGGGAATATCTCCGCTGGTGCGGAGGGATCGGGTTTTTGGTTTGCTCCGGTTGGTGAGGCGGAACGTCCTCCGACAGCGGCCGATTTCATAAAGGGACCGCCGGAACTGGTTGACATTTACAACCGAGATCCTCTGGCGTTGACGATTGGTCAATTTGAGCACAACACGTCTCACTCGGCCGCGACCGGTTTGGTGATCCGAGAAATCGTACAAACTGGTTTCCAGGGATCAGGTGACCTTGCTGACAAACTTTTCGGTGGTGACGAATCCGTTTTGGGCGATGTTGGGCTGATCAAAGATTTCACAGTTTACAAAACGTTTACAGGGTTTTACTCCCGCACCGACGAGGCGTTCGTTCATTTTGAAAACTTCCGAGCGGCCGATAATCAGTTTTCCTATTGGGACACGATGCCGGCGACTATCGATAAAGGTCTTTTTGTTGGGCATTCGCGTGGAAACAGTCAGTCCTACATTAACGCTAACCCGATCGCATTTTTTAGATACTTCGATCAGTTGAGGCTCTCTGATATTCACTTTGCAGGTTACGGTGTGAACCAGCACGGAGTAACGCCGACGCTGTTCCGCAACGGTGGCTTTCAAAACCAAGTTGGTAGCACCGCCACGGGGATTTCGTTCGAAGATACTGCCACGGCCGAAAGCGTAAGGCACATCGAGGGAGCCCTTGCGGTCGCTGGGCTACGGCCGTTGCTGGATCTCGATGGCAGCCTGACCGGCCATGTCGGTGGAGGGGCTGGGTACAACCTACTTCGCGCCCATGACTATTGGTTTACCGGACAGGACGACGACGAGGTAATTTCTTCGTCGGCCGTTCCAAACGAAGCCGCAATCACACGCAAGGAGTTTGCGAGTTTCCACCTAATAGAGCGTGGTGAAGGTGGGGCGGGACAGAACGTGCGTTTGCGGATCACACCACCTCATGGGGAATCGTTCGAATTCGGCGGAGTACCGAGTGACGAAGTCGCTAATTCGGTTGGTAGACGCCCATTCGTTGACGACCCGCGTGCTCCAGTCGTAGTGGGGGAGGAATATACCATCGAACCAGTGCGTCCTTACAACTTGCCCATCAACGCGTTTAAGTTCGCTTATTTCGACTGGAAATCACCAGAGAACACGGTTTCTAACACGTTCCGTTTGGTTGGTGCAGCGGAAGTGATGACACCGACGTACAGTCAAACCGGTAAAACACTACGTCGTGTTGGCAGGCTTGCGCGGTTGCGAGCTGCTACTGAAAATACATTTTTCCGCGACAGCAACGGGGATCTGTACTTGAAGTTGTTCAATGCGACCGCTGACACTCCAGGTGCGATTGACCGTAACATCTTTACGATGGTGCCTTTTTAAGGGGAAATAAACAGCAAGTTCAAGCTGCAATAGCTACTTCGGACTTCGTAAATTCAATCGCCGAAACACACGTTTTTTCTTGGCGTTTTGAGAATTAAATTGCACCAGTTTTCGATCGCGCGAAGGGGGCCTGAAGGAGCCCCCGATCGTTTGATAAAACTGAAATCTAAGTTCGGGCGATGCCAGCGTGCATCGCCTGTTTTGTTTTTTATCAGTTGGCCTTTTATCAGTTGGTCAAGTGCCAAAATAATCAGCGTCTCTGTGTCCCAGCGATCCGAAACAAAGCTTAGAGCCTATCACAGAACTGAACCATTCGTTGTTTCGTTCGTATCACTTCTGCAGCAACGCATTTGATATACGGAGACACCACAATGGAAGAGCCAGAAACAGAGATAGGATCGTGGATTCTACCGCGTGGATTCTACCGGACAGGCTGTGGGGACGCATGGAAAAACTCTTGCTCCGTTATAAAGCGAACCGGCCTTGTCGAACAAAAGTGAAGCTCTTTGCGTATTAGCTGGGTCTGAAGGATTTGACCCGCAAGAAGGAGCGTATCATGGCGAAAAAGAGCCGTCAGAAAACCGGTTGCCAAGTCACCAACTGGTCAGATTACAACAAGGCGCTTGTTAATCGAGGCGCCATCACATTCTGGTTTTCAGAAGAAGTGCTTGCCAATTGGAAGCACGCGAACATGGGCTTCAAAGTCGGACGGTCCTTTGTTTATCGCGACGCAGCCATTTAAGTGTTGCCGACTCTCGGGGAGCTCTTTCAGTTGCCGTATCGGCAAACCGAAGGCCTTGGTCGTGTTCGGGTGAAACTGATGGGTGCCGAAGTGGCGGTCCCCCAACTACACGTCTTTAGCGAACCGTGCGGTCAGGATGCAGGTCAGTATTGTGATTGAGAAAGTCACAGGTTCGATCGACATCGTCGTCGACAGCGCCGGACTCAAAGTGCAAGGTGAAGGTGAAGGTGAATGGAAAGTCCGTCAGCACGGTGTCGGTGGAAGTCGCGCGTGGAGAAAGGTTCACCGCGCTGTTGAATCTGACACCCATCAGATTGTTGCTCAAGTCCTCACCGGTAATGATGTTCATGACAGCGCGCCAGCCTTGGATCTGGTGAAGCAATCGGGCTGCGCGATCGACACATTCTACGGCGATGGTGCTTACGACAGTTGGGACATTCACGACCGATTACAAAAGCAACAAATCGACGCGCTCATTCCACACCGCCGTGGCTCGGCGATCAAACAGCACGCCAATTGCAACGCAGATCCATTGCCGCGCGAACAAAGCGCTCGACACATTCGCCGCGACGGTCACAAAGCGTGGAAGGAGCAAGTTGGTTATCATCGCCGCTCCAACGCTGAAACCGCCATGTCGCGACTCAAAGGCGCCTTCGGTGATCGCTTGAAAAACAGGAAAATGGAAAATCAGAAAACTGAAACTGATATCCGATGCAAAATCCTCAACACGTTTGTCATGCTCGGAATGCCTGTATCTTTGTGGAGTTAGGAAACAAGGCCAGTCAGCAGACTTTTTTTCGTTGGTCCAGATCTTTTGCTGGAAAACTAACTCAACAAAACCATTTGCCCACAAACACGCTGATGAGAACGAGGCAACACCAGTCGCAAACCGATTCAGTACAACCAACTTACAACGACTGCGTAACCGCAACTTGCAAGCCCAGCGGATCGCCTATCAGGTTTGCCGATTGATAACATTTGGTGATAACATTTGGTGATAACGTTTGGTGGTGACGGTAACCGCCTACCGGCAAAGAAACCTCTCAACGAATCCTATCGAATCTCGATGCCACGGCAACGGACCGTGATTTGCTTTTACCACAGCGTATTCGGATTGGCCGTCTAACGGGACGTTCTCCGGTGCGATGACTCGATCGTAAGCCGCTTCGACGACCGCGAAATTGACGTCATTGGTATTACGAAAGTCTGGCAATTGGTTCACAAAACTATCAGGCGAATCGCATAACTGAGTCAGCGGCTTACAGAAACGTCCCAAGTAGGGCGACAGCAGTGTCGCCGCATGAGACCCACGATTGGGCGGAGCCAGCATCACCCAACGCCCAAGTTTCTCAAACCGTTTCTGAGCCAACAAGTGTCGCCCTATGATGCACCCCATACTGTGCGTCACCAAATGAAAACGTTCAATCGACGGCGTGTCTTCAAATCGGTCCAACGCTTGACTTAGCCGATCGGCGTGAAGCGGGATCGTCTTTGAGATGCTTAAATAACCGTAATTCCTAACCTGAAAACCAAGCCCACGCAATCGTTTGGCCATGGGCCACATCACCAAACGAACCGCAGCCAATCCATGGACCAAAATCACCGCTTCTCGGTTTCTGGCTATTCTATCAACAGTGGTCACGGGCTAATCCCAACACAGAGTTCGAAGAAATGAGTTGACTTATCTACCTGTCAGGCGGAACGACAGTGCGTGAGGACAACCGATCGGTTTCGCCAGAGGTAACACACACTACCTTTTCCCCAACAATAACGTCGATGGGTTGCCCCCGATCGACGCTAAAATCTTAACGCAGAACATTCGGCGGTGGGCTGTTTTCAAAAAAGAACGATTCCTCACATTGGCAGATTCGTTAGAAACACTCAACCGGTTCTGCGACTTTGGGAACGCACTCCCTACCGTCTGGGCCGGCGCCGCATCACCCCGGTGATAGCATCGTGAAACAACGCCAAAAATCCTAACGCCGACTTTGTGGCAGCAAAGGCGGAAGTGCTTTCATTAATCTCGGCCTGATGGACGCTGGGGCGTTTCAGCTGGAGATAAACGGCCGGCGGTGGGCGATTGAACTGGGCAACCTGAAGCGGCAGGGCAGGGGCTGTGCCTTGAAAATCGGTTCAGTCAAAAAAAACGAAGGTCAAAGTTATTTTTTTACCCCATCTCTACAAGCGCTGGACCTGAACATACCCCACCTGAAGCGACTGGAGATCACTGTACCGGGCTCCGCCCCCACGGCCACGTTACCCGAGTTCAAATCTGATTATCCAAAAGTTTCACAGCAACGGGCCTGCGCAAGAAGCAGATGCGGCCGCATAAAATTGAAACAGCGTTTTGAAGCCTGCCGCGCCGCCCCGATAGCGCACCGTCGTCATCAATCCCCCAACCCGACCAATTCCAGCAATTTTAATGCGTTGGTCGTTTCAGCGATGCCCTGTTTCATCTGATAGTCAAAGGTCATTATTTTCGTGCCATCGACTTCTTTGAACTGTTCTGAAAAATACACCGGATCACACGCCGAAGCCAATTCGTCGGTTTTCGCTAAATCTAAATCGTGGGTCGAGATTGCACCAATCGCCTTGCGGTCAATCAACCGCCGCACCACGCGACTGACCGCAATCTGACGTTCGCGCGAGTTGGTACCTTGAAGAATTTCGTCCAGCAAAAACAGCATCCGCCGACCACTTCCGCTGGCTTCTATCGTTTCTGCAGCATCAACGACCTGTTTGAGTCGTTTAAGTTCGGCCATAAAGAACGAAACACCATCGGCCAGTGAATCCGCGATTCGCATACTCGTTTCGATCTGCATGGTCGGCTGCCGAAAATCTTTGGCGCACACGACACTACCCATTTGGCCCAGCACAACGTTCGCCCCCACACTGCGCAGGAGTGTACTTTTGCCTGACATATTTGACCCTGTCACCAGCAACACGGTGCCCGGCGGACCGATCGTCACATCGTTACGTACCCGTTCGATCCCCAACAACGGATGCCCTACGTCACTGCCGGCAATCACCGGATCGCTTGCCCCATCGCCGGAGCTAACGCGCGGAAAGACCCAGTCCGGTTGATCGTACGTCAGTTTCGCCAGCGCACACAGCGCCTCCCACTGCCCCAATCCGTCGAACCAGCGCCCAACGTTGTGCCCCTGTTTCGCCTTCCAACGTTCCAGCCAATGCAACGCGTGGGCATCCCAAAAGAAAAGAAACTCCAACACAACGTACAACAAAAACAAAATTCCGTTGCGCCGAATGTTAGCCAACGACGCCAACGTGCTCAGCCGTCCGATCTCCACAGAACCCGCCGAATCGGTGGACTTAATTTGTGTCTGGAGTTGCCGCAGACGTTCAGAGCGCGCGTCGAAATTCGTGATGCGATCAAACAAGCTCACATAGTGACTGGCTTCGTTAGATCGCGAGGACACAGAATTGAAAACATCGTGAATGCTACCGGCAAAAATAATGGCCAAACCGAAATTGATCAACATTGCCGTCGCCAGCACCACCAACCAAACCATCGGCGGCAGCACCGGCACCAGCACAATCCCCAAGACCGCGACCAAGGAAACGATCGACGTCAGCCTCGCCAACCAGAGAACCCATGAACGGTTTTTGAACCAACTGTCGCTACTGGCCCACTGCACGAACCGATTCGGCCCTGACTGCCCAACCGACAGTTGTTCGCACGTCAATTGAAAGGCCTCGCGCCAATCCACGCAGACGGCGAGTTCCTTCACTGCTTGTTGCCTCTGGTTCACTTCATCGGACAACGCACCTTCAAGAATCCAAGACTTCAAGGTCGAAGTCCCCAGCGGGGTGCGTGTGATCCCCAGAAGTTTAAAAATAGAACTGCCGGTGAACAGATCCAAATCCGTTGAAAGCGCAACCTGTCCCGGTTCTAATTCGACTTCGGGCGTTTGGATTTCCTTCCAGTTCCGATGGCAGCGCGCTAATGATTCCCGATAAATTTTCACCAACAACGAAGCCCGGCGAAGCTCTGTCTGCATCCCTTCATGAAGATAAGCCACCGCTAAAAATCCGAAAAACAACAATCCTGAAAGATACAACCACGGCTGGCCTATCCCCCAAAACGTCGTCAAACAGAGAAATATCGGCACCAAAGACGCCAAAAACAGCCCCCCTCGTAAATACCCAACCGCGCTCCAGCGTTGATCGCAACGTTTCACCGTCGCGCGATGGACTTCCAATTTCGCCTCGTATCTGGCAAGGACTTCTTCGCGCGTTTGGGGCAGGGTACGGTCGGACATAAAGAATTCAAAATACGTGGGTTCAAATGGAGTCAATTTTTTACGGAAGCGATTTTTTTTGAAATCAAGTTAGCTCCACTGACGTGAATGCCTTCCGCGTCAGTGACACCGCGCGATCGAATGCAGCGGAGTTTTCTGGGTAGTGACGGGGTCGACTATTTTCAATCGTTTCGACAATAACTCAATGGCACTTACTTTAAGGTTCTTCGGAGAATTTAGTAGCTCCACTGGATTTTGGTTCGCCAGTTTTATCAAGAGAGTGAGATTCACCGATCTCCCCTTTAGTGAACCGATTTGGAACTCTGGCCTATTCCGATTCGTTATTCAGTCCCATTAAACAACCGGCACAACCCACTATTAGCAGATTTCCCTGCATTGCATGGGTTCGAAACCCCACTTCGAAAAACACAGATCTTTAAATCCCCGCCAACTTTGCCGAATCCCACACACGTTGAATTGCCAACATAAATGCTGCTGTCCGGAGGCTGACACGATGCGTCTGCGACGTTTGCCACACCTCTTCAAAGGCTTTGGAAAGGACCGCGTTCAATTCTTGACGCACGCGATTTAAATCCCAGCTGTAATACTGCCGGTTCTGCACCCACTCAAAATAGCTCACCGTTACGCCGCCAGCGTTGGCTAAAATATCGGGCAGCACGATCGCGCCGGCGGCCTCCAGATGCTGATCGGCATCAGCGTCGATCGGGCCGTTGGCCCCTTCGATAATGTACCTGGCTTTGATGTCAGCAACGTTATCCATCGTGATCACGCCGCCAAGGGCCGCCGGGATTAAAAGTTGACAGTCTAATTCCAGCAACTGCTCGTTGGTGATCTTATGAACATTATTCAAACCTTCGAGGGTCTTGTGGGTCAGCGTGTGCTGTAGTGCTTCGGGAATGTTGATTCCTTCGGGGTTAACATACCCACCGCTGACGTCACTGATAGCGATGATTTTGAAATCCGATTCATACATGAATTTCGCCGCATGCGAACCGACGTTGCCGAACCCTTGAATCACAACGTCGGTGTCCTTGGGAAGCTGCCCCAAACGATTGAGCATTTTGAATGCCAAAATCCCAACACCGCGCCCGGTAGCCTCCTCTCGTCCTTTGGCCCCGTAATTCTCGACCGGTTTTCCCGTGATACACGCGGGACTGAAACCGTGGTACTTTTCCCACTGATTGCGAATCCAAGCCATCGTTTCACTATTGGTGCCCATGTCGGGCGCAGGGATGTCGATATCAGGGCCGATCACATCATGGATTTGATCGACGAACTTGCGAGTCAATCGCTGCTTCTCTTTGGCGGACAAATCACGTGACTTCACACAGATGCCGCCTTTGGCGCCTCCGTAGGGAATATCAACCACCGCCGTCTTCCAAGTCATCAACGACGCAAGCGCGCGGACTTCATCAAGATTAACTTCATGGTGGTACCGCAAACCACCCTTCATCGGTCCGCGTGCGTTGTTGTGTTGCACGCGAAACCCTGTAAAAACCTCTAATTGACCGTTGTCCATTTCAATCGGCACTTCCACGGTGATTTCACGTTTGGGCTTTAAAAGCAAACGTCGCACATTTCCATCAAGGTCCAACAAATCGGCGGCGCGGTCGAAATAGTGCTGAACCGTTGCGGAAGCACCTTGATGATTTAATGGACGATTCATGATTCAGTCACCGCAAAAGGTTTTTATAACAAAAGCCGGCCACGTTGGAATGGCGACGTTGGGAGGGCAACGTTGAGCCAGCATGGTAGGGGCGACAACACAAAACAGCCACGGGCCTATCGATGCGCCGCCAGAAATTCCTACAATAGGAGGTATTGCAATCTGTGACAATGTTAGCCTGTGAGACTTCCCCAGTTTACAAGAGACTTCTGTGACGCTGGACATTGAACTATTTTGGAAGCTAATTTCCGACAGCCAACTGCTGGAATCATATCATCCCGGTGCAGTCAAATCGAAGTGGCCCGGAGACGATCCTGCCCGTGTCGCTGAAGCACTTGTCACCGACCGGGTGATTTCACCGCTGCAGCGCGACGTGCTGCTTGCAGGTCACAGCGGCCCCTTCCAATTCGGACGCTACCTAATCATCGATCGAATCGACAACTGCTCCGGCGATACCACCTTTTCGCCGTTTGCCGGCCGCGACCTGCGGACACAGCACCCGGTCATGCTGAACTTTTTCCCTGGCACGTCCGAACACTCCCCTCAACACTGGCGAATGATCGAAAGGCGCGTTCGAAAGCTGGCGAAGTGCCGACACGACCACCTGATAGAAACTTTCCAAACGATCAGCCTGCCAGATTATCGTTTCGTTGTCTCGCAACAGCCCCAAGGCATGAGGCTGTCGCAGAAACTGCCGACCAAAGGGAGATTAAAACTCGCTCAAGCCGCCCCCTTGATGCTGCAAATCGCGCGCGCGGTCGAAGCGCTGATCGACGCCGGAATCGAACCCGAACTGCCCTCAACGAAGCAACTGTTGGCTCGCATTTGGCTTGGCCCCAATGCCACCGCCCTACTTCAACCGACATGGTTTGCCGATCAATACGGCACGTCCCATCCGCCCGCCGAAGCATTGTTACGATTATTGTTGAGAATATCCGGGGGCAAATTTCCGAATTCAGATAATTATGCGGAACTGATAGAAAAATCAGCCCTCACCGGCGAACTAAAAGGCATCGCGCTACGATGCTTCGACCACTCAGTAGATGCCCCCCTTCGTTTAGACCAATTTCGCGCTGCGCTTGACAAGGTCGTGGATTCAATCCCCCAACCCAAACACACTGAAACACTGAGGGCGTTTCGTCGAGTCCTTCGTTCGGCGCAGATTTCAGCAACCTCCATCGCTGCGCCGATTCAATCTGTTCCCGCAGTCACAGCACTCCAAACTGATTCGGCCTCCTCGGAATTAGCATCATTGCCCTCCAGCCTTGACCCGCGCGTCCTTGCCGCCCGCAAGGCGGCTGACCTGCGACGCAAGGCACGTTGGAAGCAGCCCGCCGCGGTCGCAGCAATGTTATTCGCGATGCTGACCGCAGTTGCCATTTGGGCGCGATCGGCAAATGAAAAAATCATCACACCAATCGCCCAAAACGCGGGCCTAAAAACGCCTCCCTCCGACGAAACCTTAGCCCCTCCCATCGATCTGGCGCCCCCCCCTGCCAAAAAAATTACGCGCTCCGCCGCCGATTTCATTGACGTTGCCTACGTACAAGAAATACTCAAAAACGACGCGACACGGTTGTGGGAATCTCCGACCACCGGGAAACCAATCGACTTTCGTTACGTCCCATCTTCAACCGCGATCCTCCTCCACATGCGCCCCGTCGATTTGAGAAAATCTGATCAAGGCCAGCGACTGCTCAACGGGGCTTCAATCACCTTCACACAACCCCTGAAAACGCTGAACGATTCGCTGGGTATAGCGCTTGAACAAATACGAATCCTGACCGTCGCATTGTATCCAGGTAACTCCGGAACATATCAAGCCATCTATCGCGTTAGTGTCACGAACGAAACGACTTTATCCAACTTGAAAGCCTCGTGGGGCAACCCGGATGAAGCTCGTACCCCAACGGGAAAAACCATGTTCGCGACCGACGATACAGCATATCTGATTACCTCGGCAGACACCGACGACAACATTTCCTTCGTCGCCGGTGCTCCGACAATGGTTCAGGAGCTTGACGCACGCAACGGCACCAGCGTTCTTTCAAGACCTTTGCGGCAATTGGCTGGCCGGACCGATCACGACCGCCATTTAAGCCTCATTGCATCGCCCAAATCGTTGACCGATCGCTTCGGAAGAAAACTCTGGGGGAATTTCAACGCCACCATTGTCCCGCCTTTACGCGTCTTTTTTCCTGATGAGGTTGAAGGGTTCGCGGTTTTACTGCACCTTGATGCCGGCGACTACTTGGAACTCCACATCGACCATTCGCCAGATCTGACTGCTGCGGAGTTGAAACGCACCTTAGATGAAAAAGTACATCAAACGATCAACGAGATCGGCGATTTCGCCTCAGCGCTTCCAGAACTGGGATACTGGAACAAAGTTCGCCAAAGAACGGCACCGATGGCGGCACGTTTGTCACGCTCTTTGCGCTGGGACGTCGAATTTGGAAATGTCATCGCCAACGCTTGGCTGCCGCCCGATGCGATTCAAAATTTGATCGCAGCATCCGAACTGACGCTGGCTTTTGCCAATAGCGCTGCTTCCACGATTGAAACCTACTCACAACATTCCCCCCAATCGATTAAGGAACTTTTGGCCTCCCGACGTAGTCTCAATATCGCCAATCCACCTGACCTGAATATCCTTTTGTTTGATTTAGCGCGCGATATCAATGACGATTTTCCCGACATGCCCTTTCGTTTCAAGATAACATTGATGGGCAACGATTTACAAAAGGAAGGCATCACGCAGAACCAAAGACCAGGACCGATGGCGTTTGATGATATGACCGTGTCCGAAATACTGACCCAAATCATGATCAGCGCTAATCCGGATAAAAATATCTCAGGCCCAGCAGACGCTGACTGCAAATTGGTCTGGGTAGTGGTCGAAGATAAAAGTACAAACAATAGGGGCGTTGCGGTCACCACACGCGCTGCAGCAACCATAAGAAACGATACCCTGCCGGCAGCTTTCCTAACGCCCTCGCCCTGATTTCCCCAATCCGCTGCCCCCGGTGCGGAGAGAACGCGATTCACCTATCCCCAAAAGGCTGTTCATTGGAACCTTACGTCATCATCTGCAAAAGTTGCACCGCGCGGCTCAAGGTCGCCAATGAAGCGCTGATCGGGCAGCGATTGGCCTGTCCGAAGTGCCAATCTATGATCAACGTGATCGCGCCGAAAGGATATCAACCGCCGCAAATCGAAGACCGCAATTCAGAGAGTTTGCTTTCCGGCAACTTCGAGGATATCGAATCCTTATTGGCCAACGCCCAACCTAAAAATTTCGACCAACGAAAAAATCAAACCCAACGGCATCAACAAACTCAGTCCTCCCCATCGCAGCCCAACACGGCGACCAACAGGAAACCAAACGCAAAATCAAAACTTGCCCCGATCGCTCCTGTGCAGACTCGGCGTTCTTCAGCGACGCGCGATTCAGAACAAGCGATGGAGATGCAACGCCCACCAAACGCGTCTGCACCACTGCCACTGCCCAATTCCGAATGGGACAGCGCATCGGCACGACGCAGAAAACGCATTTTGCAGATCGCGGTGCTGGCGTTGCTGGGAATCACTTTCGCCGGGACAGGAATTTGGGCCCTATTTTTCAACCCCACCTACGATCCATCGATTTCGAAAAATGACGCTCCGGCCGCGGACGCGACACTGTCCCAACCTGCCGCCACCGAACCTTCCGCCAACGAACGTGCACAACCGCAGTCTCGAATAGAATCACCGACGACCGCTAATGCAACTAATGCACCCGCCGATCCTCGATCCGCCAGTGGTTCCAATCGCTCATCGTCAATAGGACTTGCTCCACCGGATACGGTCGACAATTCGGCAATCCTGTCCCCCCCGCCGCCGCTAACAGCGGATTCCACTACGCCGACTACCGCAACGACGCCGCCCACAATTCCGAATGCTAGTTCGAAAGCTTCCACCACTTCCCCCCCCCTTGTGACACCGCCACTGTTCCCCGATGCCCCAACCGAATCATCGCAGGCCGAAGAACCGTCGACCTCTCCCTTGATCGCGTCAACCGAAAATTCGCTCGGCGCTTTATCGAAAATTTTGAAAGGGGCGGGGACTTCGCTAAAACGGATTGAAGACATCGCGGAGATCCAAAAGGAACGCGCTTTGATCGGCACTCCCGCCTATCTAATTCAACGGCCAAGCCACAGAGAAATTCAAATCCGACGCCAACTTTCTAACGAAATTGCAGGCTGGAAGTTGAACCAAATCCCCTTAGTCGACGCATTGAGCGATCTTGAGATGCTCTCTGATATTCCAGTGACCTTCGATCCCGAGATTTTTCGCGACGGCAGTTTCGACATCAAAAGACCGGTTACGCTGCAGGTCGAGGCGGTCACTTTTAACGAAGCTTTCGAACTGCTATTGGCCAAAGACGGGCTGAGTATCCGCCCAACGCAAACCGGAATTGTTATTGCGAAACCTGCGAGTAACCGCACCTTCACGAAATCTTATCCGCAATCCTTCTGCGCTGATGAAAACGCATGTCGACGATTGAGAGAATTGATCATCGCTGCTACCGGCATTAACGACTGGGATGCAGAAGAACGTTTCCAACTAGAAGTCCTCCCTGGTTCTGTCACCGTCAGCCACTTCCCCAGTCACCAACAACAGATCGCCGCACTACTGCAAAAGCTCAACGCGGCAGCCAAATACAATGTTGCCCCGGCTGTTATGCGACAGCAGCTTCAGCCATTGGCGATGATGGCCGAAGACGCACTCACAGCGGCTCCCGGTCTGGATACAAGTAATCCCTTTCGTCGGTCGATGCGAATCGGCAGTTTATTTCGATCGGTCCGCCAATCGACCGATTTGGTAACCGTCATTGATTGGGAAAACTTATCGAAACAGGGGTGGTACCCCAACACAAAAATACCGGGCCGTGTCAATGAGTCTACCAATCGCAAATTGCTGAATCAATTAGGACATGCGATGGAAGCGACCTCGGTGGTGGTGGGGCCCAAAACTGTGATGCTGACGACGTTTGAAAACGCGGGTAAGCAAATTGATGTCGAAGTTTATTCGGTAGGAGACGTGATCGACAATAAAATGACGCCGGCGCAATTGGATCAACTGATGACCGAAACTCTAGGCGTGGACCAATTAACGCCGCCCAACGCAATCGTGATCTATTTTGCCGAATGCAAATGTTTGGTCGCCAGCGCCCCGCAGATCATTCAGCGCCAAATCAGCGCGATTGTGAACGTACTTTAACCCGGATTATTCATCAGAAGTATATCGAAGAAAGACCTGCGTCTATTCCCGTGTTTAGAAGGTTGAAAGATCTATTTCTTCGCACGGAGCACGACACGCAGTGGGTGAAGCTCAGAATAACCTTTTCGAGCTAGAATTCAGTCGCAGCATCAAAGTCCACAGCACCGATCATCGCTTGACTTCCGTCGCCGGGTCCTGCTTTTACGCGCATCAGAATCACAGCTCGGGCTCATCGACAGCATCGCCTCGAATATCTTGGCCCCCAAGAACCCCCGTTCGCATGCGCTACTCCGTTGCTGAACTGCTACGCAAACGCATCTTCGCGACGGCCATCGGCGCCTCGGCTCAGGATGACCTCGATCGACTTGCTCACGCCGGAAGATCGTCGAACTGGGGATGCATCAACCTGGCCGGTGAGCGTTTGATTCTCGTTGTTGTCGATGAGCCGCCCCCTCAGACCGGGCAGTTGAACCTGTTGCAGCGTTACTTTTTCCTGGTGACGAACTGGAGGACGAGTTTGGTAGCAGTTGGGACCTGCAGCGTTTTCAGTTGTTCGCTTTGATGGTGGCTGGACGCGGGGTCGAGCACGCACGCCAGTTAGTGCTGCGGATCGCCGAGTCGGCAGAGCGTTTGTGGTCTCGGTTGTCCAAACGCATTACGAGCTGGTCTTTGCCGGCGGACATCAAAACGGATTCGATTCCATCGCGCGTTGGCTCTATGCCGCCGCCAACCCATTCGTACCATCAGGAAGTGCTTCGTTGGTGACGTTCGGATGTCGGCGTTGTTCTGGGAATCGAAAGTGAGCAAATTTGGTCCATCTGGGTATTTCATGGGTCTGTTAGAATTCTTCGAGAATCATTCCTTGGAGAACTCAGATGGAAGACAAAGAGCTTGATCATTAACACAGATTCACTGTCAATTTTTCTTGGAGAACTGTAGTTATCCCGTTAGCACGGCAAGCACCAACATAGAGCGGTATTTTTCGACGTGTTGTAAGCGTTCGTTTCAATCTCCATTTCTGCTTACTGTTTTAACTAGGCCGGAATGCTTCCCGAACTTTAGCGGCCTCGGATGTTACATGGGCTTGCAATGCCATTAGAGGTGGCTGGATCAGTCCACTCACCTCCGATTTTAAGGCTCGATGATTTCGCCGCCTTTGGGAAAGAAGAAGTCGTCTAATTCGTAAAAACCGTCGACGCTTATTTCGGATTGGCGCACGCTGAGGTAGCGCAAGTTCTCCAGTTTCAGCAGCGCGGGGATGGAATCGTCAGTAACACTTGTTTTCCCGAGATGCAGCCAAGTTAATTGCTTCATACTGGATAGCGCGCTGACGCCATCGTCTGTGACTTGCGTGTTGTCTAGATTCAAAGATTTCAACTTAGGCATGGTCGCGATGTGAACGATCGCGTCATCGCCGGTTTGCGTGCTCCATAAATTTAGCGTCTCTAGGCTTTTTATTTTCGCCAGTTCGGCAATTCCCGCGGCCGACAGACCCGGGGAATTGGTTTCACTGAGGTCAATTTTCTTTAGCTTTTTCAAAGAGGCAAGGTGTCTGGCTCCTGCGTCAGAAAGCTTTGTGTCTCGCAAATTCAAGGTTAACAGATTCGACATTTCGCCCAGCGTTTTCATCGCTTGGTCGCCGATGGCGGTGCGAAACAAATGTACCTCGCGTAACGACCGCAACGCCGATAGTTTCGCAATGCCTCCGTCGGTTACCGCAGTGTCGTTCAAACCAAGCACCTGCAGGTTTTTCATTTTCGCGACCGATTCCATCCCGGCATCGGTAATTTGCCGCCCCCAGAGCTTAAGAAAGCTTAGTTGAGGGAGACCTTCAAGCGCTTTTAACGCGCCGTCGGAAATTTGATCATCGCTTAGATCGAGCGCCCTGAGTGTTTTCAAGTTGCCTAAAGCCATTACCGCTTCATTGCTGATACGGGTTTGGCTACAACGCATTTGTTCCAACACTGGGAATTCAGAGATCACTTTCATCGCCGCGTCGCTGACACTGGCGCGGCCAAGACTGAGAAACGTCAACGCCGGCATTTTTTTCAATTGCTCCATGTCTGCTGCGGTGGGAGCCGATCGTTCAATGTCCAATCGCCGGAGGTATTGGAATTCAGACAACACCTGAAAGGTTTCGGCATCCGTTGCCGGCCCATTGAGTGCAAGGTGACCAATCGTTGGCACTGTCGCCAGATCCTTGAGCAGTGCTTTGAAGTCTGTGGTTTCGGACAGGTCGACACTGGTGGGCGATCCGTCGTCCCCGACCTCCACATAGCCGCCGGCGGCCTTGATAGATGTCAAAAGGGCTTCAGTGCTGATCGCAGTTGAAGCCCTTTTCTTGTTTTCGGAAATTTTTTGATCGTCGGGGATCTTCGGTTTGAAGGGGGCCGGCCCTGTGATCAACTTCGACGCGTCATCGGCGTCATGCATCAAAGAAGATTCGCCCATGGATGGTTTACGGGATTGTGCGGGCGGCGCATCAAGATTGACTTCGGGAGATCGCGTCGTTGGAGTGGTAATCGCAGGAGGGGAAATTTCTCTCAGCGCTGCTTTGAGTTCGGAAAGCTCTTGTTGAATCGCGCGATTGGCAGATTCCGATTGATTGACCTTCGCCTCCATCTCACGAAGCTTTTTCTTCATGATCAAGGGTTCATAGTCCGTCGTTTCACAGCCAATGTTCAAAGGGATCGCCAACAAAGCGAAACTGGTGAAAAGGAAAATTGAAGGCTTGAGTGACAAATTTATCATGGCTCAGTGGGGATCTCAAAGAGAAATTTTCCGTGTGAGTTTGAGGCAAAGCGACGATTATTTATAACCTGCCCCGATTCGCTTGAAAAGCATTCGAGGCTTTAAGATTCTGATTACTTGGCCGCTGCTGACGAGGGTGGAACCTAAGGCGGAAGCTGCGTTTAAAGAGAGCCTTGGGTTCGAACGAAACTGATGGTCGACGTGTGATTGGCCAGAATTTCCGGCGGAAAAGAATTGCGTCCAATCGCCTTCGACCTCCAATATCGTGGATCCATCAAATCCCCAGTGGTTTGTCAGCATTGGATTTCAGCGTGGACGGGTTTTAGCTTGGATCGCGCGTCGTCGATTTTCATTTGGCAGCCGACTCCTCTTTGCGTTTTAATGACGTCAACAGTCCAGTCTCCGATGGTTTGCGGAAATACGAGCGCCATCAAGAAGCTTTTCCGCCCCCGCAGTTGCTGATTGTTTGGCTCTTCCCGGAACTTTGTGGCATCGCGTGCGGCCCAAGCCTGCCTTTTCCAGTGAATGTAGTGGGATTCGCCCGGATCCCCACAAAGACAGCGTCGGAAGTTCTGGCAAATCCTACTACGATTCCGAAGCTTGCCACTAAATCATGGGAAGCGCTGATTGTTTAGGGTTTATAGTTTGACCAAAACCGCGTTCAACAAACCGTTGCCTGACATTCCCTACCGTCTTGGTGCGGCAGCCAAAAGTATCTACGATGCTGGCGTCTGTCCAACCGGGCCCATCGGCATCAGCTTTGAGCAACATTTGTGCGCGACGGAAATTCTGACCTGTCCCTTTGAGTTTGCGGATAACATCGTTACAAATCGCGCCCTCCGAACCCTTCAATCGGACGACAGACACACTTTTTCTTGCTCATTGGGCACCTTCCATAGCTCAGGGATGAATTCACCAATTAGCTAACACTTTGAAGTTCCGATCAAACAATATCTTTGACTGGCAAACCAATAGCAGCGTTTAAACGTACCGGCCGTCACGTGCCGCACCCAGTCCCCCTAGGGCAGCGCATCGGGCGGAAATGTATGAGATCCGTTTTCCAGCATTGAAAGTAATTTTTCCGAGACCACGTCGCTGTTTTTTAAGGGGCGGTAAAGGTGCGGGAAAAGTTGATCGTTGCGAGATTTCTCCCATTTTAAATCGTCTTGCATGTCTTCGGTGGAAACAGAAAGCAAAAGCAAATTGTCTTGGCCGACAAAATGCTTTGCTACCGTTTCTACCACTTGTTCAGCAGTCGAAAGATGAATGTATCCATCCACCAGATCGATCGCTGCGCCGACAAATTCACCACGTACTTTAGCCGCGTCCCAGATTTCTTTGTCGACGACTTTGTAGATTGTGGTGTGCATGTCGGTTCGGAGGTCAGTTCAACGTGAAATTCTTAAACAGGCAATAGCTTATTCATTGGTTTCTAGGGAAACCAGTTCACCGTCGTCGGCCATTTTGCGAATGTCTTCAGTGATCTTCATGCTGCAATACTTAGGGCCACACATGCTGCAAAAGTGAGCACTTTTGAAAGTGTCTTGCGGTAAGGTTTCGTCGTGGTAGGCCTGAGCCGTTTGTGGATCCAATGACAATCGGAATTGTTCGTTCCAATCGAATTCAAAACGTGCCTTTGATAAAGCATCATCACGCTCTTGGGCTCCCACCCGTCCGCGCGAAACGTCGGCCGCGTGGGCCGATATTTTGTACGCGATGACGCCTTGTTTGACGTCTTCATTGTTGGGCAACCCTAAATGTTCCTTGGGGGTAACGTAACAAAGCATCGCCGCTCCGTGCCAACCGGCCATCGCCGCACCGATGGCACTGGTGATGTGATCGTAGCCCGGAGCGACGTCGGTTACCAAGGGGCCAAGCACATAAAAGGGGGCTCCATTGCAGACTTCGATCTGGCGTTCGATGTTCATTTGGATCTGGTGCATCGGGATATGGCCTGGGCCTTCGACCATTACCTGCGTGCCGTTGGCTTGGCCACGTGCCGTCAACTCCCCCAGCACATCAAGTTCTGCGAATTGAGCTTCATCGCTGGCGTCGGCGATACTGCCGGGACGTAGTCCGTCGCCAAGACTCCAAGTCACATCGTACTGGCGAAAAATGTCACACAAATCATCAAAACACTCGTACAACGGATTTTGTTTTCGATGGACCATCATCCATTTGGCGATCAAGGAACCGCCACGCGACACGATTCCAGTAACGCGTTTGGTCGTCATATGCAAATGCTCTAACAACACGCCGCAGTGAACGGTCATGTAGTCGACGCCTTGTTTGGCTTGGTGTTCGCACATGTCAAGAAAGTGCTGGGCTTTCATGTCTTCGATATTGCCCCCGAGTTCTTCCAGCATTTGGTAAATGGGAACGGTTCCGATCGGCACCGGCGAGGCATCGATTATCTGGTGGCGGATATTGTCGATGTCTTTCCCGGTCGACAGGTCCATCACCGTGTCGGCACCGTGGTGGACGGAGGTGTGTAGTTTTTCAAGCTCGCCTTGCACGTCGCTGGTGACGGCGCTGTTGCCGATGTTTGCATTGATCTTGCACTTGGCGGCGATACCGATGGCCATCGGTTCCAAACGCTTGGTCAGGTGGACTTTGTTGGCGGGGATCACCATGCGGCCGGCGGCAACTTCGTCACGAATCAGCTCAGGTGTGAGTGCCTCACGCTGGGCCACAAATTCCATTTCGGGTGTAATCTCGCCAGCTCTGGCCTTCGTTAATTGCGTCGACATTCAAAATCCTCTTAAGTTCGTAGATTCCCGATGCGGGAAGAAATAGGCCGCCGGGAGTTACTGTCCGTTGACCGCTTTGTAGATGTACGGCGTCGTTGCGACGCTGTTCTCTGAGTCCGGATTTTACCCAAAAAGCTAACTTTCGACATTCCCCCATTTAGTTTTCTGACACTAAATTACGGCCCTTTAGGTAAGTTTAGCTTGCCTCGTGGCTTCCCAGACTTGGGCTCGACGTGAGTCGAGGGGGAGGTTGTGCTGGCAGTATTTTACCGTCGATACGCGCGTTTGTTGATTTGGCACGGGAGTTGTCGGTCCTCGCGTTTACAATGGTAGGGTTGTGCAAGTCATCGTGGTATTTATTCAGAAAACCGACTTCCTTGCCGACCTAAAGTGATCTGCCACCGGTTATTAACAAACCGCAAATTGATCGATTAAATTGGGGTGTACGGCCACCGCGTCGCATAAAAACACCGACGTTTCCTTTCCATAGATTTCCGAGAAGTCGATGAGCAAATTGAGAAGACCGTTATTTTTCGCGATCGTCGCATGTGCGACACTTTTGCAAACCGGTTTTAATTCGGTATCCAATTCGGTATCCGCACAAACGTTAGCTGTCGGTTCCAAAGCTCCGGCACTGGATATCGCACACTGGATCAGTGACGGCCACGGCGAATTTCCTCATGTCTCCGAATTCGTGCCCGGCAAGATATACGTTGTTGAGTTTTGGGCGACATGGTGTAGCCCGTGCATACGGGCGATGCCACACTTGGCTGAACTTCAAGAAAGGTACGCTGATAAGATTCAGTTCATCAGTGTCACCAACGAAAGTTTGACAGAAGTTTCGGCGTTGTTGGCCGAAGACTATCCTGGCATCGGCAAAACTTTCGGCGAATTGACCAGTGCCTATTGTTTGACCGCCGACCCCGACGGATCAACACAGCGGCAGTATATGGAAGCGGCTCAAGTTTCCGGTATACCAACCGCGTTTGTGGTTGGCCCAACAGGAGAAATTGAAGCCATTGGCCATCCCGTTAGCCTGGGCAGCACCCTAGAAAAAATGGCCAATGGATCTTGGGACAGAGACGCTTACTACGCCGCTAAAAAGAAGAAAGAGGAACTCGTCAAAGCAATCGAAGCGGCCATCGACGACCAAGACATTCAAAAAGCGTTTGAACGGTCGCTGGAATTAGACGCCATTACCGAGCCCAACGATTTGTTGAAAATCAAATTTATGCAAACTCAGTTAGCGATCCGCATAGGGGATAAACAGGCTCAGCAATTTTTTATCGACACGGCAAATCACTACAAAGACCAAGACTCAACGATCGCCGCGATGGCATGGATGATTGTCCAGATGAAATATGAGGGCGAGGATCCCGCTCCGGCGATGATCGCAACAGCCGAGAAATGCTTAAAACAGCAAATCGAAAAATTGCAGCCAGAAAATGAAGATCGGCGGATGATGAAAGGAGCCGTTATGGATATTCTTTCCCATATTTACTATGTGCAGGGCCGCCTTGATGACGCGATCGCCAACCAGCAGGCCGCCGTGAAACTCAACAACGACGCCGATTTGAGCGACTTCTTGAAGAAGCTGTTGGAAGAGAAGAAATAGTATCGCCACGCAATTTAACGCCAGTCAGTTTGTTTCAAGTTACAACTTTAAAAGCAACAATTCATTGGCCTCCCGCTTATTGAACTGCCGTTTGGGGGAAACTGAACTATCGGGCCCGGCTTTGTAGAAGTTCTGACTTGGGACTACCGATGTTCGGGGACGCCCAACAGGCCCGGGTCATCGGTTTGCGGACCGGTGATTTCCGGTATCTCCCGCCAATCGAACCAACGATCCAACAGGATTTTCTGGCTGTTATAGGGAACAAAGACGCGGCCGTTAAGATTGTACAGTGATCCCATCCACAACTGTGATGTGTCTGCGATTCTATTTTCAGCGTCGAACTTTATGTCGAATTGGATTGCATAATGAGCTTTTGGTTTGGAAGTGTTTTGAACGACGAACACCTTGCCTGTTGCTTTTGGGGGATCATTGGAACGGTCGATTGGATACCGGCACCGCCACCATTGATCTTGATGAATCGTTCTCATTGGCAAGACACCTTCGACCATCGGGCGGCCTTGTAAACCGTCGCCAAGCCGAAAATTATCCGACAGCCCAATCACGGACATGATGTGGTCGGTAAAAAGTGCGCTTGTCGTGTTGGCTGATCGTTTGATTTCAAAATCAATAAATAGATCGCCGGTTACTAAATCGCCCCATTTTAAGCGATTCCCCCCCACATCGGTCAGCCAAACTTCCAACTGAGCCGTTCGATAAAAACCACCGTTAAACAAACGCGGGTCACGTTCATCATTGCCGCGATAATAGACACCGCCTAAACGAGGTGGATGCAGAGGGTGAGGCGGTGAAAGTGAACTTGAGCGTTGCGGCGGACCGGTATAGGTCAGCAATTCGGCGTTGAGCGCTGTGATTTTCTCCACGGCGTCTTTATGTTTTGCATCGTAATGAATGTAAGTGGCGATGCAAAAGAAAAATAAAACCACAATCGCAACGGTTTTCATCCGGTTTAACCGGCGCGACCAAGCCGGCAGCAGTATGGCGGATTGAGATTGGGCACGCGATTTTTCATAGGCTTCCGATCTGCGAAAGCCCCAAAACATCATCAGCGCTGTCACGAAAGAAACGATCGAAAGATAGAACAGGCCGCGGAAACCACGGTGTTTCATACGCCCCTCAAACCAAACAAGACCATCGGCGAGCGTCTGCCACGTGTTGGTTTGCTGCCGTTGTGGGGAAAGGCATTTCGACGCACCAACGCCGTCCGGCCAAGGAGCTCCTGCTTCGACCCACGCGGTTAGTGCTGCGATTTGAGTACCCTTTAGCGGCGGGCCCTGTTTGGGCATTCGAAAACCTGCCTCGGTCGAATTGATGCGGGCGACCAGTGCGCTGTCGCTGGATGGTGATCCTAAGATCGCGCGCCCCGTGTGCCCACCTTTTTCGACGCCCGCACGACCGGCATCGAATCTCAGGTTGCCTTCGGCCCGGTCCGCATTGTGGCAACTGATACAGCGGTCCTGTAAAATCGGCCAGATATCAGTGGCAAAATTAACTCCGCCCGTTTCCTGAGCCCCAAGGTAAGGGCATTCCAGAAAAGATATCGCGACCGCAGACGATACGACAACGCAAAAACTAATTGTGGAAAAGTTCATCCCCCAAGTTTAGCGTTTCTGCGCTGAGGTTGCGATTGCTGCTGCAGGAGGAGGCGAAACAATCGCTGGTTTGAGCCGCCCCGTGGATGAAATGATAAAATGGATTGAGTGGCTCCGCCAATCTCAAGTTTTCTCCGCCTGTCGCAGGTCTACGTTCGCGGGGGGAACTTACAACGTGGGAAATCAAAAATAAAGTGGATGATTAAACGTTGGCGGGCTGGTGTTTGGATTCGCAGAAGGCCAACGTATCATCGAGAGACATGAGGTTTTTGCGGAAAGCGGGATCTTTGCGATACCAAGCCGCGATCATCAATTGCAAATTCATTTCCATCACATTGGCCGGGGGTGTGACTATTTCATTGGCAAGTTTCATTAGATTTTGCTTTGCCATTGCGGCCTGTTTGACCGTACGTGGTTGAGGAAGCGACCCCACCATTTGCCCGCTTTTGAGGACCAGCCAAATGGCTTGCCGGCCAAACCCGTCCACCGGCACGACCCCGTTAAGTTTCTCGCGTGATTCTTCCAGCGCCGACATTCGCAACGCCAGCCAAGAAAGGTGTTTCCAGCGATCACGCAACAGAGTTGCTTTTTCGAAATGTTGTCGTGCCCCGGCGTCCAGCATCTGTTGTTCAAGTTGGATGAGGGCCGAAACGTCTTTTAACCTAAGGAAATCAATGGCGTTGGCCACTTGGTTTAGGTATTTTTCTTTGCTACACCGTCCGGCGCAGGGGCCGGGACAACTGCCAAGTTCAAAACGAATGCATCCGGCCGCAGGCACATTGTCGAAAAGCTGACGTTGGTTGCTAAATTGAAATTTCGTTCGGTCGGGACAGTCGCGAAGCCCGAACGTAAGATTGATCGCTTCGACGGCGGCCTTTAGGCGGCTCGTTCCAGCGATCGGGCCAATCGCCCATTGACTGCGCTGGGTTAAATGCAGGGCCACGTAGGCGCGCGGTGCGGTGCTACCCCCGATGCAAATGTAGGCAGGTTGTCGGCGATGGGGTTGGCCCTGTTTATTGAAGTCCGGACGCCAGCGATTGATCAACTCTTGTTCACGAATCAGCGCTAAAAGTTCATGCGAAACGGGTTCCCAGACCAAGCGTTGGCTGTGGCGGACGATACGTCCCATTTTGGGATCCGATGGCGTTTTGGCGAAATAGG
>CALDYR010000004.1 GCA_937944405.1 uncultured Pirellulaceae bacterium
AGTTGGGCCGATGGGGTAATTATTCCTCACGGCATCTTTGACCCGTTTCGTAATCGAGGTCATATCAACATCGGGCTCTCGCGCGACACCACTGAATTTGCCTGCGACAGTATCCAATGGTACTGGAATCGCATCGGCAAGGACAGTAATTAATCGAGCGATCCTAAGCAAACGCGACTGCAACGGGGCAGGGGAGGGCAATGGACCGCCCGGCGACGGTTAATCGGTAGCGTTGCCCCGGTCGCATCGCAGCCGATCAAGCGCGTTTCGAGGGCGGCGTTGTCCCACGCGATTATTTGGGCCCGCCGGTGACGACGATTCTTTGAGCCAATGCTACCAAGAGTTCTAAACACATTTGGCAGGCTTCTATGTCTTCGGTTTTCGCGGCATTTTCAAGCTCATGGCTGGGATCGTTGAACGCTTGGAAACCGCACGTGCCGCCGGCTCCTTTTAACCAGTGGGCCAATTCGGCGATTTTTCTATAGTCGCGTTGATTGATCGCTGCTTCGATCTTCTGCAGTTTTAATTCAACCTGCGGAACGAAGTCGGCGACGATAGCACGGAATTCTTCTTCGTCAGGCAGCGACGAGTAAATTGGGTTGGGAACGTTGGCGGATTCGGTTTTCACCTCGATACGGAAACTTGGGACAGTGACGGAGGGATTGTCAATTCCGATAGGCTCGACGCCGCCTGGGAGTTTGCCGGTAGCTTTTTCTTGCTGTGGTTGGAGCTCCGAAGAATCGTGCACTTCGACGACCGTCATTTCAGAGCGAATTGTTTTTAAGAACGGCGTCAGTTTAAGATTCAACTGAACGCTGTCCCGGGCGTCGCAGCATTCGATTAACGCGCCCAACGTATTCCCAATGACGGCGCGTCCGGTTACGTAAGAGTCGCATTGTAATTTCTCAAAAGCCTTTCTCATTAAACGTGCATTCTTCTGCTCCCTCCCGCGTTGAATATACGTGACGTTTTTACGGACTGAATTCGAATAGTCTTGGCGAGTGGAGTCAGCGGAGGGATTTTCGTTGAATAAGGCGTCGCCCAGGGCGCTTAGTTTGGCGATTTCATGCTGCACGGTGTCTGGTTTCAGGGCGCTTTGCTCGCATAGCGCTGCGAAGTTTTGGCAAGCAGTGGCGAAGGTGTCGATCGATCGTTTGGAGGCTTCGTAGTGAATTAATTTCACACGGGTGGCGATTGTGTCTAGTTTTCGCTCATCCAGTACATTTTCATCCAGCACATTTTCAATCGCCCCGAGATGTTCGGCAAGGAAGAACTCGAAGTCCCCTATTTCAATGAGAGACGATTCCACTCCGGTGGCTTGTTCCGATTTGACGGTTTGTTCTTCAGTGACAGGGGGGGCATCGACGAATTGTTCACTGACGAATTGTTCATCGACAAACCCGATGTACCCGTTGTCGTGATTCTCGATCGGGATGTCCGGTTGGGCGACCGATGAAATGGGAGGGGGTTGATCGGAAGACGGTTGAGTCGCTGAAGTAGTCGGAAGGACGAGCGAGCCGGTTGTGGTATCTTGTAAAACGGTGGATGGATCAGAGGGCAGATGGCGTTGTGGGACAGCAACGTCAGCGCTCGATTGCATCGTAACGAAGGTTTCGGTGGCGTCGTCCTTTGCAGGGCCTGTGGCCGTGGTTTGAGGAGTGATATATTTTGCAACGGTTTCCAGCAGTTGGTCGATGTCGACAGGTTTCGCTAAAAAATCGTCGCAACCTGCGGCTTCGCAGAGTTCGCGATCGCTGGACATGGCGTTGGCGGTCAACGCCATGATGGGACCGGTGTAACCCGCCTTACGAAGGCGGTCGGTGGCTTGGTAGCCGTCCATCACGGGCATCTGCATGTCCATCAGGATCAGGTCGAATTCATAGTCTAAAGCGAGGTCGGAACCGATTTTTCCATTGGTGGCTTGGGTGATAATACAGCCGGCTTTGTTAAGAACCAATTCGATCAGTTTTCGGTTCGCATCGCCGTCGTCCACGATCAGAACGGTGCCGCCAGTGAGGTCCGTCAAGTTGTGCTTTGGGGTTTGTTTTTCTGATTGGGCACGGCGTTGGGCGGCTTCGGCGGCCGAGATTTTTTCGGTTTGCTTACAATCCCCAATTTTGATCACGAAGCTCAGTTCGGTGCCGACGTTGAGTACGCTTTTTACCTTGATTTCACCACCAAGTGCTTCGACGATGCGTTTACTGATTGACAGTCCCAGTCCTGTCCCGCCGAATTTGCGCGTCACGCTATTGTCCGCCTGCACAAACGGTTCGAAGATCTTTGCGGTCTGTTGTGGTGTCATGCCGATGCCAGTGTCGGTGATGCGGACTTCAAGTTCGTCCTCCCCGGTCGGGTTTTCGAGGTATCGCGCTGACATTTTGACTTCGCCCTGATCGGTGAACTTGATCGCGTTGCCGGCAAGATTGGTGAGGACTTGGCGCAGTCGAACATCATCGGTGAGCACTGAAACGGGAAGATCGTTTTCGTATTCGGTGATCAATTGGATACCTTTATCCTGAGCACGGACACTGAGGATGCTGCCCACATCGTTGACGACTTCGAAGGGGTTTTGTTGGATGCGATCGATTTCTAGTTTTCCGGCTTCAATTTTCGACAGATCCAGAATGTCGTTGATTAACCGCAAGAGGTGGCTACCGGAGGAGTGGATGGTCGATAGATATTCTTGTTGCTGTTCTGGCGTTTTTGCCATGCCGCGTCGTAGCCAATCGGTGAAACCAAGAATGGCGTTCATAGGGGTGCGGATTTCGTGGCTCATGTTGGCCAGAAAATCAGATTTTGCGCTGCTGGCATCTTCGGCAGCTAATTTACTTCTTTCCAGTTCGGTAACGTTGGCAAAACTGACCAGGACGCCGTTTCCGGTCGATGACTGTGACTGCACCGGGGCGCAGTTGACTTTGAAGGTGAGGGTTTCGGATTGGCCCTGTTCCTGTGAGGTGACCATGCGGATGACATTTTCGTAGATTCGTTCACCCGTTCGCGCGGCTTGTTTCCACGGCGAATTGGTAAGAGGAGTGCCGTCAGCGTTCTGCCATTGGAAAACTTTGTCTGGATACTTTCCGATGACCTCTTTGACATTGCAACCGCAACTGAGTGCGAAGGCTTCGTTGGCAATGACGATTTTGCCACTCTTATTAAGGACCAGCAAACCGCCACCAAGGATGTCCAGCGTCGAACGCACTTCGTTGGGCATGGTTTTGGGAGGGCGTAGCGAGCCCATCATTTTACCTAGGTAAAGAAAAAAACCTAAGGCCGTTCCGAGTAACAGGATGGTGTCACGAAACAGTCCAAATGAAAACCAAATCGTGTTACGCGGATGAAAAGTGTACTCGATTTGTCCCCACTGGCGATTGCCACTGAATAGCCCGGGATTAAAACGGTCTCTGGCGCTGAGCGTCGGGTCATCCCAAACAGATTTATGGGTGGGAGTGGCGACGACTAATCGATCCGACCGGTTGCGGACACCGATGGATCGAAAATCAGGATTACGATCCATCATTTGATGGATGTAATCCTTGAGCAGCTTAAACTCGTTCTCTTGAATCAAAATTGATGAAGTTACCGCCAGTGATTCGCAGATCGAAACTCGCGCCTTCAATTCCACCGCGTCGCGCGAAGGAACAAAGTGGTTGTGGAGGGCTGTACCCAGCCAATACACCAACATGACAATCCCAAGTAGGCCAATCGTCATCTGAAGTCTGGGGGTAATCCATCTCATGTTATTTTGGGGAGTAGAAGGGGAGGGGAGTTTCTGAAGGAAGCCGGGGCGTGATGATGATGATGCACCGCGTGGATGGGGAACTGGTAATTTTAAGTTTCCAAAGGAGGGACATCCGATAGATTGTTGGTTTTACAGTTGGAGTTACAGTTGGAGTTACGCATCAACAATTTGGTGAATGGTTTCAGCTTCTTGTTTGTCAAATGCGCTGATCAGAGGTGATACGTCGAGTGTTTTCCATGCGGGCAATTGGGTGACCACGGTGGTTGCCATCGCAGCAGCTCGCAGGTACGACACCAGTCCCAACGAAAGTCCCGCCGATGCGGCCACGATCGATGTGGTGTCAACCATGAGGTTTTCGCGGATAAACTCATCCTCAGAATCGTCGAACCCCTCCCAGAAATAACGTACCAAGAGGCTTTCGTCGATTTCCCTGCTAATGCCACTGCGTTGGGTTTCAATGATGTCCCCAATTTCTTGGGTTACCAATTGAGGCCCCTGATCATTGGTCGTAGAAAGATACGACACGGTATCCGAGGTGAGATCCAAAAATGCTTCCTCGTCATTTATTTCCAAATCGGCAACGGCCGCAAGACCGTTAATATCGGCGGTGCGCGGAACAACCGAAGGAGCACTTACCGATTCGTTCAACTGCGGTTGCGAAGGTGTGATCGGGCTGGGGGGCACAAGTGGGGCCACCGTTTCAACCGCGACTACTGGAGGAACCGGCGGAGCATCAGCAGGCGTCTGCTGCGGTGGCGTTATCGTTGAATTGCTCTCGCTATCGTCGATATTGGGCCTGTCAGTCGCGATCGGGGCGGCGACAGGAACGATGGCTGCAGGCGGTGGGCTGGTAGGTGGTGGCGCGGTGGGGCTTGGGGTGCTGTTGTTGACGGCCTGCATCACAGCGACTTGAAGGGTTTGGCTGGCGGAAGCCCCTAATGGATCGCTTGCCCGGACTTGGACCTCTAATAGGTTGGCACCATTCGGATCAAAAACCGGAGCGTTGGCGGTGAAATTCAGTTGACCATCACTTGAAATTTCAAAGAAAGACGCGTCGCGACCATCGATCGAAAAGGAGATTGCATCGCCATCGCGGTCGATGCCGGTGAACTTGAATAGTTCGCCCGTTTCGCCTTCGACAACTTCAATGGGAATCAGCGGCTGTGGCGAGACAATTATTGGGCTGTCGTTGACGTTGTTGATTTGGAGGTTTAACGTTTCGATTTCCGACGTGTTTGTGCCGTCCGACGCAACAATGTCGACTTGGTAAATTGGCGATTGGGCGCCGATGATTTCGGGAACCGCGATCAGCGCCAGTTCGTTGTTGACGATTTCGAATAGGCCGGCATCGGCACCACCTACGATTTGCAAGCTCAGATCGTCGTTTTCCTGGTCGCTGAATAACGGCACTAAATCAAACGACTCCGAAGTACTTTCGTCTTGGGAAAGGTTAAGATCGGCAGAAGAGCCAATGTAAAACGGGCGCTCGTCGGTGGGAGTCACGTTAATGATGATCGTTTGAGTGGCTTGGTTGCCAGAATCGTCGGTTGCAACGACAGTGATTTCGTAAACGTTATTGCCGCCTGAATCTAATGGGTTTTCAAAATCAGGTGGATTGAGAAACGAAATGTTTCCTGCCGCATCGATCGTAAACAGCCCCGAATCTCCGCCGGCCAAAATTTCAACACTCAGCGGCTGACCGTCTGAGGCGACTGCGGTTACCGTTTGGACAAGCGTATTGCCTTCGGCCACTGCGACCGTTGGATTGACCGAGAGAGTGGGGTCTTCGACCACATCGGTGACGTTGACCGTGAATTGACGTTCAGTCGTCTGGCCATTTCCGCCATCAGCGGTCACGGTGAACACATAGTCGTTGCCCCCCGAAACGCTTAATGGGCTTTCGAAATCGGGGGCGGAGACGAAACGGATGTTCCCGTCGGCATCGATCGTGAATAAGGCGCCGTCTTGGACCGTTGGATCGATTGAGTAAACGATCGCGTCGCCCTCAGGGTCGGTGGCGAAAGCTTGCCCTAGAACAACGGCGCTGCCTTCGGGGACGGTGAAGTTGCTGCCGCCGCTAAATTCCGGGGCTTCGTTGGCATTGGTAATTCTGACCGACACGCCTGTGATATCAGAGGCTCCGCGCGCATCGGTAACGCTTAAAATAACTTGGTATAGATTGTTGGAGTTGGCGTCGTTTGGAGCTTCAAAATCCGGTGGCGTGATGAACGATAGATCGCCAGTGATTGCATCGATAGTGAAATTCGATGCATCGGGGCCGCCTATAATAGAAAAGGTTAGATTGTCCCCGTCTAAATCAGTTGCGGTAGGAGTTGAAACGGTAGTCGTTCCTTCGGCAGCGATTATCGAAGTAAACCTAGAAGAGAACGTGGGAGGACGATTGACCGTGGTCCTACGGCTGGTGCTGAATTCGGAAGTATTGAAACCGGTGAAACTGGTCGCATTACCAGACACGTCTGAACTAAAAACGGTGAGTAGGCTGGATACGGTTGCATTGATACTGATCTCTTGCGCAGGGTCCAACGGAAGGCGATCGTCGGGAATAGAAAGCTGTGCGACAAACAATCCGTTCTCAACAACTAGGTCACTTAAGATCACTTCACCAAGAAAGGTCTCGCCTTGGCCGTGGGTGGTGCCATTGCTTGTTCGGTAAATCTGGATGATGCTATCGGGGTCGTTCAAACGCTCTAAGTCAGCGGAAAATCTGACAGTCAGAAACTCTCCGTCATAGGTTGCGGATTCGATTTCAGGTGCGTCCACTCCAAAGTTGCCAACGGTATTGTCAAATGCTTGATCGTTGCTGGTGACGCCGTCTCCGTTCGAAAATACTGTAGAGTCATAGTCGGTGAGACGGGCTCTGGTGCCGCCAGGCACTAGGGGACGCGAGTTGTCAATTGCGATCCCGTCGTTATTGGCGAATTCATTGCTGTGAATGAAGTTGTTGAAGGACGCAATGTTGACGTTGAAAAATCCAACGAACTCGCCGACAACGTGAACGCCTGAGCCGGCGTTATCGCGGATTGAGTTGCCAAAAACTTCGTTGTTGTTCCCAAAGAGTCGGACGCCTCCTGTTTCGGTACTAATGGTGCCGCTTTGCGATCGATTGTTTTCAATCGTGTTGCGAATAATTGAGTTGTTTCCCCAGCTCTCAAAGGTGTCAATTCCGACAGAAAAGTTGTCGCCGATATAGTTCCCTTCAATAGTGACGAAGCTGGTGTTGGCGGTCAGTTCAATCCCGTCGCCGCTTCTGTTTTCGATCAAGCCGTTGGAAATGATTTGGTTGTTTGCGATTCGGAGAACGCTGGAATTGTCTTCCGAGGGTTGATTGGGCGAACCCGAAGTAACGTAGATTCCACGGAGGTCCGCGTTGGCAAAAATGTTGTTTTCGATCGTATTTGAATATCGGCTCAGTTCAAGCAGCGGATCGGTTTGAACTAGGGCACCCTCTGCTGAGATCACGCTGATGTTGTTGCCTAGGTTGTGTCCGGCTGCGAATTGGGTGAAATCAGGACGCACTCCCAATACCGATCCTTGTAATCGGAAATCGGAAACGTTGTAGATGTCCGAACCGACGTCTCCGCCATCGATCACGATGTTGGCTGAAAGATTGTTGGTTGAAAATGACGGGCCGCGGGTACCGAAACCGTGAATGGCGATGTTGCGAATTTCAACGCCTTGGACGTCAAGGTTATCTGCGTCGCCGCGCACTTTGATTCCATATTCAAGCTCCGGCAGTGCATTGCCCGCATCGTCAAACTCCCTACGCGTAATTTCAAGATCCGGAGCATCGACGCTGTCGAGGAATATGTCGGATTCGCCGATTCGGTCTCCTGCGATTCCTAACCGACTTCCACTGAAGGTGCCTGGAACGACGCCCGGATTGAGATCTAACCTGACTAAACCGTCTGCGGTGGCCTCAAAAGCGCGGCCGTCGATAATGGTTAGGTCGTCTCGAATCTCTGGGAGCAGTTCTTCGACCTGAATCTGCCACCATTGGTCACCACTTGCGTTGGAAGCATTGGCTGCTGCGGTCGGTAAAAACACAAGTCGATTTTCGCCATCGATGTGATTTGAATTATGAATAAACTGAGTCAGCGTTCCCTGCCCATGCAGCCTATCGCTGGAGGTTCCGAATTGGTCGCCATTGTCAATCACATTGACAACGTCGAAGTTAAATCCAAAACCCAATTCATTGAACTCCGATAGGTTCCCCGATGAAGTCACTGAAATAACATGCTGGCTGTCGGCTAACGCTCCAGTATCTGCGAACCGGTCGCTGATCTCGGAATCGCGGCCACCGATCAAGTAGCCATCTTCGTCGGACAGACGCAGTCCGTTGCCGTCGTTGAAAATAGCGTTTCGAGAGGCGTAGGTTTGTTGAGCCCAAGTCGAAAATGCGTCTGCTGGATCGAGTAAAACTGACCGTGAGTTGACGACCACAAAATACGTCGTGTCAAAACTAAGTCCTGTATCAAACACAAATCGGCCTTGAGCGTCGGTGGTTGTTCTGCCAGCAGTAATGATGTTACTGAAGGAAAGGTCAGAATTCCCTAGAACTTGAAAAAGTTCGACTTCGACTTGTGCGAATCCGTCGTCTCCTTCGATGCTACCGTCGAGGTTAGCGTCATGAGCGACGACGCCGGAGATGGTGAATTCGTCAACAAAATTGACTGTGAGGTCATAGAAAACTGCCTCACCACTGTCAGGGTCGTTAACGCCTATTTGAAAAGTGACTGAATCTTGAGATGGAAACTGTAGCGGATCAACTTCCAGCCGAAACTCACCACCAACGTTAATGATATTGATGCCGCTTGGGGCCGTGGCGAGAAAAACATTAGAAGGTTCAATGGCAGGGGCGGTTGCGGTTCCATCGTTTTCCAAAGCGAGATCGTTCAGGCTAACGATGCCCACCCCGCCGTTGCGATTGAACGACACTTGGTCGAACTGTTGCACTGGGATATCATTACGCCCGGCAACGTTGATCGTTGATTGCGTCTCAAACGATTCAGATCCACTTTGGACTGAGACATCCAATTCGATCGTTTCGATGGAACCTGATCTGAGTTGATTGAAGTCTTCCCGCAGATCAAAAATTAAATCCCCGTTGGTTGCGACAGTGAGACTCGATGCGATGGCGTTCTGTTGGGAGGTGAATTCGATTCGTGCGCCGGGGCGGATATCGGTGCCGTTGATACTTGTGATTCGAGGCGCGTTGCGGGTCGCGTCAAAACGTTGCCGTACTTCGGATTGATCGAAAAAATCGGTGTCGAAACGAAACAGCCCCAATTCACCACCGAAGTTGCCGGCGCTAGCGCTGCCGACGCCGCCGGCGCTGCCGGGCTGGCCTAGGTTTAATACGGATGACGATTGCAGCAAGTCACGTGCTTGGATTGTGGCAACGTCGGTGATCGATTCAGCCAGCTGGCCGTTAAGATAAATAGCCGCGTCAAGTCGCGTTGGATCCCCGAGTGAAGTACCAAAGGACACTACGATCTGATCGTAACTGCCGGTACGTTGTGCCCCAATGAGGCCGTCGGCGTTAAGTTCGATGATCTCCGAACCGTTGGTTTGGAATCGTAAAATGACTTCGTCTTGCCTTTGGAGCACAGAAAATCCATCGTCTGCGTCGCCAAATTGAGCGATGACGCGTTCGGCACCCGATAGGTTTTCTGGGCGGATCCAAAATTCAAAAGAAGCCGATCGGTCAATCGAAGGCAGTTGAGCCGTTAGAGGCGTTGAGCCGTCAAAGATAAACGCAGAACCAATGCCGCTGGTAGGGGACGGCAGGTTTCTTAGGTTGGCTTCGAAGTTAGATTCGGCGAAATCAACGTTACTGATCGAGTTGACCAAATCATTGGGCGCAGTCCCTTCAGGCGAGACAAAGTTGGCGATAAACTCCGCTTGAGTCAAACTTAAAACGGTGTCTTCATTGGTGTTGACAGATGTATCAATAGGGGTGGGGGTGTCAACTATCGAATCAACCACGATTTGGAAATTGGTCGCGGTGGTGTTGGAATCGCCTTGGTCATTGGTTGTTAACGTGATTGTTGCATTCAAAACACCTGACACGTCTGCCGGCGGCATGATGCTCAGTTGCTCAATGTCCGAAGCGTTAAGTGTCAGATTTTGATCCGCAGTGAGAATTTCCCGAAAGATGAAGTTGCCGCTGGAATCGGTGTCGCCGTTGGTGACTTTGGTCCCCACTGGCAGGCCTGATAACGAGATCCTTTCGATCACTTCGGTGGCCGAATCGGCGTTGATTTCGATAACTGAATCGAGCGCGATCCAACTGTCTTCGTCTCCTTGGGCCGCCATTTGTAGACGCTGATGGAAAAGCGTTTCCGGGGTCGATGAATCGCTTGAAGTGAATGTCGCGACTAAAGTTCCATCGTTGAGCAAGGCTAACTGGGATCCTGTTTGGTCCCCGCCGCTGAAGGAGTTGATCGTAAAGGCATCACCCAAGGCAACAAAATCTTGATTGAAACGTTGGCCCAGTATTTCTTGAGTTCCGTTTTCGCCAATCACGGTGTGTGAAATCACGAAAGTTCCGTCGCCCAAAGTGATGACGTCGGGGGAAGCGTCCACTCCGGCGGTGCCTTGACCGACGAGGGCCTGGTCGCCAACTTGGGCACCCAAGGAATCGAATCGCGATGCGTAGATTTCCGTTGATTCGGTGAGGGGCGATTGCCAAAGGACCACAAATCCATTGTCGGCAGTTGCGGCAACGGAAATTGCGTTAGGGGTGGTGCTGTCAATCAGATTGATGTTCTGCCGTTGGATGTGACCGGCAGGATCAAAAATTGCAGCTTCAATTGAACTCGTTCCACCAGTCCCGTTAATCTGCTGTGTCCACGTCAGAACAAACCCCCCATTGGACAACAGTGTGGTTTGAGGGGCAAGATTTGTGGTACCCGATGAAGAGGCGTTGGCGACAAATTGTGTTTCAACGACTCCATCGGCGTTATAGATGATGGAATCGATGGTGCTGTTGCCGGCGCGGGTATAGGACACGACGAATCGGCCTTCACCCAGCGACAGAATTGAAACGTCCGAGGCGTTGGAATTCCCTGGCGTCGTTAGCTGAGTTTCTCCATTGTCAAAATCGGTGGGGTGGCCGTCCTGATCGTATCGTTGGATAAAGATTTGCCTGAGGCCGGACGATTGGCCTTCAAAAGCGACTAAAAATCCGCCATCTTCGATGCTGGTGACAGCGAGATGGTCGACATCAAACTGAGTTTCGTTGATCGTTACCGCTCCGCCGATTGCGGCTCCTGTGCGATCGAATTGCTGGAACTGCAGGTCTCCCAAACCGTCCCCTAGGTTCGCTACCACGACGTAGCTGCCGTCGGAAAGCGCTTCTACGTAAGTTTCCGAACCGATTTCAGGGGCTTCGAAAACGGGAGCAGAACCATCGACCGGCGCGAAGGTCGTGCCCAACACCACGGTGCCGTCGTCGGCTACGCCTTGGTAAAGCAGCGCGAAGTCATCTTGAACGAAATTTAGCGCCGTCGCGTCAGATTCGATTGAGAAATCAGCGACCCCAACGAAGCTGGGGGCAGGAACAAAGATCACATCGTTGGCGTCGATAGCCGCTCTGTCCACAAAGTCACCGCTAGAGACGAGTTGCCCGTTGTTGTAGATCACACCGGAATTGGCTTCCCGGGCAAGAACAAAACCATCGGGGTAGCTGGCCGATCGTCCACCAAGAAAATCGCCATTGATTACGAAAGACTGTCCCTCCTGGAGCCTGAAGGAATTTTGGGATGGTGAATTAGGAGTTTCCGAAAGGAGTGTCGCTGCGGTTGCTGGTTCGCTATTCTCGGTAGAAACGACATCCGTTTGTTGGATCACGTCGACCAGTTGCTCAAGTTCGTCGAGCGTCGCGTCGGCAGGTTGTGCGTTGGACAAATCGTTGTCGGTGCTATCGCTGTCCCATGGCGTGCCAAGCAAACCGGTGGAGGAGTCGTCTGCCTCGGCGTTGGCGAAGGCTTCGTCGTTTGCGAAGTTGAAATTGGTATTGGATTGGATTTCGGCGAAAACGACATCGTCCAGTTCCGTCTGATCCATCGGCGGTTCGACGTTTTCGACCGGTAGCGGGACGGCACTGTAGAGTACACGTTCTTCAAGTGATTGTAGCAGCAGTTGAGAGTCTGGTTCCTCAGAATTCACGCTCAACCAGGTTGCGATATTCTGTGTCAGTTGAAAAAATTGCTTCATCGTGTCACTTTTACGTTTGAAAAACCGGTTTGACCGCCCTCATTTGCTGCTTGGCCGGTATCGAAGCCGACGCGGCTAAGTCGCCGCCGCGCTCTATTAAGGTAAAACTTTGCGCATACGTCCCCCTCAACAAACCGCTTAACGAAAACCTAGCTTTTTCTTTCGCTGCCGCTGGAGAATTGAGGCGCTTGGGCTGATAGACTGTTGCTTCTGCGGAGAATGTCGCGATTATGAGGGTGTGCAGGATTTTAGCGCGGTAACGGCGCCCCCCCTTTTTACAGGTTTCAAATTGCTGACCGGTTCTGCGCCCCCGTTGGCATAGAATTGCAGCCAGTCAATTGATAAGTTTCACCCAACCGAGGCGCACGACAACTGGTCGCGCGTTGAAAAGATGTCATCGAAATCAAAACGTTCACATGCGCGTTTGACCGTTCCACAGATTGTGAAAATGAAAAACGCGCGGCAACGCATCACGATGCTGACCGCCTACGACTACACCATGGCCAGCCTCTTAGACGGCGCGGGGGTCGACATGCTATTGGTTGGTGACAGTCTGGCGATGGTGGTCCAGGGGCATGAGAATACGCTGCCAGTGACCCTTGAAGAGATGATTTATCACGCGGAAATGGTGGGGCGCGCGGCGAAACGCGCTTTGGTGGTCGTTGATCTGCCGTTCCCCATCAATCATCAGGGCATTCATCAAACGGTGGTCGCGGCGGGGCGCATTTTGAAAGAGACACGTTGCCAAGCGGTGAAGTTGGAAGGAGGGGCAGATCAGGCGGAAGTTATTTCGGCTTTGGTGTCTGCCGGCATTCCGGTCGTGGGGCACGTCGGATTACGTCCCCAAACGGTTCACGCGATGGGCGGTTATAAAGTCCAACGGGACCAAGACCAGTTACTTACCGACGCGACAGCCGCCCAAGACGCAGGAGCGTTTGCAGTGGTCGTGGAATGTGTGCCTGCTGAGATCGCGACCTCGGTTTCTAAGAAGCTGATCATCCCGACGATTGGAATCGGCGCCGGCGCTGGTTGCGATGGTCAAGTTTTAGTCTGCAATGACATGATAGGTTTGACCAGCGGTTATGTGCCAAGTTTCGTCAAAGCCTACGCCGACATCAGCAAGATCATCCAATCGGCAACGGCTCGGTGGTGTGAGGACGTCAAAGAGAATCGTTTTCCCGACGACGAACATTCTTTTGGATAATGGGAGTCGACAGAATGCCAAGGCGTCTTTTTCTGAGGAACGTCGCGGCGACTTTCACCGGGGGCCTTTGCGAGGCTCCCCTGTAATAACTTGCAACTGCATTGCAATTAGATTGCAATCCGCTGGTTAATTGCGGGAAGCTGGGCTTTCGAACAAATCGCCACGAAAAAACGCCGATCGATTCCGACCGGCGTTTTTTCGTGTATCCCCGACCTTGAATCATTGATCCAAGATCGGTTAAAGCTCAGCCGTGAGCACTCGATGAAACGGTTGACCCAGAAACCAATTTCACCCAGCAAAATTCGCTCGGCCCCAAGGAGGAGGGATCGTGATAGATTCCCGCGACTCTATCACTGACGGCTAAGCTTCTAGGTGTTTTGTTTTGACGAAAACGACGGTTGCGAACAAAATCGTTTTCGCTTGAAAAAACATATACGGATGCCCAAGCGAGACCGCAATGGGAGATCCGGAAAAAAACGCGGTTCGCTAGCGAGATACTATGACTCGTTTTGTTGTGGAGGAATAAACCAATAGGTAAGTTTCTGATTCCTCGTCTTTAGACGAAGAAAATTGATTCGCCGGTAGCATCAAACCGCTATCAACGATAGCTTGATATCAGATCTAACGAGTGCTAAAAGGAGCTCTCAATCGTCTCCGGTAAATTGTTTTAGCCCTAGAATGCCATGAAGGTTCTTATCACTAACGACGACGGATATTTTGCCAAGGGGCTCAAAGCGCTGGCCCGACACGTGGCTAAATCAGCTGAGGTGTTTGTGGTCGCTCCGCAGATCGAGCAAAGCGGTATCAGTCAGGCGATTACTTTTTTGCGACCGCTGAATCCCAACCCCGTCGTCGACGCAGAAAATCATCTCAAGGGTTATAGCGTTAATGGGACGCCAGCGGATTGCGTGAAACTGGGCATTCACGAACTGTGCCCTTGGAAGCCTGACTTGATTATCAGCGGAATCAATTTTGGGTTGAATATCGGGATTAACGTGTGCCATTCGGGCACCGTGGGTGGCGCGTTTGCCGGATCCATGTTCGATTTCCCTACCGCCGCGATCAGCGTCGAAGCAACCGATTGCCCCGACTTCGATCTGGCGGCGGAGATTGGATGGTCGATCATTCAGAAGACGGACTTGCAGAAACTTCCCCCTCGGTCGGTGCTGAACATTAACGTACCGGGCGCGGTGAAGACGACGGACTATTGTTTAGAGGTCGTTCCGGTGGAAACCAACCCGTTGGGATACAATTTTCAAAAAGGCACCGATCCGAAGCATCGCACATTCTATTGGGCGACCAACTCTCCCGCTCCCAAACCTTCACCCGTGCGAAGCGACACCGCTGCGACGCGCGATGGTAGCGTGACAGTTTCGACGATCTCTTATGATCCCAACCACGGCGAGGCGCTGGAGGCCTTGGCGGGGCAATTCAATTCTCCCCAATCTTCATCGGCGGGGAAAACATCATGAGCACTGCTAAAATTGGAATCGTAACGGTCTCCGATCGCGCCAGTCGTGGACAGTACGTGGACCGTGGCGGACCTGCGGTCAATGATTACCTTAACCAGACACTCACGTCGGTTTGGGAATCCTGTAATCGTTTGATTGGGGATGACCAAAAAACAATTGAAGCGACTTTGGCAAATTTGGCGGATGAGGTCGGCTGTTGTTTGATCATAACGACCGGTGGTACCGGACCGGCGGTACGGGATGTGACGCCCGAAGCGACCGAAGCGGTGTGCGAAAAAATGATGGCCGGTTTTGGCGAACAGATGAGGACCGTCAGCCTAAAGCATGTGCCAACAGCCATTCTGTCGCGCCAAACTGCCGGTATTCGAGGATCAAGCTTGATCGTGAATCTCCCCGGCAGCCCTAAGGCAATCAGCGAATGTTTAGACGCCGTTTTCGCCGCGATCCCCTACTGCATCGATTTGATTGGCGGTCCTTTTTTAGAAACCGATCCACAACGGATAACCGCATTTCGCCCCAAAAATCTCTGAGAAGCGATCGGCAGACGATGCTGCGGTTGTGCAACCGCACCGTCTCGTATCACCAAATGCTCAACGGATGAGTTTTACGCTTCGACGCAGATACGATTGCCAACACAAGATTACGAAAGCCAACAAGACTGTTGGCGAACCTTTAACTGCGACAGTCACTTCGGTCGGCTTACGTTTTTATTTTATGATTCTTCCCGAGACTTTGCGGCACCGATCATGTCCCAAGCTCACCTTTTCCATTGAGCAATAGGGGATTCGGATTGGCTCGAATTGCCGTAAACACATCGAACAGGACTTTTAGGAAATCGCGCGACGATTTTTAAACTTGCCACTGAAATCGGAAAAACGACGCTTCTATTCGAACGACGCTTCTATTCGAACGAGGCTTCTATTCGAACGAGGCTTTAAGATCATCTATCGCGGTTTGTTCGACAGCCGAAATTTTACTGACCAACCCCAGATAGCCTCCGGCAGATTCTGCGACTTCAGTCGCACGAGTCATCACGCTGTGTTTCAATTGGCTGGTCGCGGCAGGGTCGAGATTTTCTTTGATCGCAGCGATATAGTTCTTCCACGCGGTCAGCAGGTCTTCGCCGGGCCGCGATTTCAGCCAGCTTTCTAGGACTTCGTACGCCCCCGACCCCGTTGCAACGCCAGCGTCGGTGGCGGCTTGGAGGATGGCGTCTTTTTCTGATGGCGCCATTTCTCGGTCTGCCCATGCGACCACGACCAACGGAATCAAAGCCACCGCTGCGAGTGATTGGGGAGTGATGCCATGGTCGATCAAGCCCTGCAGGACGGCGTCGTTTTGGATGCCTGACGCGCATTTGAGGGCCGCGCGGTTTTGTTCGTTGGAAAGTTCTTCACGAAGTTTCTCCATCAGTTCGCGGTCGCGTTTTGCGAAAAAACTTTCGGCTAAGGACTCGCCGCGACTGTGCAATTCTTCCATCTGATTCTCCGGCTTTCGCCTGTGGTGATAAAGGGGCTGATGTTGAGGACGATCGTGGGGCGGCATTATATAAAGTACATCCGACGATGAACACTTGGCCGGCCAAATTTTTACTGCTCCGCCAATCTGAGTTGCTTGTCGATCAATACGTTCTACCGGAAATTGGTTCGACGTAGAACATGCGTTCGACGACAAATCCTATTGTGCAACGGCGGTATGAATGGTGAATTCATCGGGGTAATCATGCCGGATCAACTTTTGCGTAGCTTCGTCGGCGTTGGTAGCCACCATGTTGACCGCATCCCACTGGACTTTCTTCTGGGACCACAGAGCGAGGTTGCCGAGCAAAATTGTTTCGGTTAGAGGTCCCGCGTAGTCCGGGAAATTCGAAACAGGGGAATCGCCTGAGTGAATCGCTTCGACGAATTCCTCAAAGTGCCCGGGCGAACGAACAAATTCGATACGCTTAAATTCAGCGAATTCGTCTTTGCCACGCACGATGTCTCGAATTGGGGTGTACTTTCCGTTGGCCATGACGCCGGTGTTTTTCGCGTCACCGCCGTAGTCACCGGGGGAATAAAAGTTACCTTTTTCGCCAATCAATAAGGCACCACTGGTATAGCTCTGTTCTTTTTCGTTTTTAGGTAGGCCTTGTCGTAATTCAGCCGGTGGTAGTTGATCGCCGTCGTACCAAATCATCGTGACCGCGTCTCTGTTTTCTGTCGCGGGGAATTCAAAGGTGATTTTTGACCACGCGGGATAGCAAACGCCGTCGTGTTTGTTGGATTCGGCAACCACCGACGTGGGAAACTTCAAATCCATCGCCATGTAGGACATGTTGAGGGTATGGCAAGCCATATCGCCGAGTGCGCCGGTGCCAAAATCCCAGAAACCGCGCCATTTAAATGGGTGAATTTCAGGGCTGTAGGGTCGTTTTTTGGCTGGCCCCAACCACAGGTCCCATTTTACCTGTTGGCGGCGATGGTTCCATGCGGATTCTTCCCCGGCATCGGGTTGGGTCTTCACGCTGAGGTTGAAGCTTTGCGGCCAAACGGGACGATTGGTCCAGACGTGAACCTCTTTCACCTTTCCGATGACCCCTTTTCTGACTAGGGCCGCAGACTGCCGGAGGGTGGAATCGGCGGTCCCTTGGTTGCCCATTTGAGTAACAACGCCGGCCTGACGCGCCGCATCGCCAATCACCCGAGCTTCTTCGATTGAATGGGTCAACGGTTTCTGGGTGAAGCAATGTTTGCCCAGTTGAATCGCCTGCAGCGTCGCCACTGCATGAGTGTGGTCAGGGGTGCTAACGGTGACGGCATCAAATTTGTCGCCCATCTGATCGTACAGTTCCCGGAAATCATGGAACACACGCGCGTCTTTGAATCCTTCTTCGGATTGTTTCTTGGCAATCATTCCGTCATCGATGTCGCAGATCGCAGCGATCTGTCCCAAACGTCGGGCGTCAGTCGAATCGCTGACTCCTTTGCCACCGACGCCGATACAGGCGAAATTGACCTTTTCCAACGCGGACTTCGGCGTTTTAGCCGCGACTCCGCCGGCGGCCCAGAAACCTACGCCCAGCGCTGTCGATGCCGCCGTGGTTTTGAGAAAAATGCGTCGGTTGTTTCGTTCCGGTTTCTTTTCGGTGTCAGACATTTTTGGTTCCTGTTATCGTGACAAGATAGTAGGTGATCGACCGCAGAGTAAATCGATTGGGTTGGCAATGTCGGTCTTTGTAAGCCGCTGTGGAACGCTGTTAGGTTAGTCGAGCCTTGCGGCTGGGACGGGACGCATGAACGTGGGACTGAGATACGCGCCGCAGCGCACTCAATTTGATTGTTCGTATCGTTGTCGCAGTCTTTGGACGACTTTTTGTATTTCACCTTTGAGCTGCGGTGTGTCAGCGATTTCGATAGCGCGATTTTCCGAAAGTCGAGCCAGACGCGTTTTTCCCATTTGTCGCATTAGCATTGATTTTTGCAATGTCGCTTCGGCGCGAAGATCCGCCGGCGCCCGTGCATCGTCCGAAAAATTGTCCAGTGTTTGCAGGGCTTCGGACTCTTTGCCCAGCGCGTAGAGTGCATCGGCTTTCCCAGAAATCAGTTCGATCAGGACGTCGGGATCGCGTTGTGCGAATGGAATCGCTTGCTGGAATGCTTCGAGTGCTTGGGCGTATTTTTTGTCGGCCATTAACAAATCGCCTTTCGCGGTCCAGAAGAACAAGTTCCGTTCACCCTTCGCCAGTCCCGACTGCAGGGACGAATCCAGCAACTCCATCGCGTCGGTTCTGCGATCACTGCCAACCATCAACATGATCTTTTTGACCATCAGACGTTCCTTGGTTTGACCTTCAACGCCATCAAGGTTGATCATTTGATCTAACAGAGCATCAGTCGCGTCATTGTTTTTGAGTTTTTTGACGACTCCTAATTTGATCTGCAGGATTTCCAGTTTCTGTTGAATCGGGAATTCGATTTCTTTGAGAACATCGTCGATCATGGCTATCGCGGCGGCCGGTTTTTCGATCCTTGCGATCAACATCAGGTCTGTCATGATCACTTTTCGCATTTCTGCGTCGCGCTGCGAATTCCACTTCGTCCGCAAACCCAATTTATCGTCGGCGTCAAGTTCAACGATTTGTTCAATCACGTCGCCGTAGTAGATGGGGACGATAATTTCGTCTATGCCCGAAATTGCTTTGTCCAACAGTTTTGCTTTGGCATCGCCTTGAGCGTTTTTAGCTTTCGCGAAGTAGTCGTCACGCATTTGCCGAGCCCGTCGGTGTTCGGACAACATGCCTAGGTAATTTTCGACGCCGCCCTCTTGGTAGCCGGTAATCGCAAAAGGTTTCTTTTTCGAGTCTGTTAAAACGACGGTCGGGTAAGTCGTGACGCCGAAGGTTTCCGCCCATTTGTTTCGGGGATCGTTCGCGTTGCGGGGATCCTTGGTTTTCGGAAACTCAAGCTTGACCAGCACGAAATCGCCAGAGATTTCGGTTTCGAATCCCGCTTGGGTGAATACTTCGCGGTCAAGTTTTTGGCTGGTTTCATCCCAAGGGGTGCCGGTAAACAGGATGAGAATATCTTTACCGTCCTTGGCCGCAAGTTGGGCAGATTTGGCGACGTCGGTCTGCCACTGAGCGGATACAGCAGGGGGGAACCACGCCGTCGTCAGCAGGATCGCGGCCACGAAACAACAGATTACGCGAAGAGTCGAATTCATAGTCTTCAATAGTAATGCAATCCCAGGTCAGCGGCAATCAAACTGAGAAATTGCCCTTTAAGAACGTAGAGTAACCGCTCGGCGTGTGAAGCTGTCACCCCTTGAAGCGGAAATGTGGTAAGCGCGCCAGTCCACGAGAACGAAGGCCCCCTAAAAGCGTTGAATTTACGTGCTCTTTCTTCCGATAAAGGCGTTATTCCGATTGAAAGGAATCAGATCGGTCGATAGACTATTGGCCCTTAGCGTGGACTCGGTGTTGAGGAAACGCATTTTGTAAACCCTGTAAACCACTCTAGGTGTCGTTCCTGCTTTAAGGTTCGATTGTTGTTCTGCCCGTCGGACATCGCCAACAGCGCGGTCTCTGGAACGGTTTGGGTCGCAGCAACCTTTGACGTGGCGGAGAAATTGATGGCCGAAAATACTCTTGTGCAAGATCTTGTTGATGCTGGCGTTCACTTTGGCCACCGTGCCAGTCGCTGGAATCCCAAAATGGCACCGTACATTTACGGTAAGAAAAAACAGATTCACATTCTTGATATTCGCGAAACGGTACGCGGGCTGTTGCGAGCCAAAAAGTATATTTCTAATGTGGCCGCAGGCGGAAGCTTAATTCTTTTTGTGGGCACAAAGCGGCAGGCCTCAGCGGCAGTGCAGCGGGAGTCTGAGCGTTGTGAAATGCCCTTCGTCAGCGAACGCTGGCTCGGGGGAGCGTTAACCAACTTCCGCACGATTCGCAGCCGTATGGGGCGTTTGGAAGAACTGGAGGACATCCGCGAATCAGACAAAATCAACGGATACTCAAAAAAGGCTCAGTCGACCCTTAACCGCGAGTATCGCAAAATCTATCGAAACCTTAACGGCATGCGTGCGATGAACCGCCGGCCTGAGTGTTTGGTGCTGATCGATCCTAACAAGGAAAAGAACGCAATTTTAGAAGCGCGTTCTTTGGGAATCACTACGATCGCGTTGATCGATTCTAACTGCGATCCTGATATGGTTGACCTACCGATCCCAGGCAACGACGACGGTATTCGATCGGTTGAACTAATCATGTCGCATCTGGCGGACGCTGTGATCGCCGGTAAAAAGAACATCGTTGCCAAAAACGAAGGCAAAGACAGGACGGGGCGTAAGAACCGTCCTAAGTCAAAGCCCAGCGGCGACAGGAGGGCCAATGCCGCTCCAGCAGCAGTTCCAGCGACACCCGTTGCCGCCGCGACTCCCGCCGAAGCCAAACCCGAGTCAACGCCCCCCACCGAAGGTTAACCTGAACCTTTCGCCGAAGGGGCCCTCTCTTAAGGGCGAATCTATCAAGGCCGGATCGATCAAGTAATCGCGGTCCTTTCGATGGCACGGGGGTTTGGCGACTCCCGTAGCCCGAGCCCAACCATTTAAACGATTTAGACGAAGAAAAGAAGGAAGATTATGGCTGCCATTTCAGCAACAGACGTCCGTGAACTCCGGCGTGTCACCGGCGCCGGAATGATGGATTGCAAAGAAGCACTTAAAGAATCCAACGGAGATTTTGACGGAGCGGTGGACTTTTTGCGTAAAAAAGGCCAAAAGGTTGTCGCCAAGCGCGCCGGCAAAGACGCCACCGAAGGTGTTGTGATCGCTTCAGCAAAAGACGGCAAAGGTGTGATTCTATCAGTCAGTTGCGAAACTGATTTTGCGGCGAAGAACGATCAATTTCTGGCGTTGGCCAATCAAGTGGCTCAATTGGCTGAGGAAAAATCACCAGCCACCAAAGAAGATCTGCTGGCATTGCCTTTGGGGGATTCCACAGTCCAAGAGGCACTCAACGGTATGACCGCGATCACCGGAGAAAAGATTGAGGTATCTCAGTACTTCATCGTTGAAGGCGAGAGCATCGCGTCATACATTCACGCCGGTAGCAAAATTGGCGTCGTTGTTTCCTACAAAGATGGCGGAAAACCAGACGAAGCGGCTCAATTTTTCCGCAGCGTCGCAATGCACATCGCCGCGATGAACCCGCAGATTATGTCGCCCGATGAATTCGAAGAAGACTTCGTAATCAATGAAGCCGAAGCACTTCGGGCGCAAATTGAGGCCGAAAACGAGGTCAATCGCACAGAAAACTTGGGCAAGCCCATGAAGAATGTGCCCCAGTACGCCAGTCGCCGGCAGCTGACGGCGGAGGTGCTGAAACAGGCCGAAGACGCAATCAAAGAAGAGTTGAAGTCGGAAGGCAAACCAGAGAAAATCTGGGACAAGATCGTACCAGGAAAACTGGAACGATTCATCGCCGACAATACTTTGCTGGATCAAGAGCGGTGCCTACTGAGCCAGTTCTTTGCGTTAGACGATACAAAAACCGTTGAACAGGCCGTCAAGGACTTCAATGACAAAGCCGAACTGGTCGCGTTCAAGCGCGTCGCGGTTGGTTAATTCCAAAGGCACCGGTGACGCCGGTGCCTTAAACTCAGTTTCAATATTCCGTCGCAGGGCCAGTTGCCTTGCGACGGATTTTTTTGTCGGTCGTTCATCCGTTGACATGGGGAGGAGAATGGGTTGTGCGAGGGAGCGGTCGTCTCGCGTTTCTTTGCAGACCCATTTAATCGTTAGCTTCATCGTAAATTGGCAAGGTTTAACAAAAGTGCATGCACTTTGTATTCATCGACGATAAACATTGAGCAAAGCAACCTCCCTCCGCTCCATGAGAAATACAATGCTTCGAGATGATGAAAAACAAACCAATGCAAATGTAGAGTCTGAACTTCAAGATTTAAAAACAGCTCGGAAGAAAAGACGAGAATCCGGTTTGCAAACGCCATTGGAAACGTACTTGCGTGAGATCAATGAAACGGCGTTACTGTCGGCCAAAGAAGAAAAGGATCTTGCGCGATCGATTGCCCAGGGCGACGTGCGGGCGCGGGATCATATGGTCCGAGCGAACCTCCGATTAGTCGTCAATATCGCTCGCGGTTACACCGGCAAAGGGTTGGGGTTACAAGATCTGATCGAAGAAGGCAATCTGGGGTTGCTCAGAGCGGTCGAAGGTTTCGACCCCAACGTCGGGACGCGGTTCAGTACTTATGCCAGTTACTGGATTAAACAATCGATTAAACGGGCTTTGATCAATTCAGCGAAAACGATCCGGATCCCGGCGTATATGGTGGAACTTCTATCGAAGTGGCGTCGGGCGACGGTGCGGTTGACCGAAGAACTGCGACGCAATCCAACGCCTGAAGAAGTGGCGCGGTTGCTGGGGTTACCCAAACGAAAGCTGCCGATCATCAAAAAAGCGATCCAGATCTACAATTCGACACCACAAACGGATCAGTCAGATTCTGGTTGGTCGCTGGGCGAAATGGTGACGGACGATCGGTTGCGTAGTCCTGCTGATACGATGTTGGAGAACGACGTCATGCAGCACGTCAAATCAATGATGCACGACATGGACGAACGCGAAGCCAGCGTTTTGAAGATGCGTTTTGGTTTGAATAACACCGACCCACACACGCTCAAAGAGATCGGTGAAAAGCTCGGCCTGACCCGCGAACGGGTACGCCAGATCGAAACCGAAGCCTTGAAACGGTTGGGCGAAGGGTTGCGAGACCCGTTCGACATGGAGATGACGATGCCGTTTTAGGTCTCTGTCAAAACGCGGTGGGGCAGGTTTGCAATCCATCGCAACCCGCAAAATTGGTGACCCAAGTCCGTCCGAACAAACTCCGGCGGAGTTAGGCCGGTTGAATAAGATCCGGCAGATCGAACGGCGAATAAAGCCTGTTTCCCTTTTGCGAGCGTTGCCAGATTGCCGGCGCTGCCCCGCTTGAGCAAGTGAGAACGACCCTGCCGCCGCGCAACAACCGCGGCGGTCGAGGCGTTTAAAACCGAAGTTCTTCCGGGAACGCTGGAACGATGGAACACCGAGCACACTTGAATCACCGTTTGCAGTGAATGTTAGGCGAATCGGCCCGAATTCCAGCAGTCATAGCCGACGGGAATTTTGGCCAATCCCACGACGAACTCCAAACAGACTTTCAGACTTGCCACCAACATTCGGGAAGAGTCTAAACCGAAGGCATCCCTTGGATGCGTCGCCAAGCGCTGATTTGCCCCAGATGCAAGTTTTCATGGTTGCACAGCAAGTACGGCAAGCACACGCCAACGGTCGGCATGATCGGCTGCCAGCGCTCCAATTGGATCTTCGAATCCAAAACCGTCGCATCGGCTGATTCGAGTTGTCCGATGATTTTTTCGTGCAGCGCTACATAATCCCCAATCAGTTGGTCCTTGGACGCGTAAACCGACGCGTCGGCAAGCGGTTTAGATTTCATGCCAAAGGGATGTTCTTTGGGATCGTCGAAAACCTTTCCTTCTAACGCCAATGAAATTAGGGGGAGGTAAACGTTCAGGTGCGACAACACCCAAGCCGGATGATTGGAAGCGGCTTGACCAGCCGGGGCCGGTTGTAAAATCATTTGGTCTTGGTCCAGATCGGCGACCAAGCTTTGGCCGTAGTCCAGATTTTTTTTGGCACAAAAAACGTAGCCGGCAAGTGCACTACTCATGGGAGATTCCTTTAGGATTGGGGGGATTCACAAATCGAAAGTTGGTCGGAGTCTGATTGAGATTCGGTTTGAATCTGACGTCGGTAGGTGTTTTTGAAAACCGTTTCTCTTTGATTGGTTTGTGCTCAGTCAGTGGACAACCCACAGTAGATACGAAATCGGTGCCGCGAAAATGAGCGAATCCAGCACGTCCAGAATTCCGCCGAGCCCCGGCAGCATGCGTCCGGAATCTTTGCAGGACGCATCGCGTTTTAGCAACGATTCTGCGAGATCACCCAGCACTCCGGCGGACGTGACGAGGACTCCGTAAAGCAAGACCCACCACCATGGTTTGTCGACAGTGAGACCGAAAATCAGCGGGCTGACGATGTAGACCACAATCGCGGCGGCAAGGCATCCGCCGACCGGCGCCGCCAGCGTTCCCTGAAGCGTTTTGCCGGGGCTGATGGAAGGGGCCAATTTGACGGTACCAAAACTTTTACCCGCGAAGTAAGCGCAGGCATCGGACATTTTCACCGTCGCAATTAAGCAGATGATGGCGACCAACCCCAGAGCATTGTTTTGCTCGATTGATCGTAGTGGTGCTACAAAACCAAAAAGCATCGCCAAATATCCGGCCATGAACACGGTCCGGCCGATCCGTTCGGCGACTTCACCGGGGACCGTAGAATGCCCTTTGAATTTTCGGCCTTCCACAATGAAGGCAAGCAACATGGCCGCAATGACACCTGCAATGGACCATCCAAATTTTCCAATGGGGCAATCTATTGGGTATTCACGCCAAAGAACAGGTACCGATGCGATCAGGCTCATTGTGGCCGCCGCGCCGGCCATCGCGCGGGCGGTTTGCCGGTTTTGTTCCTTCCACATTCGACTGAATTCGATTCCGCAAACCGCCGCGACCGCAGCCGACAAAAGGGCGAGAATGATTCCCGGACGGCCCCAAACAGTTGGCGTCCCCAACCAAAAATCTACTCGAATCAACAAGATCATGCCGACGATCAAAACGGCGGCTGATGCAAGGCGACGACTGAGCAAGCTGGACTCCGGTATAGGTACGTTTGACGGTGAAATAAGAAGTTACAGAGTTTAGCGTGTCCGCCATGAAAATATCAGTCGAATTTGATTTTCGCGGACTTCAAACGTGTTAAATTTTTACTCTCGAAAGCTGTCTGTCGTTTTACCCCGGCGGTGCTCTGAAGCGGGGGCAAATTATAGAAATACTTCCCGAAAGAGAATGGTCAATCGGAAGCTGTGGGGAAAAGACGGTCGGGGGCCGCCGGGCAGCAATGAGGTTAAACCCACGTTTCCAATGGCACCGATGTACCTTCAGTTCATCACAGGAGACGCCGCCCAACGTCCTATGTACCTTAAAAGGTATTTTTGACAAATAGTGCAGGAATTGAGGCCACGAAGAAAATGCATCCCCATGTTGCGTCTTCACGTTCTGGACGCGTCTGGCAGGGCGATGGCTCAGTCGCGCTATGCACTTATATTTTTGATCATCATCGCACCGCGCGCCTGCTCTAATTTTCGAGACAGCATGTTGTCGCCGGGCAGTTTGGAATTAATCTAAAATATGCCTTTGCCAAAATCCTCATCGCGGTCCCGAGCGTCAGTGCCAGCGACCGAAGAGTTGGCGCGTTTTACTTTTTTAGCGTCGGACGTTAAATCCGCAGGGGGCCGGTGAGGAGAGAGTTCGTGGTCCGATGGGCGTGGAATATCGATGCGCGTTTCGACTTCTGATTGCGAGGCGATGGATGCGTCGGAATGGCGGGGGGCGTTTTTCAGTTTTTGATCAAGGGACTTATCGGCACCGATTGGTCGATCGGGGGCCTCGACTGCATTGATCAATTGATTCGCGCCGTCTTTATTGTAATCCTCGCCGCGACCGCGCACGCGATCGTCGTAGCCTTCGTCGTAACGTGAGCGATACCCCGGTTCGGTGGATAGCAAGATTTCTTTTTCCAGTTCTTGCACGATCCGCGATTGGATCGCTTCGCGGCATTGCGCGTTGATCGGGTGAGCTATGTCTGCGTACAGTTTGGCGCGCCCGTTGGAATCGTGTTCGATGCTGTCGCCATGTAGTTTGCCGCCGCACAGGTTGCAGTAATTGGCTTTGAGGTGGTTTTTGCTGCGGCACTTGTGGCAATTCGACGTCAGTTTGCGACTGGGCATGGCGACGAAGGGGCCACGATTGCCTTCAATGATTTTGAGGTCGCGGATGACGAAACAATGGTCAAAGGTGACACTGCAGAATCCGCGCAGACGGTCCTCTGGTTTATCCATTAACTTGATTCTGACTTCTGTAATTTCCATCCGCTTCTCCCATGCTCAACACGATTCAGCGTTCACGCAATCAACGCACCGGATCGACCGAGACTTTTTACACAATGTATTTCTAGATCAGGCCGTCGGGCAGACAACCGGGCAACAGCAATCCGAGCGGTACGCTGGTTTTGGAAAACGCCAAAGTAACTTGAACCGCTACCGCTCATTTGGTGCCCCAAGCAAGATATGTCTGCAAACTCTTTCTCCAGTAAAAGGATATCATCTAAAAGGCCGCTTGCCGCCGGTTGCAGTCGATTGAGCATAAAATTTGCAATTTCGTGCTGCCGGCCAGATTCAATTCCCGCAATCACCGGTTGGCTTTGACGACTCCGGATTGGCAATTCGCAGCGCCCAAAAACGTCTGGAGTTGCCAGCCCTTGGGGAGGTTTGGCGATCACAATACTTAGCCCCACAGGACACGAAATGGACGATATTTTCTCGCCGCGCCCCCGGCACATCGCCGTCCCTCCGGTAAGAAAGAACGGCACATCGCTTCCGATTTCGGCCGCCGCGGCGTGGAGACTTGCTACCGGCAAACCTAAATTCCACAACAAATTCCCCGCGATCAGCGCGGCGGCGGCGTTGCTGGAAGCACCGCCCAGCCCCGCCGACGATGGAATGCGTTTGAGCAGTGTCACGTCCATGCCCTGACCGCCGATCGAACCACCGGTGTTGGGGGCCGTTCGGGGGGCAACACGAAAACCCGGCCCAGAGCCACATGTTTATCGTGCAACCGCTCTCGGCCCTGGGCGGCGGCAGTGGAATAAGCGGCCTGTTTCGCACCCACC
>CALDYR010000005.1 GCA_937944405.1 uncultured Pirellulaceae bacterium
GCCGATAAACCGTAGTCACTGTCGTTGGCCAGTTTTAAGGCTTCTTCGAAGCTGTTGATTTTCATGACGGGGCTCACGACGCCGAAGACTTCGTCACGCATAATCTCCATCTCATTGGTTGCACCTGAGAGAATCGTGGGTTCGTACCAATATCCCTTTTGAAATTTTTCACCTTCTGGTCGTTTGCCACCGAGTTCCACTTTACAACCGGCTTCGACCGCTCGATCGACCATGGCTTCCATTTTTTCCAGTTCGACGCGGCTGACTTTGGGGCCGATGTCGGTGTCGTCTTGCATTGGATCGCCGATCTTAAGTTTAGCGCTTTGGGCGATGTACTTTTTCATAAAATCGTCGTACACATCAGCGTGAATATAAAAACGTTCGCTACACGTGCAGACCTGGCCTTGGTTTAAATAGCGCGAATCCATCGCCCCTTGAACGGCTTTGTCGACATCGCCATCCTCCATCAAAATAAACGGAGCCTTTCCGCCCAATTCCAAACGCACCGCTGTCAGGTTATTCGCGCAGTCCGCAAAAATTCGCTGACCTGTTTGGGTGCTGCCGGTCATCGTCACAAGGCGAGTGATCTTATTGCGAACAAGTTCCGCGCCGATGCCGGCACCGTCGCCGGTGACGATGTTTAAAACACCCGGCGGCAAACCCGCCTCCAATGCCAATCGGCCCAGTTCCAACACCGCGACCGGTGTGATCTCTGGCGGTTTCACAATCATCACGTTGCCTGCGGTAAGGGCGGGCCCGAGTTTACGACACGCCAAAGCGAAAGGGAAATTCCAAGCCAAAATTCCAACGCAAACACCGTAGGGGACTTTGTGAATCAAAATGTGTTCACTTGCGTTATCCGAAGGGAAAATGTCACCTTCCAATCGACGCGCCCCGTGGGCGGGGTACTCTAAGAAATCAGCCGATACGCCGACTTCCCCCATTGCCAAGGCCAGTGTTTTTCCTTGTTCGGCGACCAAGATTTTGGCCAAGTGTTCTTGGTTTTCACGAATCTTTGCCGCGAGGTTAATCAAATGTTGGCCGCGTTCGACCGCCGGCAAAGCGGCCCAGGCTTTCTGCGATGCCTGTGCCGCTTGGAGGACCTTGACCGCGTCTTGGGCGGTGCCGTTGGGGACGGAGTAGATGATGTCTTCATTGGTTGGGTTTTCGATGGCCATCGTCTGACCATCGGACGCATCGGTCCATTGGTTATCGATGAACATGCGATAGTGAGTCTTGCCGTCGACGACGGTCGTCATTTCATTGGTCATGATGGTCTCTTTTGACTTTAAAATTTTAGGATCTTCTCAGAACGTTGTCGTACCACACACGCCCCAGCCTGACCGTTTCCTGTGAGTGATAGGGGATCGGCCCGAATTCTCGGAAACACCGCCGACGGGAAGTCCGGCCAATCCCACTACGGTTTCAAAAATTGCCACGAAAGTACGGGACACGCAAAATTTTAAGGGGCCCGTTTTCAATCGGTCGATCGATTGACAGTGGTTTGGGGCCGTGAGCAGGCGCTGCTGTTGCTACCGCCCCATCCATCCGCCGTCAACCAGCATTACGCTGCCGTTGATGTAGGATGAAGCATCAGAGGCCAAGAACACGACCGGGCCTTTGAAGTCTGCCGGGGCGCCCCAGCGACCGGCAGGGATGCGTGCGAGAATTTGTGCGCTGCGCACCGGATCGTCTTGAAGGGCCTGAGTGTTGTCGGTCGCAATGTAGCCCGGAGCGATCGCATTAACGTTGACACCTTTGGCTGCCCATTCGTTGGCAAAGGCCATCGTTAGTTGACCGATGCCACCCTTGCTGGCGGCGTATCCGGGCACGGTGATGCCGCCCTGGAAGGTCAGCAAAGATGCCGTAAAGATGATTTTTCCTGCCCCACGCTGGATCATGTCTTTGCCAAACTCGCGGGTTAAAATGAACTGCGTGTTAAGATTCACTTCCATCACTTTGTCCCAATAATCATCGGGATGTTCGGCCGCCGGTTTACGCATGATCGTCCCGGCGTTGTTGACCAAAATATCGATCTGAGCATGGTCTGATTTCACCTGTTCAATGAATCGGTACACCGCGGTGCGGTCTGAAAAATCACACTGGTATCCATGGAAACTGCGGCCCAATGCGGCGACCTGTTTTCCGACCGCGCTGCCTGAGGGTTCCAGTGACGCCGACACCCCGATAATCTTTGCCCCGGCTTCCGCCAAACCCAACGCCATGCCTTTGCCAATTCCTCGTTTACAACCGGTGACGATCGCCGTTTTTCCGTTCAAGTCAAACTGGTTAAGAATACTCATCGTTTAAACAATTTCCGAAATGTGATAGGTCGAATAAATTTGAGTCGGTGCGGTGATGGACGTGAAAATCAGTCGGGTTGGGGGATTAACTGCACTGGATTAGATACTTAATCCCGTCGGGATTGGCGTCAATCATTTCAAACGTCTTTTGCACGTCATCGATAGGGTTGATTTGCGTGATCAATTTATCCAGATGCAATTTGCCGCTGTCTGCTAAAGCGATGGCTTCATCAAAGTCTTCCTCTTGGTATAACCGCGCCCCAATCATACGAATTTCCGACCAGAAGAACTTGAACAGGTTGACGGGTTTGGGCTGAGGGTGAATCGCAACCATCACGATTCGTCCGCGCACGTTCGGCAGTTCGGTCATCACTTCAACCCCGGCGGCGGAACCGGAAACTTCGAACACGCAGTCGGCCATGTTGCCGTCGGTAAGTTTGGCTACGGTTTCCGGCACGCCGCTATTGATCGGATTGACGACCTCAATGCCAAGGGACTGGGCAAGGTCTAATCGGGATTGATTAACCTCGGAAAGAATCACGCGCGCCCCTTTGTCCTTAGCGACCAGCGCAATCAGTAACCCGATCGGCCCCCCGCCAATCACGACGCACGTTTCACCTGCGACGACTTCCCCCATCCGTACATCGTGGCACGCAACGGCCGCCGGTTCGATCATCGCACCGTGTTCAAGGGGTAATGAATCGGGCAATTTATGCAGCGTATAATCCGGCACCGTCCAGGAAGATTGCATTCCCCCGGGCAGGTCGATGCCGATAAATTTTAGGTTCTTACCGACGTGCGGAAATCCTTTGTCGAAGTCCGCCGGAGCGCCAAATTGCAGCGGGCGGACGGCAACGCGATCACCGACCGCGACGTTGATTACACCGGCGCCGATTTCGGCAACGGTGGCCGAAGCTTCATGGCCAAGAATTTGAGGCTTGGCCACCCGAGCGTCCATCGCACCGTGAAAAATGTGGATGTCGGTTCCGCAGATTCCGCAGAATCCAACTTCGAGCCGAACTTCATTGGCGCCCGGAGGGATCACCGAGCCTTCTCCGACAACAACTGATTTGTTGCCTTGGTATTGAGCTGACTTCATAAACGGAATCAATTTCTTTTGGCTGATAGGAAAAAAATGAGTTTGTGAGACGCGGTTTCTAATTTCACCAATACCAACAAAGTTACGGGATCGCAGCGATTGGATAGACGTTAGTGTTTGCAAATGCGGCCGGAGATTGCGGCAGCGCGAGGCGATGGGGACTGCGCCGATCTCCGCTGCGCCCCGAAAAATCCTGAACCGCGTTTGATTGAGGAACCGCGTTAGGTGATCGGTGCTTCAACGCCGAACTTGTACACGGTTGTTTCGTCGTACTGCGTGCCCGGTGACAGAACGCTGCGGGGGGCATTATCGATGTTCGGGCCGTTGGGGTATTTTGAAGTTTCCAAACAGAAGCCTCGAAATTGGCCAAACTGAGCACCACTTTCGCGTTTCAAATCGTCAGAGGTGTATCGCCCAGTATAAAGCAACGTGCCAGGTTCCGACGTCAACACCTCTAACGTGCGCCCGGTCTTTGGTTCGGAGACTCGGGCAACGGTTTCCAACGCGTCGGGAGATTTTGTGAATGCGTAGTAGTGTTCAAATCCCATTTCCAGTTTGCCGAAAGCGTCGCCGATGCGTTTGGGAGAATTAAAATCGTAGACGGACCCTGCGACTTTCATCTCTTCACCAACGGGAACGTTGGTTTCATCGCAAACCAAGAAACGATCTGCTGACAATTGCAACACGTGATCCAAAACGGTATCGGTGAATCCGTTGAGGTTAAAGTAAGTGTGATTGGTCAACGACAAGGGCGTCGTTTTATCGGTGGTGGCTTTGTAATTGATCCGCAGTTGATTGTCGGCGGTGAGTTTATATTCGACCGTCACTTCCACGTGGCCTGGGAAGGACTCTTCGCCGTCGGGGCTGTCTAAGGTCAGCGTCAGGGCGACGTGGTCGTCTTCTTCGGCAGTGCTTTCGACTGACCAAATGCGTTTGTCATAGCCTATGATTCCCCCGTGGAGATGGTTCGGTCCGTCATTGGTTGCGACTTGATGTTGGTTTCCATCGACGGTGAATTTTCCGTCTTTGATGCGCGCCGCGTAACGCCCCACCAAGCAACCAAAGTAAGGCGAATTGCCTTTGTACTGGTCGGTGAAATAACTGGCGAGGGTCTCGAATCCGCAAACGATATCAGCGCCGTTCCCGTGTTTGTCGGGGGTCGTGATGGAGGTGACCGTTCCCCCGTAGGTGGTGATCTTTACAACGACGCCGTGGCCGTTATCCAAAGTGTAAAGTTCGACCGGGCTGCCTTCAAATTCGCCAAATGGTTCTTCGTGAATGTTCATCGGTTGGGTCCCCTTTACTGCTAAGCGGTGGTTGCTGAGGCGGTGGTTGCTGAGGCGGTGGTTGAGGCCGACAGGATGGCCGAGACTTTCGGCGCGTCATTATCGTGAATAACCGCAGCGGCAGATTCGGCGGTGTCGATTTTGACTGTTTTGCTGTACGCCAAAACCAAAACGCCGCCGACCATGCAAAATAGACTTCCGTAGAGTAACACTTTTGCTTTACCGGATGCCTGTTTCCACTCGCCGATGACAAGCCCGCTGATGATCGCGGTGACAACACAAGCGGTATTGAAGATCGCGTAACCGATCGCATCTCCACCTTCACCCAGCATCGACGCAGCGTAAGCAAAAATTGCCGAAGCCGCGTAGTGAAAGAACGCCATGACGAAAATTAAAACGAAATTGGAGCCAAAAGAAGGTGTCTTGAATGAGCCCCAAGCTTTCTTTTGGGTCAATTGCCAACCGAAATAGCCCGTCATTATCACCCCACCGCTTAGAAAGATCGGCAGCATCACAGCAAGGGCGGTCATCCAAGCGGGGTTTCCTTGGGCCGTGCTCAGGGCGTCCAGGGGAGGACGCCCCACCGTGTTGGCGTAAGCAAAACCGGTCGCCAGCAATCCACCGATGATGGCGATCGCGATACCGGTGGCGGCCGACTTGCGTGGCGCCGATGTTGCTTCGTCGGCTTGGGTGGCAGTTTCTAATTTTTCGACGTCTTTTTCGCGGACGATACCCGCCGAACCGTTGAGAAAAACGCCCAGTAGAATCAGTCCCAAACCGGTAAAGATCAACGTTGCGATCTGGGCCGGTGGCATACCGCTGACGAACAAGGGAATACAAGTCCCGACCAGCAACACGGTTCCGATGAACAGAGAAAATCCAAGCGACAGACCAATATAGTCAATCGCCTTGCCCCACATCATTACACCGACACCCCAGAACAGGCTCGAAACGATCATCCCGATAAGAACGCCAGTTTCCAATCCCGAATAAATTTCAACGACGCCCTTCATCAAGGCGAAGGTCGTGAGTAAGGGAACGACAAACATCGTCAGCAAAAAAAACAGGCTCCATTTATTCTCTTCCTGGAAGCCTTTGACATATTTGCCCGGAAGAGCGTAAAGCCCTAACATGACGCCTGCGATGAGCGCCGACACGATTCCAATTCCCATTATTTTGATCCTGATTTTGGTGGTTGAAGGAGTATTTGAGGGAGTGATTGAGTTCAAAATAATCGCAATGAAAACCACACGTAGCCGACAATTGTTTTGAGTTATCCACTCAAAACTCAATACTATCACAGCCAATAAAACCAAAACGGCAATTCAAAACTGAAATTCAAAACTGAAATCCGATCAGACCAAACCGTCGGTTGTGAATCTAAGTAATGTTGGAATTGATTGCCGCCAAAGCGACGTCTTTCATCTTTGATCTCAATGCTTGGTAAACGTCGACGTGTTCTTGGTAGATCGCTTCGTAGTTTCCTAAACGTGTGTAGGTCAACAGCATCCGAGAACACAATTGACGCCAAACTTGAATGTGGTCATCACCGCCGCAGGCCTGTAAAATAGATACGTGAAAGGCCATGTCGGCTTTGGCAATTTTGGCAACTTCGCCTGTCTGGCACGCTAACTCTAACTCCCGTAGTGATTCGGCTACTTCGTTTAAGCCGCGTTCGGTGATTTGGTTGAAGCCTTTGTCGACGATATATAATTCGATTTGCACCCGCAGCGACGCGATAAACTCGCGGTCTTCACCGACAAGTGGATGGCGGACGGTCACGCCTTTGTTAACCTGATAGGCCAAAAATCCCTCCTGAGACAGTTGGAGGAATGCGTCGCGGATGGGACCGCGACTGACGCCAAATCGTTCGGCTAATTCGGATTCGCGTAACGCTAAACCGGCTCGAAAATTCCCTGCCACTAATTCGTCGCGGATCTTGTCGGTAATCTCTTCGCGAATGGAAGCCATCAGGTATCACCCCTAAAAGAAATGTCGTGGAACAAAATTACCTAACCATGATGCAAACAAGGGGAGAGTGATAAGGTTCTTGCCATCCCTCTTTAGGCTTGTTAACAATTTACACCTTTAGGTGGCGTGGTCAACGTGTAAATAAATCGTTAGGCCGCATTTTTTCACGATACCCCGTTAGTAGAATCTGAGGACAGCACATGAGCACAATGACCGAGCAACTTGAGCGTTTGAAAATCATTCCGGTCGTCGCGATCGACGAAGTTGAACAAGCCGAACCGTTGGCCGCGGCGTTGACCGACGGCGGGCTGCCGGTGGCTGAAATTACGTTGCGAACTAACGCCGGCTTGGGAGCCATTTCAAGGCTGGCCAAGCGTAAAGGTTTTCTGGTCGGTGCGGGTACCGTTCACAGCGTCGATCAGGCCAAACAGGTCGCCGATGCGGGGGCGCGGTTTGTCGTCACTCCGGGATTTAATGCCCGGACCGTTCAGTGGTGTTTGGACAATGACATTCCAATTTTCCCGGGCGTATCAAGCCCCACAGATTTGGAAATGGCGATTGAATTGGGGCTGGAGGTGGTCAAGTTTTTCCCTGCAGAACGAATTGGTGGCATTCCGATGATCAGGGCATTGCAGGGGCCTTACGGTGACATTCGTTTTGTCCCCACCGGTGGCATCAATACCGATAATGTCAGTGACTATCTCAGCCTGCCTTCGGTTGTCGCGTGCGGCGGCAGTTGGATGGTGAAGTCGGATCTTATCGCCGCTGGGGCGTTTGATAAAATCACCGAGATTACAAGAAACGCGATGGCGATGCTGCGTTAACCGGGTTGGTGGAGTATGCACGGTTGAGCAATTCCTGCGCTGGGCTTATAGTCCTTAGTCCCGTGTGGTTCCACTGTAATCGTGCTTTGCTCCAACGTGGGACGCTTAACTCTTAACTTTTTTGACTTGATCTGAACATGGAAAAAATCGGCGTCGCAATTATTGGTATGGGCACCGTCGGCACTGGCGTGGCAAAAATTCTGCTCGATCACGGCGACCGGACGGCCCGTCATGCGGGCAAAACGCTGTGGTTGTCCCATGCGGTTGTTCGTGATTTAAAAAAAGATCGAGGATTCGAAGTTCCCGAGGGGGTATTAACCGATGATATTGAAAAAGTCATCGCGGCCGATGATGTTCAAGTCGTCGTGCAATTGATCGGCGGCATCGAACCGGCCCGGACGGTGATGCTTCGCCTGCTTGAGGCGGGCAAAGATGTCGTCACCGCCAATAAAGCATTGCTGGCTGAACATGGGCCTGAGTTATTTGAAAAAGCGCGGCAGTTGGGACGATCGATCGCGTTTGAGGCGTCGGTTGCTGGTGGTATCCCCATCATTACCAATATCAGCCAATGCCTTTCAGCAAACCAAATCAAGTCGCTCAACGGAATCCTCAACGGAACCAGCAACTACATCATCACGCGGATGGACCTAGAAGGCACCGCGTACGACCAAGCCGTCAAAGAAGCCCAAGCCCTCGGTTTCGCCGAAGCCGATCCCGCTTTCGATGTCGATGGTACCGACGCGGCGCAAAAGTTGGCGATCTTGGCCCACCTAGCATTTGGGGCGCGAGTCCATTGGTCTGACGTTCCCAAACGTGGCATCGATCAATTGGATGATTTGGATCTGAAGTACGCCAAACAATTGGGGTATCGGATTAAATTGATTGGCCTGTCGCGGTTGACGACCGAAGGCCTGCAAGCGGTCGTAGGGCCGATGTTGGTTAAGGCCGGTACGCCGTTGGCGGAGGTTCGCGCGAATTATAACGCCGTTAGTGTCGATGGTGATGCCGTAGGGCCGGTGTTTTATCACGGACAGGGCGCCGGTCAGATGCCGACCGCTTCGGCGGTGGTTGCCGATTTGATCGACACGGCGGTGGGACGCACGGCGATCACTTTCAAAACCTTGGAACTTTGGTCGGATGAAAGCAACCGTATCGAAATGGCCCAACCCGGTGATTTAACGGGGCGTTTCTACCTGCGATTCAATGTCGACGACGTTCCCAACGTGATGGCGCAGATCGCTGGGGTGTTAGGTCAACACAATATCTCCATCGCTTCGGTTTACCAGCATGATAACGATATTCAAAACGGAGTCGTTCCGGTGGTGTTTGTCACCAAAGAAACCACCGAAGCCGATGCGAATTCCGCGATCTATGAAATTGAGAAATTAGACTGCGTGCAATCCGGTTCTGAACGACTGAGAATTTTAGAATAGCCGGGACATTGCCGGCTGAAATCAAAAGAGCGCGTTCCAGATCCTCCATTGGCAAACACGCTCGAAACATTTTTTCCCCAGTAAGTTTTATGAAATACGTCATTATCATTCCCGACGGCTGTGCCGACGAACCTCAGGCAACCCTTGACGGTAAAACACCTTTGGCGGCTGCAAAAACGCCTACGATGGACGCGATCGCCAAAGCCGGTGTCGTCGGCGTGGCCAATCACACCCCGGAGAATCTACCTGCCGGTTCTTCGGTGGCCAATATGAGCCTATTGGGTTATGACCCACAGGTGAATTACACCGGTCGGGCGCCGATCGAAGCGGCCGCTCAAGGTATCGAATTGGCCCCAGAGGACTGGTGCATTCGCTGCAATTTGGTCACCGTAAAAGACCAAATCATGAACAGCTTTACAGCCGGGCATATTTCATCGGACGAAGCCAAAGCACTGCTGCAAACGGCTCAAGAAAACGTCGCAGACGACCGTTTAGAGTTCGTCCCCGGCGTCAGTTATCGCAACCTTTTGATGTACCGCCCCGGTCCCGACGAATCGCAGGCGGCACCATTTTCCAATGACACCCGTGCTACACCGCCGCACGATCTTTCCGATAAGACCGTCGAAAATGATTTCCCGCGCGGCCCCGGCAGCGATTTCTTGGTTCAACTGATGCACAAGTCAACCGAGTGGTTTGCCGATCATCCGGTGAATAAAAAACGTATCGCCGATGGTAAGCTTCCCGCAACCAATGTGTGGTTATGGGGCCTAGGGCGGAAGCCTTCTCTAGCATCTTTCGAATCGATTCATGGCGTCAAAGGCGCGATGATCACCGCGGTCGATTTGTTGCGTGGCCTCGCATCGTTGGTTGGTTGGGATCGCATCGAAGTCCCAGGCGCGACCGGTTATACCGACACCGATTATGCTGCCAAGGGACGTTACGCGATCCAAGCGATTGATAAATACGATCTGGTTTGCGTCCACGTTGAGGCTCCCGATGAAGCATCGCACGAAGGAGACTTGGGGAAAAAGGTCACGGCCCTTGAGGAGATCGATACCCATATCGTCGCGCCAATTTGGGAAAAATTAAAATCGATGGGCGAAGACTATCGAATTTTAGTCACGCCCGACCACCCGACTTACATCAGCACAAAAACTCACACCCACGGTAACGTGCCTTTTACGATTTGTGGTGGCGGTATCACGCCCGATGATCAGGAGTGCTACAACGAGCAATCCTGTGCCAGTAGTGGGTTTGAAAAACTTCCCGGCGATACGCTGATGAAGTACTTCATTGGTTAACACGGCGGGGGACGCACGCGGTAGGGGCTGTTTGAATGGGCTGAGTTTTAACCCAGACGAAAGGCAGTGCCGTCGACCGCTGCGGCGGTGAAGTGCGAACTGTTTTCACACGATCTAAAATCAGGCAAAACGCCAATCAGGCAAAATATAACGAATCGAAAGTCACGATAACTTCCTATGGCCAAAAATCGACTTATTGCGATCCTCCCCGGTGACGGCATCGGTCCAGAAGTCACCGAACAAGCGGTGCGTGTGATTGAATGCATCAACGCCAAACACGATACGGGGTTCGAAATTAAGACCGAACCGGTCGGAGGTACGGCTTACGACATTCATGGAACCCCTTTACCGGATTCAACTCTTGAATTGGCGAAGTCTGCCGATGCGATTTTATTAGGCGCTGTTGGGGGGCCAAAGTGGGAAGCGATTGAACGTCAACATCGGCCCGAACGCGCGTTGCTGGGGCTTAGGAGTGAGCTGCAATTGTTTTCCAATTTGCGGCCGGCCATCCTGTTTCCTGAACTGGCGTCGGCTTCGACCTTGAAACGGGAAGTCGTTTCAGGGTTGGACATTATGATTGTTCGCGAACTGACCGGTGGAATCTATTTTGGTGGCCCGCGCGGTATTGAAGGCGAACCCGGCGATCGAAAAGGATTCAACACGCTGGTGTATACTGAATCGGAAGTCCAAAGAATTGCTCATTCGGCTTTTCAGGTCGCAATGCAGCGTGGCAAACGGCTGTGCTCGGTCGATAAGGCCAATGTTCTAGAGGTTTCTGAACTCTGGCGTGAAGTCGTTACCGCTGTTGGAAATTCTTATCCGGAGGTCGAACTTTCACACATGTACGTCGACAATGCGTGTATGCAGTTGGTGCGGGCCCCCAAACAGTTCGACGTCATCGTGACCGGGAACATGTTCGGCGACATCCTTTCGGACGCCGCTTCGATGTTGACCGGTTCGATCGGCATGTTGCCATCGGCATCCTTGGACTCCAACGGTAAAGGGATGTACGAACCGGTCCATGGATCGGCTCCAGATATCGCCGGCCAAGGCATCGCGAATCCGTTGGCAACGATTCTGTCGGTGGCAATGATGTTCCGCAGCACTTTTCACGAAGCGGCACTGGCGGGAATAATTGAATCCGCGGTCCAGTCGGCGCTGGCCGCCGGCCTTCGTACCGCCGATATCGTATCGGATGGTGAAACGGCCGTCTCTACGCAGGAAATGGGCGACGCGGTCATCGATCGAATCGGTTAGTCCGCAACCACCAACTACCAACCACGGCAATCAGAAGCGTATGATGGAGAAACCTAAAACGCCTCCCAAGGTCGGGTGCCAGCAAAACCCATCGCGGTCGGACTGCCCGCTGGTTTGTAAGTACAATCATTTTGAATCTGATGATTTAGCAATCGATGCTTGGGAATTGAAGTGTCTTGATTGCGGCTGGCGCGACACGGTCGGTTTCCGCAGTGACGAAGACGAACAAGATATTGAAACCGCCGACGAAGCTTCACCCGTTTGTCCTACGCATTGCCCTTTTTGCCGTCGGTCCGACGTCGCGCCCGGACCAAACCCATGCGGTGGTTAGTGGTTAAGGTGCTACGTATCGGAGGAGGTTTCGGATCGGTTGTCCGTCGACGTAAGCCGTTGGTTGACCGATAAGACCTTGCCCCAGATAGGTGCCTGGTGGCATATTTCGAAACTGGACCAGCGGCGTGTACTGGCCGGATCCTGTCAGGAAAGAGCTCCACCAAGGGGTGTTCGCAGTGTTGAATTGCGGGGCCCCAATGCCGGGTTGAAATTGGTACCCATTAAATCTACCAAAACTTCCCGGCGGTTGTTGAGCGAAACCGTTGGGGGCGGCAGGATTAGGCCCTCCCCTAGGCGGTAGTTGAATGTTCAGTGCTGGTACCGAATTGGCGGCCTGGGGAAACGGTTGGTAGCCTTGAAAACCAGCTGGATAATTGGCTGCGGGGTTGGCGTAATTTGGTCCGCAATTGCAATTGGCGGCAGGCGAAAATTGTTGTCCCGCGAAGGGGGGCCTGGCAAAGGGTTGTGCCGCGGACGGCAAGGCGGCTGTGGGGTTGGGCAGGCCTTCCGGTGCTTGGGGCGCCGGAAATTGTGATTGTGGCGGCCGTGTTGGTGGCTGCGGTAATTGCGCGGTTCGATTGTTAGCGTTGCGATTGGTGCCCCTGTTATCACCTAGAGATCCGCTGGGGCGTTCGCCGATGCCGGATCGTTCGAAACGCAAATCCGCGCGGCCGTTATCGACCGGAGCAGAGGCAGTGTTAAACGGTGAATTGAATCCCGGGTTGATACTCGAGTTGCGACCATTAGCGGAAGCCGGGTATGGATAGATTTGAGAATCGGATCGCTGGTTCTGCCGGTAGAAGCTGTCAGATGGCGCATTGGGGGAGGGAACAAACCCGGTTTCGCGGCGGTCCGGATTTCCTGCAGCGGCATCGCGCGCACGGTCTTCACCGCTGAGATAGGCGATCCTCTGGCCCTGCGATTGGATCGAAGTCATCGAACCGCCCAATTTTAGGGGAATGGTAGAGCGCGTAAATTCCTGCGCGATTGCAGGATTGGAGATCGATAGCGCAGTTAGAAGTCCGCAGCTAATCGAAAGAAAAGTGGTGCTCGCCAAGTCGTGAACATGGAAGAGCTTCATGGTTGTCTCGGTGGGAATTAGAAATGTCGACGAAGAATTAGCAAAATCGGTGTTCCGAGGAAAGAGAAATTAGTGAAGTTTTCACGCGGGTGTGTTGCTGCTGATTGCGTCAAATCTTCCCGTGGGGCGGACTGTCGGGATGGTGATTGTCAATTCGACCAATCCCAGGGTTGTGATTTAAAAACAGGGTGAAAACAAATAATTGTGGATTGCCAGAAGGACAACGGCCTATCTATAATGTTTGTGAATAGGGATTTGTTAGCCGCTTGCAGCCTTTATCTGCTAAAGAGCCTTCCATCGCGCGTCATCAAACGTGTGCAGTTCCAGTAAAGCGAGTGCTTGAACGACTTTCGGCGATCCGGGTAACGCGGGCCGACATCTCCCCAACATTTTTCTTGATTGTGCGCTAAAAATTATGCGCGAAAAATATTGGAGCCAACACAATGTCGGTCACGCCTTCAGATTTTAAACAGCAGACAACACCGCGCGACCCTGAAACCCCTCATGCAAGCGTGTCGACGACTTCGGTTCATGGTGGTGAGGCGCGGCAGAAGCCATCCCACGCAATCACCGATTCAGTCGTTTTGGCTTCTACGTTTACCTTTGAGAACACCCAAGCGATTATAAGCTTCATTGAGAACGAAGAAGATCGTGGTGAGTACGGTCGATATGGGGTGCCGGGGGAGCGCGTCGTTGAACGAAAATTGGCGGCCCTTGAAGGGGCTGAAGAGGCGATCTTGTATTCCAGCGGCATGGCGGCGTTTGTGGGCGTGTTGAACTCCGTGCTTTCTCAAAGCGATGAGATTATCTTTTTCGACGAGTGCTACCATCGGTCGCGCGAGTACTGCCGGAAACATCTTGCTCGATTTGGCGTCAAAACGATTGACGTAAAAACGGGTGACTATGACGCGATGGAAGCCGCGATTACGCCCAAAACGAAGCTTTTGGTCAGTGAATCGCCGACCAATCCACACCTTAGCATTGTTGATCTGGATCGGTTTGCCGAAATTGGAAAACAGCATGGCGTGCTGACGATTATCGACGCGACGTTGGCGACGCCGTTCAACATTCAGCCTATCGCCCATGGAGTTGATCTGGTGATGCATTCGGCGACGAAGTATCTGGGTGGCCATAATGATCTTTTGGCTGGTGTCGTGTTGGGCAGGAAGGAGATCCTTGATCCGATCCGGACGCTACGCGGCATCATGGGGGCGGTGAATTCACCCCACAATTGTTACTTGCTGCAACGTGGGCTCAAGACGTTTGGGCTGCGAATGAAACAGCACAACGAAAACGGGATGCGCGTCGCGGAGTATCTGGAAAATCACCCGCGCGTCGAAAAAGTTTACTATCCCGGACTTGAATCCCATGCGTACCACGGCGTGGCAAAAGAGACGATGCAGGGGTACGGTGGGTTGGTAACGTTCCTGGTCAAAGACGCTGATTGGCAGCAAACGGCCCGCATCGTTGACGCCGCCAAGGTCGCTCGGATTGCACCGTCGTTGGGCGGGGTCGAAACGCTGATCGAACAACCGCTGGTGATGAGTTACTTTCAATGCACTCCCGAGGAGCGCGCGGAGTTTGGCATCAACGACAACATGATTCGATTGGCTTGTGGGATCGAGGACGCAGACGATTTGATCGCTGATTTGCAGCAATGCTTGGAAGTTAAATAGTCCACGTCTTTTGCCGAAGCACAGAATTTCCAGGATCCCAAAACGGCAACCGCTAAAGTTCAAGGGCCAAACAGCGAAGGCAAAACTGCAAACACGAATCAATAAGCGCTGGCATTTTCGGGCTTAATCGCTGGTTCTCAATGGCACTTCTTTTAGACTTCTGCCGCTGACGTACACGGTGGTAAATCGGGAGACGGGCTTAGGGACTATTTCAATCGCGTGTCTAAGTCCTGAAGATTTGCGGTGGTTGCAGACCGAAGCAACACCGACCGACCTTCAAGTAATCGATCCGACGGTATCCGGTAATTCTCGGGCCCTTTCGTTGGCGTCCGCGATTTCATGGCGGTTACTATAGATGTGGTTCTTCCCGGAATTTAGTGTCAGTCTCCAAAATTGCTTGAATTTTGGAGACTGAGGTGATGAAAGAGATTAACACGCATCTCAGTCAGTTGCTTGGACTTGATTCGTCTTGGCAGGTATCAAAAGTCGACTTAGACCCCACGGGCAATCAGGTTGTAATTCAGCTTGTGCATTCTGGTGGCAAACTGCGCTGTTCCGATTGTGACGGGGAATGCTCAAGAAAAGATCTGGCACCCGAACGCACTTGGCGTCACTTGGATACG
>CALDYR010000006.1 GCA_937944405.1 uncultured Pirellulaceae bacterium
CAATTGGCCGATGAAGTGGTCGCTTATTTACGTTCTATCGACAAACTCAAATAAGTTGCTTCGCTTATACCCTGCCATGTGAGCCGCTAAGTGCTCTGCAGAGTCAGCGGGTTACGAAGATGCGCGAAGACTCGGGCTGAGGATCGTTGATCGTCAAAGTGAGTTCGTGAAGCGGTGGCAGCAGGCGCTCGCAGCGCGAGCGCCTAAATCGGCACTCCGGTTGATGTCCAACAGATGGCGGATTGTAATCGTCGTGGCGCGGTGAGGATTGGCGCGGTAGCGATTTGGCCCCGTTGCTCCCCGCCGCCTACTGTCCGTTTTTGGAGAGGAATTTCAACCAGCTTTTCTTGCTCTTTTCGTCGCCCTCTTCGAGTGGCGCGGCTTCGGTTCCGGTCAGTTTGTTGGCCAATTCTTGAATGGCAACCGTGATCGCGGCCTTCGGAGCCTGCATCGCTAACGGCACACCGTTGTTTCGGCATTCGGAAATGACGAAATAGTTGTTGGGAACACGACCGAAGATCTCACGATCGATGGTCTCTTCCGCTTTGTCGACGCTGATCTGCGCTTTGTCCAACCCACCTCGATTGACAACCACTTTGACTTTACTGGTAATTCCCTCATAAAGTTCAAACGCGGAAAACAACCGCACGACATTTCGCAGGCAAGGCAGGTCCAACTGAGTCAGCAACACAACGGCACTGGAAGCTTCTAAAGCAGCAAGGTCCAACCGGTTGTACGTTTTGGAAAGGTCGACTACCACGTGCGAGAACGTGGCCCTCAATAATCCCAGTACGCGTTTGAAATTTTCTTCGGGGATGGTCGTTAAGTCCTCGATCTGGACCGGTCGTGGCAGCAAGTAAACCCCGGACTCGTGCTTGGTCAGCGATTTGCGAAGTAGAGCCAAATCGAGCCGCGAGATGTTCTGCGTGACGTCCAGCAGCGTGTATTCTGGGATCATGTCCAGAAATACATCGGCGTCTCCCAACGCAAGATCAAGATCGACCAAAGCGACGCTGTGTTGAGGATTCTGGGCCATCGCCACCGCCACGTTCACCGCGATGGACGTGGTACCGACGCCGCCGGAGGCACCGGCGAAACTGATGATTTGGCCACTCTTGTTTCGTTTGTCGCCGCCGGAGGCGGACGCGACGCGATCCAATGCTCCCAACAACTCCTCAATCTGCACCGGCGAGTTAAGGAATTCTCGGGCACCGGCACGCATCGCACGGAGAATCAATTGCCCGTCGGCTTGCGAGCTGACGACGACCACACCGCACTGGGGGTGAGATTTCGCAATCTGTTCGACCAACGCGAGAGCTTTCACCTCATCATCGTCAATGTCGATGATCGCGACATCGGGAGTGGCTTGCTCGACGATGTCGTGGAAGAACTCGTACCGTGACGAATCCGCTTCAAGCCAAACTTGGTCCATCCCGATCAGGCTTTTTTTAATCGCCTCGCGACTGTTTTCATCGGGATCACAAATTGCGACGCGCAGGTTTCCACTCATTTCAATTCCAATTCGAAAGTCACACTAACGGCCATGGCTGACCAATGGCACTCATCACCAACAACACTGCACTTTATCGGCATCTCTTCAGGAAATTCTGAGAGATGCCGATTGGATCGTTACAAACGTTACTTACCGTCTGTCGGGGCTGGGCCAAGAAAATCCGTTATTGGCATGCCGCGGGGCTGGCTGTTGTTGAAACTGTCCCAAAGGTAGTCCCTGATGGTACTCCAGTGGTTGGTTCGGCATGCCAGGATAGCCTTGTGGGTTAGGAGGCGTCGCGTTAGGGGCGAAACCGCCACGAGGACTTCCAAATGCGTCATCGACAGGGCAGTCATCTTGACACACTGGTACTTCCAAGTAGCCGTTCTTGTAAAGTTCTCTGTTGGATGGAACGGCCGTCAATTTGCCAAGTTTACCGGCGGGCATTTGCCCAGGTTCGACGTCGCTGACGAATTGAGGCGTGATTAAGAAGACCAACTCGGTTTCGTTTTCCTCAACTTCAACCTGTCGAAACAGAGGGCCGAAGATGCCGGAGTGCTTAATCTTGGGCACGCCTTGGTTCTGACCGGAAGAACTCTCTTTGTAGTCTCCTGCCAACGCGAGCGTGTGGCCGGCCCGCATTTTTACACCTGTGTTAACCCGACGGGTCCGGAAACCTGGGGTTCCGTTGGACGCCGCTAAATCAGGAGCCACCTCAGATACTTCGGCTCGTACCTCGAGCGTCAATTCTCCGTTGCCGTGAACGATGGGGACCATGTCCAACTTGGTACCGAAGGGACGAAACTCAATCGTTGTCGTTCCCAGACCTGAGGCAACCAAAATTGGAATCTCGCCACCAGAAAGGAATTCAGCAGGGCGGCCGTTTTGGGCGACCAAGACCGGTTGATCAAGAAGCTTCGCGACATTGTTTCGTTCCAAAGCTCGGATGAAGGCCCGGAATTCACGTCCGTTGCCTAAAATGCCCAACGACAGGTTTTGAGCGTCTTGGCCGGATGTAAACGCTCGCGGGTCGAGCGATTGAATGATGTCCGATATGCTGGAAACCGTGTCGAAACCGCCGCTGCGAAACCCCCAGTCAACGCCTAATTGGCGAAGTTTCGAACGAGAAACTTCGTAGATGTCGACCTTGATCGCGATGTTTTGATTTCCGTTGACGGCCAATTGGTTGACGACGTTGTCAGGGAAAAAGTCTCTGGCAACGGACATGATGTTGGCAACCTGATCGGCACGGGCAACATGGCCCGCAAGAATCACACCCGCGTTAAGCGGATGAACTTTGATTTGCGAATCGGGAAAGAAATTAGTCAGTGCTAATTCTAACTTCCGCGTGTCGACTAAAACTTCGACCGCGATGGTTTGCAGGTTTTTGTCGGGATCACTGATAGTGATCGACGAAACACCCGGCTTGAGTCCGGTGATGAGGATCTCGCTGGGCGAAACCGGGGAGGCTTGAATGACCTCAGGGTTCTCAACCATCAGTTCGGGAACCTGGTACTCGAACTTCAATCTGCGGGCTGAACCCGCGATGACGTTCAGTGATTCAACCGAGTCGTTGATTTGAAACCTTGGCCCGCTAATGCCTTGGAAAGCAAAAGAGTTTTGGCTTCCACAAAGGACTGTGGCTGCTGTTAGACAACCGATCAAAAAAGATTTTATCCGCATGTTCATCCGTGAATCCTCGCGTTATGGCAATCTCGACGCTTCCGGTCCCCCCGAAAGTCTCTCCAGCCTTGGATCGAATGCCATTAGAGCTATCGGAAGAATCAGACTGATCGGAACAGACCAAATAACCAAATCGCCAACAAAAAACGTTATTACCGAAACATTGTGACACCGCGTGGGTCCAAAGTTTGCCTTTTCTCCAGTGCATGTAGAGGAACTGGCCCGAATTCCGCTAAACACAGCCATTGGGAATTTTGGGGCATCCTACCACGACTTCGAAGCCTGCCACTCAAATCCGCGAAGGGCCAAAAAAAAATGGCACCAGTGTAAAACTGGCGCCATGCTGATGTTCTTGGGCGGTCTAACGGGGCGGTGACTGCCGAACTTTGACTTGTTTTTCTGCAGAAGGCCGGAAGGAAATGCTGTGTAAGGAAATGCTGTGTAAGGGCGCGGAAACCGTGGTGTAATTCCCCAACGTTGCTCACGATGCAGTCCAACTTAGGCGACCGCACCGAACCTCTTTTCCCAGCTTCTGTGATGAAAAATGACGCCTGTGCTACTCGATGCCGAGGTACTCATCATCTTCGAATTCATTGTATTCGTCAAATTCTCCAACTTCTTGCGAGGTGCCACTGCCCGCTTCGGACTGTGGTTGTTGCTGTTGCTGTGCGCTGCGTTTGCCGCTTCCTTGAGATTGCGGATTGCCATCATCGTCAAAATTGTGGACTTCTGACTCTAATCCCTGCCAAAGTCGCATTTGGAATCCAGTGTGAGCCATCTCTTTCTTGTTGCGGTTGCTAAAGGCCATCGTTTTTTTGACGCTGGTACCGCCGATGCCAGGAAACAGCGTCTCGAAATCAGCGACTTCTTCTTCCGCTTCGTCGTAAACTTCACCACGAAGGACGAGTTTCAGGTCGCCGACTTTTTGGACCAAAACGATTTGCTCGGATTGTTCTTCGGTGACCAAAACGCCGACCACTGAATTACCCTGGTGTCCACCTAATTGCTCAGACAAACCGTCGCGGTCGCCATCGATCGAATAGACGCGGATGCCCTTGAGAAAGGTTTGTGCTGTCTTACTGCGTCGATTGGAGCCTTTTTCTTGAGGCAGTTCAAAAACGCCGATAATGTCGACCTGTTGGCCGGGCTTCAGTAAACCTGAGATCGTGTCGTCTTCATTTACCTTAATCGCAACAACTTTGTGGCCCGGCGGAATGCGATCCTGTTCGAAAAAAGCCATCTCGGCGATCTGATCGGCCGTGATAGGCATGTTCTTGGTAAGCCGAAACTTGTTCAGTTTGTTTTCCAACATCGAAAGGTCAGATATCGCATTGTCGGGGACAAGTTGCACCGGCCAGGTTTCGACACGGCAGTTCTCAGCGGTTAACTTAGATTTGATGTTCATATGATCGTTAGCCAAAACAACAGGCTTGGATTTCACAGCGGCGAGATCCGATTCACCGCGGTTTCCCAAAACCGTCGTGGCGGCCACTGCAGCCAAGGCACCGAAGCCAAGGCAGAACAATAACATGATGAGCGATTTAGATTTCATTGAAGTACCCCAAAATATGCGGACCTCTGGTCCGCGATCCTCGTAAGACGGTAATTTTCTCAGGAGACGCCGTCCTGTCCTTAGGCTACCTCAGTTCACTCCATGAACTTTCAAAGGTAAAGCGCTGCTTGCACTAAGTGCTTGCATTTTTAACTGCTTCGGTAATTTCGTCGCTTAGGCAACGAGTTCTTTAAAAATTGTTTTTTGCAATGCAAACACGCAAATCCGGCAAACTCGTAAGCTGCCGGATCTGCGGAATGGTTTGGTTGAATTCGGTTAACCGGACTACGCCAGCATTCCGTTCCAGCCCATGTACATCAAAGTGCCGATTGCCATTGGAATTCCGTAAGGGAGCAATCGCATTGAACTTTTTCGTTCACCGGCGATCTCGGAAAGCTTCTCCGGATCTTTGACTGTGATGATTTCGTTGAAGATATAGAAGAACTGGTCGTAGTGCTTTCTCCATTCGCCAGCCATCAGCACCATCGCGATTGCGATCACGCCGCCGACAACAGCACCCACCAAGAACGAGTTGACGATGCAGGCAACATGCACCCAAGCCCCAATTCCAGCCATCATCTTCACGTCGCCAGCGCCCATGCCACCGATCGCGTAAAACGGAAGAAGTGTCAATCCGCCGATGATGGTTCCAGCAAGGCTCCACAACAATCCGTTGTACCAAGCATCGCCTTGGATTTCCCACAGAATCATGCTGAAGACCCAGCCGGCGACGATCATCGGGAAGGTCAGTTTGTTGGGGACTCGCAATTCTTTGCCGTCAATGTAAGCGGCGACGATTGCGAAAACGGCAACAGTCCAGTAACCATACTGCTGCCAGTTATCGGCCATTAAAGTCAAAAAAGCGTTCATGTGTCTTCTCCTCTGTACGTCAACCTCCGCAGACCGGCGGGCGGGTTGAGGTGGTGTGTGTTTTGTGTGTGTGATTATGTTTGCAAACCGGGGATGCAAACGGGGGTTGCTGAAACCTTGGTTCAGCGACGCTGGCAAACGCTGCGGATTACCGAAGCGTCAAAACGTAGCTCGCAAATACAGCCAACATGGTAAAAAAAACACAAATCAGGCTGAAACAATTTTGGTAGGCGTCCGGCGATGCGATGAATTCCACTTGATACTCCAGTCGCACGAAAGTTTTTGTGGTTGGTTGGGGCAATGAATAACGGATGGGTTCAGAAAAAAACGAGTCCGCACATCGAAAATAAAGAAATCAGCTCTAAAGCAAAAAAAGCCCGCCTTGGCCCGAATGGGCCAAGGGGACATTTTTGACTTTTGATGTGTGTCAAAAGTGCTTAGTTAGTAGCAGCACCGTTTGCTGTTTGCAGATCGGTAGTGATTCCTTGGAAAGTCTCGTTGACTTCTTCACCGATTGATGTGATTGAAGCGATACAAACGATCACGATCAAAGCAAGCATTACTGCGTACTCGACAGCTGTAGGGCCGTCTTCTGATTTCATGAAACGCTCAACTTTAGTCATAAAATTCTTCATAGTATTTTCCTCCGACGGAAATTGCGTCCTTGACGGACGTGAGCCATTGGCTCGATGATTAGGGAACTGAGCAAACGAAAGTTTGTCCTGCGGTATCAGTTCACCAGAAATTAAAAAAACTGCAGGGGGGTTGCTTAGTACCAATGGTCTAAGGCGGGTTGAGTTTCGCGTCTGACGTGTCTGACGTTTGACTCACTAGAAACCTATGACATTTTTGGCGAGTGTCAAACTTTAACGCTCAAATAAAATGGAGTTTTTCTCCCGACGATGCTGGGTGCGTAACAGTTGCGTGCTGCTAATTTTCTTGTCCGTTCGCCCGCCAGCCACCGAAACACCGTAAAAGGCAGGGATTGGGGTGTGTTTTACTGCTGCCGCAGAAACGTTTGGAGCGCTGGCGGGCCCGCTGTGAGAACGCTCCAGAAGCGGTTGGGCGGAGAAGAAACTCGGAAATCTCCTGATCTCATCGCGTAACAATCGTGCGGGTCGAAATGGTTGCAACGATTATAGGATGTACACAGCATCTGCGGTGCGAACGAGAATCGAGTTCAATAGCGTGGAGGCGGTTTGGACTGGCGTTGGAATTGGCCCGCGCGGCGCCAGTTGGCCTACCGCAGGGTGCGTTTGCGACGCCGGTAGTATTTCCACCCCGCCGAAAAGAAACACGCCGCAGACGCAAACCCGAAAGTCACCATGGCGTGTTGCGGATGACAGGCCATCACAATCGCGGTTACGAACATCAGGGCGGCTTGGATGTAGAACCGCCCCGAAAGGATGCCTGCTTTAATCAGAAACACCATTCCCGCCACCACTGCCAGCAGTGGCGAAAGCGACAGCACCTCCAGCCCCAGCACCGCCTCCAGTGGAAACAAGAAAACGACGCACCACATTGCCGCCGCCCACACGTGGGCGACCTGGCGTTCGACGAAGGTAACGGGGCCCATAGTGCGCCGGACAAACCAGAACACAACCGCCCAAGCCCCTAGTCCCAATGTCCACATCAACCAGTAGTGAACGCGATTTTCATCGCCCATCATCCACAACACGTGCGTCGAAAGACTCGCGATCAATAGCACCAGGGAGTGCCACATCCAGATCAACCCCCAGTTTTCGAGCACTTCGGCGTGATGCGTTTCGCGGAAAAGATTGGCGATGACTTGGACAAAACGGCCTTCCCGGGCAGACACTGATTCGTTGTTCAGGTAGGCCCGAATGTCCTGAAGCAAATTCTTAGCCGATCGATAACGCAAGTCTTGCGGTTTTTGCAGGCAACGCATGGCGATCATCTCCAACTTCCGATCGACACGGCGATTGAGAGCGCGCGGAATCAACGGGTCTTGTTCCAGCACCATCAGGAGCGTATCGACCGGCGATGCCCCGAGAAACGGCGGTCTTCCGGTGAGCATGTGGTAGAGAATCGCGCCCAGTGAGTAAACGTCGCTGACGACGCCGATTTCGCCTCGGGCACCGGCGGCCTGTTCGGGCGCAATATAGGATGGCGTGCCCAAAACGGCCCCTGATTTGGTCAAACTGTTGGAACCAGAGGCCTGTTTGGCCAAACCGAAGTCCACGATGTAAGCATGCCCGAATTGATCCAGTAACACGTTGGAGGGTTTGAGGTCACGGTGCAATACGCCTTGAGAATGGGCGTATTCGACCGCGTCGCAAATCTCCGCCATGATTTTACCGGCGGTGCGCGGGTGCAGGGGACCGGCCAGTAATCGTTGTGTGAGGGTGCCGCCATCGATCAGTTTCATGCAGAAGAACGCCAGCCCTTCGTGTTCGCCAATTTCAGAGATCGGTGCGATGTGGCGGTGGGTCAATCGTGCGGCCGCTTCGGCCTCGGCTTGGAAGCGTTCGCGTTCAATCGGCGATGCGAAGTCGCCTTTAAGGATCATTTTGATCGCGATCGTTCTTTGGTCCGATTTTCGGGCCGCGCGATAGACGATGCCCATACCACCGCGACCGATTTCCTCTTCAAGGATGTAGTTGCCCAAATCATAGGGAACTTCCAATCCCGGGATGCGCGTGTCGGTTTGGCCGGTAAATGATTTGGACGCCATTTCATCTGCCGCGGCGCGGGTGACGGCGATGGTCCCCCAAAGTTCGCGTAGGTCGGTTTCGAAGTTTGGATGGAGGCGGCACGTCTTTTCCAGTTCGACGTGGTCCCCGCTGTTGATGCGATCGGCAAGGTCGGTGATTAGGTTTGCCAATTCCTGTTCGTAATCGTCGGATCGATCATCTGAATCCGATGGCCGCATCGTGTCGCCTCAAGAAAATGATAGTGGGGAAAACATCGTGAAGATTGTGGTAAGGAAGAAGTCACTGAATCTGTAATCAGCGCCGATTGATGATCCAGTGTCCGCCTCAAAATCGACCACGTAAGGGCCGTATCAAGGTCCGCAAAACACACCCGTACTAATCTCGGTCACCGTCGGATTCGGATTCCGATGAATCTTGCATTACCACCCGCAGCCTCCGAATCGCCCGCAAATATCTCATGCTGGCTGCAGGTTCGGTCAAGTTAAGCACTTTTCCAATTTCTTGGTTGGTAAGGTGTTCGTAGTGTCGCATCACGATGATTTCGCAATCTTTTTCATCTAACCGAGAGATCGCTTCTTCGACTTTTTTCGCCATCTCTTGTTGCAGGGCCGCAGCGGCAGGAGTTAAACGCTGGTCCCCCAGCAACGCCGCGAGCTGAATCGAAGATTGGTCGTAGCCACGCGGGGCGAGCAATGACTGTTCGCGATCAACGGATCGTTTTGCCGACACCCGGTGGCGGCGATGAGCATCGATGATACGGTCTTTGGCGATTTGCCTAAGCCACAAATGAAAGGGCATCACGGGATTTTCGATGTAACGCTGCAGTCGCCGGTTCGCTTCCACCAGCACGTCTTGCACCACGTCACTGATATCGATGCGATTCTGGATTTTTTGATCCAATCGCATCCGAACAAGCTGCCGAAGCGAATTTCGGTGCCGGTCCATCAGTTGATTGATGGCGTCATCATTGCCTGCCTTCGCCCGCGCGAGTAATTCAACGGTTTGATCTTTTTCTGGCCACATGGCCAGATTATCACTTAAAAACCCTCCGGCTACTACGTCTAAACCATTTGAATTTAATGTGACAAAAAAACCTCTTCGCCCGGAGGACGAAGAGGTTTAAAAGCTTTAGGTTATCAACTTGGTCGTCGTATGTGTTATGACAATTCGTTGTTAGCCCCGCCCGTCGATAGACCAATTTGGGTGGCCCATTTAGGCACCTTTGACAGTTTTGATGATCTCGGCAGCGACCTTGTACGGATCTGCGTTAGAAGCCGGTCGGCGGTCTTCCAGCCATCCCTTCCAGCCCGCCGCAACGGTACCGACGGGGATGCGAATCGACGCACCACGATCAGAAACGCCGTAGCTGAATTGGTCGATGCGTTGCGTTTCGTGTTTGCCGGTCAGACGTTGGTCGTTGTCGGCACCGTAAACGGCGATGTGTTCGTTAACACGTGGTTCGAAGGCTTGGCAGATGCGATCGTAATCTTCTTTCTTCCCTGACTCTCGGAGGGTTGAGTTAGAAAAGTTCGCGTGCATGCCTGAGCCGTTCCAGTCGGTGTCGCCCAATGGCTTGGGGTGGTAGTCGATGGACAATCCGTATTTCTCACCGATTCGCTCAAGCAGGTATCGGGCGACCCAGATTTGATCACCGGCTTCTTTAGCGCCTTTGGCGAAGATCTGAAATTCCCACTGCCCCGCAGCAACCTCGGCGTTGATGCCTTCTAAATTGATTCCCGCTTCCAAGCAAGTGTCCATGTGCTCTTCTACCAATTCGCGGCAGTAAGCGTTTTTGGCGCCAACGGAGCAATAATACGGCCCTTGTGGTTGCGGGTAGCCACCACTGGGGAAACCCGGAGGAAGGTTAGTTTCAGGATCCCACAGGAAATACTCTTGCTCGAATCCGAACCAAAAATCATTGTCGTCGTCTTGAATGGTTGCACGACCGTTGGATGCATGAGGCGTGCCGTCGGCGTTGAGAACTTCGCACATCACGATGTAGGCGCTTAAACGACCGGGGTCGGGAACGATATAAACAGGTTTAAGAATGCAGTCTGAATCACCGCCTTCGGCCTGTTCGGTCGAACTACCGTCGAAGCACCAATCTTCGCAGTCTTCTAGTTTACCGCTGAAGTCGGAAACAACCTTCGTTTTGCCACGCAAAGATTGCGTGGGCTTGTAACCGTCCAGCCAAATGTACTCTAGTTTTGATTTGCTCATCTGAGGCTATAACTCCAATAATATGTGTGTAGACGCACAACCCTGTGCCAATTAAAAAAATCCGAGTCGCCCAACAATCTGTGAGCATTACATCTGGTGGTCAGATGGTGTTTGATGCACGGTGGATCCCAAGGCAGCGGTCTGATAAAACACCGTCTGAACTCACTGTCCCCCATTGCGGGATCGATGATACCAATGGCGGGGAGATAATTACAGGGTTGGGTTAGCGGAAAAAAAGCATCTTTTGCTGATCGGAATCTGCATCCTTAATCCGGTCAAAAAACGAATTGGCGTAGCACTGTTTGATCCTGATTGCTGCAGAGAGCCAGCGGGTGATAGCGTGCCGTAACCTACGTCTTTTGGGGCAGTAATGTTTCTTTGTCTTTGGTGACTCCAGCTTTTCCCCATCGTGACGTTGAGAAACCGTACGATTTCCCCTGCCACCGAAAACACGGTTTGGTCAAAGCGATTACAATTTCAAAAAGTTAAACGAAGCTCTCCCGACGTTGCGGTGGTTTCAAAATTCATACTTAAAGTAATAGGTGCCCCCTTTGACTCCAAAAGAAGTCATCGCTTTCTGCCGCGAAAACGACGTAAAAGCTGTCGATCTGCGGTTTATGGATTTTATCGGCCTTTGGGCTCATACGACCATTCCGGTCAAAATGTTGACCGAAGCCACCTTCGAAGAAGGCGTTGGTTTCGATGGATCTAGTGTCCGCGGTTGGCAGCGCGTCGATGAGAGCGATATGTTGCTGATACCGCAGCCGGATACCTGCTTTTTAGATCCCTTCACGAAGCTTCCGACGTTGAACATGATTTGCAACGTGATCGACCCGATCACGCACGAGGACTACAGCCGCGACCCGCGCTTTATCGCTCGAAAAGCAGTCAATTACCTCAGTAGTACCGGCGTTGCGGACAAAGCGTACTTCGGTTCCGAGGCCGAGTTTTTCATCTTTGATGATGTGCGTTTCGACCAGACCGCAAACAGTGCCTTCTACGAAGTCGACAGTGTCGAGGCCCAATGGAACCGCGGACGCGCTGAATCCCCGAACCTTGGATATAAGATCCGGTACCAACAAGGTTACCTGCCCTGCCCACCGATGGACCAATCGATGGACCTGCGTAACGAGATGATGCAGACCATGATCGACTGCGGAATGGAAGTCGAATGCCAACACCACGAAGTCGCCACCGCCGGACAATCGGAACTGAATCTAAAGTACGATGAATTGGTCGCGATGGCCGATAAGATGATGAAGTACAAGTACATTGTCAAAAACGTGGCGTTCAAACACCAGAAATCGGTGACGTTTATGCCCAAACCAATTTTTGGTGATTCCGGGTCCGGGATGCACACGCATCTGTCGCTTTGGAAAGACGACAAACCGTTGTTTGCAGGCGACGGGTATTCAGGGTTGAGCGAAACCGCGATGTATGCGATCGGTGGCATTTTGAATCATGCCCCAGCGTTGTTGGCGATCACCAATCCCACCACTAATAGCTACAAACGGTTGACGCCCGGTTTTGAAGCACCGATCAACCTAGCCTATTCCCAACGCAACCGTTCGGCGGCGTGTCGGATTCCCGTTTACAGCAACGCGCCATCGTCCAAGCGTATCGAATTTCGCTGCCCTGATCCGAGTTGCAATCCGTACTTGGCGTTTTCAGCGGTGCTGATGGCAGCGTTGGATGGGATTGAAAATAAAATCGACCCCGGCGAACCGCTGGATAAGGATATTTATGACCTGCCCCCCGAAGCACTAGAAAACGTTCCCAAAACCCCGGCCTCCCTAGGACGATCCTTGGACGCACTGCAAGCCAATCACGATTTCCTGTTGCGTGGCGATGTGTTCACCAAAGACGCGATTTATAACTGGATCAATTATAAGCGAATCAACGAAGTAGACGCCGTCGCCAGTCGCCCGCATCCCTACGAGTTCTGTCTGTATTACGATATGTAACCGCGTTACTCGTGATATGAAATCGGCGAGTGGAAGCTGCTCACGGTCCCGAATACCAATCGAACGGTGCGCGGTAACGGTGCTAAAAACTCACCATTTAATCGTCCACAAACCAAAGCAACAAACAACGGAAATCCAGCTATGTCCAAACGTGTGCTCATTCTTTGTACTGGAAATTCTTGCCGAAGCCAAATGGCTGAAGTCATATGGAACACCCAATCAGCGGGGAAATGGGAAGCGGTGTCGGCAGGTTCGCGTCCTTCGGGCTACGTGCATCCTTTGGCACTCAAGGCGTTAGAGGAGATCGGCCTTTCCCCCGAGGGGCTCAATAGCAAATCATCTCAGCCCTTCATCGACCAACCCTTCGATTTAGTCGTCACGGTTTGCGGAAATGCCCAAACGGATTGTCCGGTCTGGCCCGGGGCCGCCGAAATTTTGCACTGGCCGTTCGAAGACCCCGCCGACGCCATCGGTAGCGACGAAGAAAAAATGGAATGTTTCCGCACCGTGCGCGATAAAATAAAAACTCGCATCGCGCAGTATCTCGATAGTGCCGAGGAGTAAAATCCATTTTCGCGCATTGTCCCGAATCCCCGCGCAGCAACGCGGTTTTCGCCGCTTGGGTTGACCTAAAGAGAAACCATGTCACAAAAATTTACGCTCGACGCTGACACCGCCGCCGATGGTTTGAAGTTGATTGAAATGGCGTTGGCCGAAGATACCGGCAGCACCTCTTTAACCACCGCGGTTGACTGTACCACGCAAAGCGTAATCCCCCCATCCGCGACCGCTGCGGCGGCATTGGTAAGTCGGCAACGTGGAATTGTTTGCGGCGTCGAGGTAGCGAAACTAGCCATCACCAACTGCGCGCCCGGTTTGGTTTTTGATGTGACCTGCCAAGACGGCCAATCGATCGCGCCGGGGGAAACGATCGCTGTGCTCCGAGGGGCGGCCCATCAAATTTTAATGATGGAACGCACGTGTTTGAATTTTCTCTGTCGGTTGTCGGGTATCAGCACCCTGACCCATGCTTTTGCCCAAAAAGTGGCAGACACAAAAGTCCAGATTCTTGACACCCGAAAAACAACACCGGGCTACCGTCGGTTGGAGAAATACGCGGTGCAGTGTGGGGGCGGAACCAATCACCGGATGGGCCTGTATGACGCGGTGATGATAAAAGACAATCACTTAGCATTTTATAAAGCTTGGAATCGAGGCGCGGTGGACGCCGTTGCAGACGCCGTGGAATTAGCGCGGCAATGGATCGACGACAATCAGACGCGGCTTCCCAATGGTGTCGACACGATATTGCAACTGGAGGTCGACACGCTCGAGCAATTTGAGAGCGCACTGCCCCACCGTCCGGACATCGTTTTGTTGGACAACATGAGCAACGATGTGCTCAAAAGCGCCGTCGCGATTCGAAACTCCGTCGCCCCGGAAGTTTTGCTGGAGGCTTCTGGCGGCGTGAATCTGGAGACGATTTCCGCCATCGCCCAAACCGGCGTCGACCGGATTAGCATCGGCGCGTTGACGCATTCAGCGATCAACTTCGATATTGGGTTGGATTGGACGATCGGGGAATAAATATTCGTCGAAAATCGCCTTGTTTACCGACGGTTTGAACTGAAAGCTGAGATCTTTGGGACAACTGCAGGATTTTCCTTTGACTCAGAAGGAAACTGACATAAGTTTTCGAAGACCTGTTCGTGCTGGGGAGCAACGCTCAGGTTTGACGGCAAGGTTTGGCTAGGAGCCAAAGGGGCCTTGCCGTCTTTTTTTGCGCCGTCATCGAAATGTTGTTATTTCGCAACAGCGCTGAATCGACGCCTCACAGTGATGATGCGTTATCTAATCACTCTCTACTATTGGGCCTGTTCAAAGCCAACAGAAAACGGTGTTTTTGTGGGGTGGGCTTGTTTTCTTTGCCCGCGTTTCTCCCTTGGCATCAGTGGTGCAACTGTTCCTTCGGTCAACCGAATCACATCAGGAACAGCACTCATGGCAAAAACCAACCAACAGATCATCGAGCGTAACATTGACGGAAGATCATTGCACTCTGATGTTGCCGACAACGCTGCCACCGACCGGATCGACGACGGTTCGATCGACGATCCAGTGCGTATGTATTTGATGCAAATGGGACGCATTCCGTTGTTGACGCGCGACCAAGAAGTTGACGCGGCGATGAAGATCGACAGAGCCCGTTTTGAGTTCCGAAACACGATGCTGGCCACGGATTTTATGCTCAAAGGAGCGTACGATTCACTGAAGAAAGTGTCAGAGAAAAAATTGCGGCTTGACCGCACGATCGAAGTTTCGGTAACCAACAAGGCCGAAAAAGAGAGGATCATGCAGCGGCTGATTCCCAATCTCAAAACCATCAAACACCTGTTGTTGGCCAACAAGGCCGACTATCTGGTCGCGATCAACAAAACACAATCTCCGGCCGACCGCCATCAAGCGTGGAAGCGATTGATCAAACGACGCAACAAATGTGTGTTGTTGGTGGAAGAACTGAATCTGCGTTTTAGCCGTCTACAGCCTTTGTTTAACCAGCTTGAGCAGATCAACACCCGGATGCAGCAATTGCACGAACTGTTGATCAAGGCCCAAGATCCCAACTACGTCGGTTCGCCCTATCACGAAATCAAGGCGGAACTCAACACCTTGATGTTGCAGACATTCGAAAGCCCAAAAACTTTAGATCGCAGGATTAAAAAGACGCAAAAACTGCACCAGATTCAAGACGCTGCCAAACGTATTCTTTCCGCCGGCAATCTTCGTTTGGTTGTTTCGATTGCGAAAAAGTATCGCAACCGTGGCCTCAGTTTTTTGGATCTAATCCAAGAAGGCAACACCGGTTTGATGCGTGCGGTGGACAAATTCGAACACGAACGCGGCTATAAGTTTTCGACTTACGCGACGTGGTGGATTCGCCAAGCGATCACCCGAGCGATTGCCGACCAAAGCCGAACCATTCGCGTGCCGGTCCACATGATCGACACGATGAGCAAAGTCAGAAACGTGATGCGCGACCTTGTCCAAGAACTCGGCCGGGAACCGACGCCCGAAGAAACGGCCGAACGAGCCAAACTTTCGCTCGACGATACACGTGTCATTATGAAGATGTCACGGACTCCCCTTTCGCTCGACCAGCCGGTCGGAGACAGCGAAGACAGCTTCTTCGGCGAATTTTTGGAAGACTACCGAGACGATGATCCTTTGTATGAAACCCACCAAGCGGCTTTGAAATCGCGGATCGAAGAAGTGATGGAGCACCTGAACTACCGAGAACGTGAAATTCTTCGGCTGCGATACGGCCTGGCCGACGGTTATTCTTACACCTTAGAAGAGGTCGGGAAAATCTTCTCTGTGACTCGTGAAAGGGTTCGCCAGATCGAATCCAAGGCTGTCCGGAAATTACAGCAACCCTATCGAAACCAAGGTCTGTCGAGTTTTTTAGACGGTGTTGAACCGACGTGGAAGAATCCTGCGATGGATAGCTAAACCGACCTTTTAATCGGCACTTTTCACGACGCCCCCTCCAATCCCACCTCCCTCCAGTCCCACCTCCTTCTTGTCCAACTTCCTTCCCAATCAACCCAGCAAACCCATGGTAGGCTGGGTCTTTTCATGCGCTATCAAGCATCGCATCTCGCGTTGGAACTTTGCAATCGAACTTTGGTGGTTGATGGGCCAATGGAATGGCGAGTCATTAACGTAACCGATCCGCGCCAGCACCAAGGTGACCGGGTTGGGATCAGGGATAGGTTGGTTGCAGGTCGGTGAAAAAAAAGCGGTTTAATTTGCAGTATCGCGTGATTCGACATAAGCTAAATCATCACTGGTGCAATAGCCGATAACCCAGTAGTGTCACCGCCGGTAAGCAAAGGATTCGGCTTACAAAGAAACGGGCCTGAGTTTTAACCGCAAGCCTAAAAATCGTAGTTGGATTCGCCAGAATTCCTGACGGCCAGAGATAATGGAATTCTCGCCAATCGCACGACATTCATTGGAAGCACTAATCTCTCGGGGCGCGCCTATCGCCACAAAGTTCCGGGAAGAACCAAAAACATGAGCAAAGGGCAGAAGAAAAACATCGTCGGTGCGAAAAACAAACGCGCCAAACGAAAGATAGGACAGCTGTCGACGCCCCCGTTGCATGTTGAATCTATCGATGCGGCCAATAATGAGCCGGCCCTCAACGTGGAAACCGCGAACTCTTTCACGGTGCTACGGAAGAAACAAGCCTCCGCTGCAGAACATCGCGCGCTCGGGTGTGTCGCGACGGTCGATGATTGGACTCAACTGTCCGATGAAGAATTGCTGGACGTGCGGATGTGTGATTTGCAATTAAAAATCGAATCGACACCGCTCGAAGGGATGATTCAAAAGCTTTACCGTGAACTCGCAGCCAACAATTTCAGACTCAAGCCGCACTGCTGGCTCAGTGACGAGTGGTTCGCGCCCGATGGCATTCCGGGCATTGCGATTCCGTTCTATCTGGCCCACCCTCGGCTGATTCGGCTCGAACGGCAGCAAATGTTAGATGTCGAAGGTGGCACCAAGGCGTGGTGTATGAAGATCCTGCGCCATGAAGCCGGGCATGCGATGGACACCGCCTTCGGGCTTCATCGCCGTAAACGCTATCGGGAGGTGTTTGGACGATATTCCGATCCCTACCCCGAGTTCTACCGTCCCAAACCGCGCAGCAAAAACTTTGTCCAACACCTCGAACCATGGTACGCACAAAGCCACCCTGCAGAGGATTTTGCGGAAACCTTCGCCGTTTGGTTGACCCCCGGCAAACGGTGGCGAAAAGACTACGCCGGCTGGAAAGCGCGCAAAAAGCTTGAATACGTCGACGAACTGATGCGCGAAATCGCTGGCACCCCGCCCAAATTGAAATCCCGACGAAAAATAGACCCAGTCAGTCGGATGAAGAAGACGCTGCGCGCGCACTACCTCGATCGGCATCAGCGGTACAACATCAATTACACTACATCTTTTGACGACGATTTAGCGCGGCTGTTCTTGCCGGCCGATTCTGGAGCTCCCAAAAGAGCGTCCACCTATTTACAGAGACATCGTAACGAAATCTGCGAAACGATCTCTAATTGGACCGGCGAGTATCGTTACAACATCAATCAGGTGCTGCGCGAAATGATTGACCGCTGCCGAATCCTCAACCTGCGCGTCCAAAACGCCGACGAACAACTCCGCCAAGACACCTTGGTCATGGTCACCGTTCACACGATGAACTATCTCTATCGCGGCAATCACCAAGTCGCGTTGTAAACCAACCTCTACTGCCACCGGCCGATGAGGTGCGCGACGGGCAGGCTTGCAATGGATAGGCTTGCAATGGACAGGTTGGCAATTGAACAGGTTGGCAATTGAACAGGTTGGCAAACGGCAATGAGCGGACGCTGCTGGTTCTTCAATGGTTGCAAATTCCCAAACCCACGTCTACCGGATTGGGATGCACTGCTCCGCTGACGGTGACGGCAAACCGAATTAAAGCTCTAATCAAAGCTCGAATTAAAGCTCGATTTTAACGATTGAGTAGAACGGGTGGTGTCGCGCGGTTCCGCTTGAGCGATTTC
>CALDYR010000007.1 GCA_937944405.1 uncultured Pirellulaceae bacterium
ACCTTGCGGCCATGATTGCCCCCCCCAATAAGGCCATTGGTGTGATCGGCTGTGCGTGCATAGTCCTGTTTACGCTGGTCGTGTTGCTGAAATTCAATTCCGAAACGTGGACCACCACGGCGCCGATGCGGCTGATTGCGCAAGCAGATTATGGCGTTCCCCAACGCGATTTTTCTGCACTAGGTTCTGTTCCTCCGACACTGGGTCTTAATATCGACCGAGGACGTGCGTTGAATCGGCCGACATTGGCGGCGGGACGAAGCTTCGGTGCTGATCCCAAAGACGCCTCGGTCGAGCCCACGACTTTTAACGATCCTTGGAGCAGCGGGTTTAGCTCCCTCCAGCAACCTGGAATCGTCGAACATTTATCCGGCAAAGATCTTTCGGCCCTGCAAAACCTTCCAGTGGCTTGTACGGCGGATCTACCGGCGTACCTAGAAAATCCAGATTCGGTTCTCACTTCCAACGATGTCCAACGTCCGGGGAGAGGTGGCGGTTACCCGCTAAATGATCACCCGGCAGGCACCATCGCCGCTACCGTCGCAGACGGCGCGCTGTACAACCCTCATGTTAAAGCGACTCAGGCATCCTTCGAATCGCCTGACGACAGCAACGATGCCGATGCCGATGATGATGGTGGTGATGATAAAAAGACAGACGACCCGCATTTAGAAATTTATTCGCGCGACGCTTTTCCTTCGGCGCGGGAATGCAAAACGTGCCACCAGCAGATCTTCGATGAATGGGCTTCCAGCAGCCACGCGTACGCTTCGGTATCGCCAATGTTTCATGTCTTCGAAGATAAAATTAACAAACTTACTTCGGGCACCATTGGATACTTTTGTTTGCGTTGCCATGCTCCGGTGGCGACGACAATGGGGCTGCGGCGCGACCAAGCGATTTGGGACGGGCCAGCGGTGTTTCGCGAAGGGGTGACCTGCATCGCGTGCCATCGCGTCAAAACGCCTTACACTAAAACCAATGGGGAACGTCGCATCGAACCGGGCGACGTTCACGCGCCTGTTTACGGCGGTAGCAATGGCCAGGGTGTCGCCACTGCGGCCAAGTACGCGGGCAAATATAAAGTGAAAACTGACCGCCACGATCGTGGCGTTGGCCAATCGATGCACCAACGGAGCATTCAATTCGAGGAACTCTCACAGTCATCATTTTGTGCCTCCTGCCATCAGGTCGCAGTTCAACCGGGGATTAAGCTGGAGGTGGTCTGGGATCAGTATCGCGCTTCTCCCGCGTGCAAGGAAGGCGTTTCGTGCCAAGATTGCCACATGGGCATTGTGCCGGGCGTGGACGCGGGATACTCCTTTGGCCCCGCAGCGGTCATCGACGGCAAAGTCGTCAATGCCGAACGCAAACATTCCAATCATATGTTCTATGGCCCCGGTTATTCCATCGCCCACCCGGGCGTGTTCCCTCAAACAACCGAAGCCGACAAATGGACTTTCAACCAGTGGCTGGCATTTGACTGGCGGTCGGATTGGGGAAAAGAAAAGTTCGAAGACGATGTCGCTGACGGATTGATTGCGGTCGCTTTTCCGGTTGAATGGCAAGCCCCCGAGGATCGCGCTGAGGCTCGCGCGATCATCACCGCCAATCTCAAAAAGCTGGTCTACAAAAAAGACATTCGCCGTCAAGTGCTGGAAAATGGATCGAAGCTCGACGGGCCGTTTTTCGCCGACACGCCGACGGCTGGAAATCGTTTAAATTTCCGTTATTGTTTGACCAACACCAATCCCGGCCACAACATGCCCAGCGGTTCCCTAGGAGCGCAACCTCAACTCTGGATGAATGTCGTTTTAATCGATCCCGACGGCAGGCGGATTTGGGAAACCGGTTACGTCGATTCCCACGGAGATTTGGCCGACAACCATTCTTTGGATGTGCTGGCCCGTTTGATTCCGCTGGATGATCAATTGTTCAATTTACAGACTAAATTCTTGACCACCAACGTCAAAGGAACCGAACGCGAGATGTATTTGCCGGTCAATTTTGACGTGGATCAACTCCCCTTCATTCGCCCCGCATCGCAACCGGTGACGGTGCTCAATCATCCGCCGGGCGTGCGTATGGAGGGCCACTCCATTCCGGCCCTCGGTTCGCGGAACGCACAATTTTCTGTTCCCGCCGAACGGATCGTTCGGCCTGGCGTTTACCGTTTGAGCGTGAGGATGCGTTCACGCGCCGAACCAATTTACTTCATGCGATTCTGCGACGCGACGCCCGAAATGGAACGCATGATGAACGAGTGGATTGCAGATTTCCACGTCAACACCGTCGCCTTTGAAGTCCATTAGAAAAAAGATACTTGAAAAACATCAGTCAAACTCGCCCCTTTCTGATCGTCGGAGCCGCCGCGTTGGCAATCGTCGTTGCGGGCGCGCTTATGCGCAGGCTGAGTGTTCAAAACGTGCCCCCGGTTGAAACGACGGCCCCCGCCGAAGCTTGGGGGCCCACTTCAGTCCATCCCCCGATGGGTTTTGATGGTTCAATTGAGACTCACCCCTTGCCGGCGCAGCGGTCGAAGAAAGCCCCCGAAGAGGAAGACTGGGTGATCTCGCCACTTCCTACCCCCAAACCACCGCAGTTTCAACCGTTGCCGAAAGTCGAAGATTCTCAAGACTTCGACATCCTGCCACTCCCGTTGCTGAAGCGACCGCCAGACGCTCCCAACACCAACGACAAAGCCCCGCATAGCCCGGATGCGGACAC
>CALDYR010000008.1 GCA_937944405.1 uncultured Pirellulaceae bacterium
TTGAAACGACCCAGCTCAAATCCATTCCAGAAGAAATCCGTACGGCATTTTCACGCCATTAGTGTAAACTCTGCGCTGTAAACTAATTCATTGCCGAAAGAACCCTATGCGAAGCTTTACGTTTCTTTTGTTTGTAATTCTCACGTTCATTTGCTGGGGACTGTATGGACCGGTCCTGCATGTCGGACAAGAAATTTTGGGCGGGGGCGGGGGACAAAAAAGCCTTCTCAGGCCGCTGATTTGTGTGGGGTTTGCCTACTTCTTGATCGCCGTTGTGTTTCCCACGATCGTGTTGATCGTAAAAGGGGAAACCGGATACTGGTCGATCAGCGGTTTTTTTTGGTCGTTTGTCGCCGGAACTGTTGGAGCGGTCGGTGCGTTGGGAATTATTTTGGCGTTTAAGTTTCAAGGAAAACCGTTTTACGTCATGCCTTTAGTTTTTGGATTGGCTCCGATCGTGAACACGTTTGTGACGATGGCGATGGCACGGACATTCAAACACGCATCCATTCTTTTTTACATTGCGATCCTGATCGTTGCGATTGGCGCAGCTGGCGTATTGATCAACAAACCCAGTCCCGCCAAAACTGCTGCTCCGGTTCAAACGACAGACGTCGCTCAACGGACAGAAACGCCTACGGTTGCCGGTGATGAAACCGATAACGAAACGGCAACCCAAGGGACAGCGATTGAAACGGCCGACGAGAACGCCGTGGTTTTATCGACCGATCTTACCGATTCAAAAGCTTCATCGACTAGACCGTGGCCTTTGGCGATCGGAATTAGCATCGCGTTCACGGCGTTGTGTTGGGGAGCCTACGGGCCTGTGTTGCATAAAGGTCAACTCAAGATGGGCGGCAGTCGCCTCCGCCCTTTCTTCTGTGTCGGATTAGCCTATTTTGCGATCGCGGTCGTCGTTCCTGTCATGCTACTCGGTTCGTTGAACGATCCCGGAAGTTTCGATCACGTTTCGGGCATCCTTTGGTCTTTGGCTGCCGGTATCACCGGGGCAGTGGGCGCGCTGGGAATTATTTATGCGTTCAACTTCGGCGGAAAACCGGTTTTTGTGATGCCCTTAGTTTTTGGATTCGCGCCAGTGGTCAACACGTTTTACGAAATCACCACCAAGAACCTGTTTGGGCAGGTCTCGACGTTCTTTTTCGCTTCTTTGGCGATGGTGATCGGCGGTGCGGTATTGGTGTTGATCCTTGCCCCTCGCAACAAAACCAAAGTCACCCCCTCAGTGACCACCTAAGCAAGCCATTTGCGCTCGGGCCGAAAAAGCATCAACGATCTTTGACGCGGTGCGGATGCAAAGGCCGTAATTTTTTCACGTAGAATCTGATGCAAACCAACCTCCCAAAAGACCAGACAAATTTGGCGACTGCGGTGGACGCTTTGGACATCCTGCTGGCCCATGTCTGGATGGTCCGTACATTCATCAAACACAGCGAAGAAGCCGAAGAGGACGACGAACTCAACGAGGTCCAACGCGCGCTTTATGACTACATGCTGGCCCTGGGGCCACCGCTGCGAGCAAAGGACTACCCCAAGTACCTAAAAATTGCCAAGAAGAAGCTGAAAAAACTGATCGCAGCGACCGAGCTGTTTACCGAGATACAACCCGAAATTTCATCGCACACCAATTTCCAAATGGCGGCGTTGTCCCTACAAGAATCGGTTCGGCAAGTCGAAGCGATCATCAATTCGATTGCTACCAAACCGGGGACTATAAAACCAGGGACTACTGAACCGGGGCTTGGCTGAGCCGTTGTTCGATGTTCCGAAGAATCCGTTGTTCTAGTGACACATCGCGGCCCATCGCGATCCACCCCTTATTCTTGGTTGTCGCCCAATAGTCTGGCCGGTCGACGTCCAGAGAGTTGTCGGTGCGTAAGACGTTACCGGAAACGGGCGAATTGATCGGTCGGGGGTTGTCCTCAAGTTCCTTGAACACTTGGACATCGATGGTGTAGCTGTTGCTGGATGGAATGATCCGAATTTTTGCATAACGGCGTACGGTTTGCAGCGACGCGTGAATTTTTTCGTATCCACGTGTCGAATCGTGATGCCAAGGTTCTAAAATCGTGCTGCCGATGCGGGGGTGGGTTTCGATCCACCCTTCGGTCATTACACCGTCCACGCTTCGGATACGTTCTTCGCGAAAGATACGAAAATAGTCGTCGATCTCGTCGCTGATTTCGTCCATGATGAACCAACGATCCATCACCGGGACAACCATCGGATTGGGCACCGGTTCGAAGGCTGATTGGTTTTTGGTGGCCTCTAAATTTTGAATCGTGCGACACCCCGCCAGACACACAATCATAGCGCTGACCAATAGAATCGCGGGTCTGAATATAAGATGTGAAGACGGTTTGGACATCGCAACTAAATTTGAGCGCACGAACAGAACTTACCCGAGACGCCGAGAGTCTGAAGAGATTTCGACGTCAGGGCAAGTCCAGCTGTGCTAGCGGTGTTGGCCTGTTGGCCCACAATCAGCGCCCTCATCGAACCCAATCCAGCGGGCTTTTAAAAGCGCGAAAAAGTTAGTCACCGTGCAAACTTAAAGCTCACTCAGCACCGCAGCAGCCCGCCGAACAGGTCGCGCTGCAGACGCACTCTCCGCCGGTATCGCAGGCACAACGAAGCGCGTCACAACCGCAATCGACGCAAGTGCATGCTTCTCCGCAGCACACGCAGGGAGCCGAATTCGATCTGGCGGTCGAAGTTGAAATCACAGTAACAGCAATTACAACCGCGACAACAGCCACGCCGGCAATCAATTTAGTAAACATAAGAAATCCAATCCAATAAAAGTCATGTAAGAATAATAGACAATTGTTGTCTCGAATCATTTCAACCAAACAGACTCCATCGCCCGCCTACGGTTATAGGAACTGTTTAACCAACCGCGGTCCAATGTCACCAGCAGGACGCCTGCGACCAGCACGTAATTGAGAGACAGAAAATAAAAGAAAGGCGGCGACGTCGGCAGAAGATGGCTTTCGTCATTTCTTACGATTTTGTTCTGTTCAATCCGTTTTCTACACTGGCAATCGTGTTTGCACGATTCGCACGAACAGCACGGCTTGCCAGAAGCGTGAGGAGGACCAGAGGCGCGTGTGTTCTCATCAGCGTTGGGCCGCTGGGGGCAGCAACAGGTTTTGTGATGCGCCGTTTCACAACTTTCCCCCGCGCTTCCCTCAGTCCCAGTTTCCAAACGCTCAATGCAGCAACAACCACAACCCCGTACTTGCGATTGGGGCAACACGGTTAGCGCGATAATCAAAATCGCGATCGAGCAGCGTTTCGCGTTGTGCCGATTGACGTTGTGCATTGCAGTTAACATATATCAATTATACGACAGCAACGGCGCGAGGCAACGTTATTCTTGCGTCCCCCCAGGCGACTGGAATTGCTTGGAAGCTGGGCACAATCGATGTTTTGACGAATGAGGTTATCCGACGATCACCACAGACGGTTCGTAATCCTCAGGTGGCTCAAATCCTAAACACATAATCGATGTCGCGGCGAGACTACTAATTCCCAAACCGGACTGCTGGTTGAGTTTCAAATGATTATTGCCGCTGCAATCGAGGATATAACACGGGACGGGGTTGAGCGTGTGGCTGGTCTTCATTTGTGGCAGGCCATCGGAGCCGAGTTTGGGATTTCCGTCTTTCCCCAGCGCGTACATTTCGTCGGCGTTACCATGATCGGCGGTCACAATCAGAATACCGCCGGCGCGTTTGAGTGATTTCAAAATACGATCCAGACATAGGTCAACCGTTTCGACGCTGATCTCAACGGCCAGCAGATTGCCGGTGTGGCCCACCATATCACCGTGGGGGTAATTAACACGAATGAAATCGTGTTTTTGATTCTCGATCGAATCGAGAATAACGTCGGTGATTTCACCACCTTTCATCCAAGGGCGCTGCTCAAAGGGTAACAAATCAGAGGTAATTTCAACGTAGTCTTCTTTTGCTTCGTCGAATTTTCCGCTGCGGTTACCGTTGAAGAAATAGGTCACGTGGCCATATTTCTGCGTTTCACTGATCGCCAATTGGCGGACACCGGCGTTCGCCAAATACTCGCCCATCACGTCATCGATCTCGGGCGGAGACACTAAATACTGTTTGGGAATTTGAAGTTCGGCTTCGTACTGCATGATGCCAGCGAACTGAATTTGGGGAACTTCGCCGCGGTCAAATTCGGCCAACTCTGGGTCGTCGAAGGCTCTTGAGATTTCAATCGCACGATCGCCACGGAAGTTAAACAAGACCACACTGTCCCCATCGACGATGGGTCCGACCGGTTCACCGTTTCGCGCGATGACGAATTCCTTGAGGTCTTGATCGATGACACCTGGCGTTTCGTTTCGAAGTGTTTCAATCGCGTTTGTGGCGGTTTGGAACTGTCGCCCTTGGCCCCGCACGTGAGTCTTCCAACCACGTTCGACCATCGGCCAATCGGCGTTGTACCGGTCCATCGTGATGTACAATCGTCCGCCTCCTGATGCGATGCAATAATCGAAGTCTCCGGACTGGTTGATGCCGTCCAAATGCGTTTCAAGCACCTGGATGTAATCCAAAGCCGAAGTTGGTGGCACGTCACGCCCATCGAGCAACGTGTGAACCCGGACTTTTTTAATTCCCTGCTGATGAGCTTGAGACAGCATATTCAACAGGATATCGATATGAGAATGCACGTTGCCGTCGGACAGTAGTCCCATGAAGTGCAATGTATTATCGTCGGTCAACGTCCCGGTCATCTTTTGCCAGACGTCGCCCTTGTAAATATCGCCCGAAGCCACCGCGCGTTTCACCAACAGCGCCCCTTGATCGAAGACGCGTCCAGACCCGATCGCGTTGTGGCCAACTTCGCTGTTTCCCATATCGTCATCCGAGGGCATGCCAACGGCGGTGCCGTGGGCTTTGAGCGTGGTGTAAAGCGCATTGTCTTTTAACCAGTCCAGTGTCGGAGTCGAGGCTTTGGCGACCATGTCTCCGGCGTCACCGTGACCGACGCCAACACCGTCCATAATGACCAAAACAACCGGACCGGTGGGCGCGATGTAATTCGCGATTTTCTTAAGAGGCTTCATAAGTTTTGTCGTCGTTAAATTTTTCTTTGTAATGTGAAAACAAATTCAGTGGTTATTTTTGGCAAGGTCGACAGCGACGATTTCTTCATCATTGCGGGCGAACATTGTCTTTGCGGCATAGGCTGGATGGCTCCACACGACGGCCCGTCCGAACGCTTCGCCGGTCGGTTGGAGCACGTGGAAACGCCCCAGCGATTCGAATTTTCCCGGCGTCATCTTCGCCATCACCAAATCGCCAACTTCGTTCATGATGAAGTAACGATCGGTTTGCCCGATGCGTGTGATAAAACCCGTCCCGTGGCTGACCTTGCGTTTTTCTTGCGGGCGGGTGGCTTCGAAGGTCTGCCAAAGTCGCTCGCCGGTGCTTGCCTCCACGGCAAACAAACACCCTAGCACGCAGTCGGTCCCATAAAGCGTTCCATCGACAAACAGCGGCGTCGAATTAGCGCTAAAAACTGACGTTTTCGGATTGCCACGCCATAGTTCTTGGGCCCCCGGTTTTTCGGTGTCTAACTTCAGCATCAACGACGCATTGCGAATCCCGCTGACGTACATCAAATCACCATCGACCACCGGACGGGCGATCGACATTTGATACAACGGCGTGATCTGTTGCTGCCAGTAGACGGTGCCGTTTGCAGGGTTGAGACTGGCAACCCCCATCGGGTGGAACGCAATCAGTTGCCGCACGCCGGCCGCTTCGATAATCGACGGCGGACAATAACCGGCCTCCGTATCGAGCGCTTTCCACGCCACCGCGCCTGTCATTTTATTAAAAGCGACGATCCCTTGTCCGTCACCGCCGACCATCGTGTAAAGCAAATCACCGTCGACTAATGGATGGGAGGATTGCCCCCAGATAAGAATTTCGGCGTTAAATTTTTCTTTCAGACTGATCTTCCAAACGACTTCTCCGTCGGCCATGGTTCGACACTGTAAATCACCTTCGGCACCGAGGGTGTAGACTTTGTCGCCGTCGATGGTTGGGGTGCAACGCGGACCGGCCGGATAAGAAATACTGTAGGGGCAATCATAAGATTTTTGCCAGATCGTTTCGCCGGTCTCCGCATCCATCGCGGTGATGCGTTCGGCACCTTGGAGTTCGACCCGCGTGTTAGGATCGTTTTTCACTTCACCTTCGGATTTCACGTAGTCAAAAACGATAACCCTGCCGTCGGCTACTGCGGGACCTGCGTACCCCGCCGAAACTGGCATGCGCCATTTGACCGGTAAGCCTTCCGGCGGAATCGAATCAATGATTCCCGTTTCGCGGTAAACCCCATCGCGATCGGCCCCCATCCACGCCGGCCAATCATCAGCACCTGCGACACCGGCGAACCCCCATAACATCAACATCATCATCAGCACAACGTCGATGGACAAAGGAGGGCGATAGATTTGTGGAACCCTAACATCGCTCATAACAAAAACTCCAACAAAAACATGGCCGATAACTTCAGTGTTTTAACATAACCTTGCGATTTTTTCGACGGACCGTGGCGAGGACTTATCGTTGAATATTGAGCAAATGCCGATCAAACCTACTGGAAGCATGGCCGTATATTGGCGACAATACCGACCGGCTAATCGAACTTTTCCTTTTTAGATACTGAAATCTCGGACACTTTAAGCTCATGTCGAAAATTAAACCGATTACTTTTGATCCCACTAACGCTTTTGTGACCCCTCATGGCATTACGCAAGAACAATTCGATGGGATTCAAAACAGGCTCAACGCGTGCCGATCGGAGATGCTGGACATCGATCTCTCCCTTTGGGCTGACGGTAAGAACATCCCCGCCTCCAAAGAACCGTTGGACGCTGGATTTCATGAGATGCCCGAACGGATCTTGGACGATTACCAGGCCGATCGTGATTCCAGTGAACTTGGTAAGATCTTAGAAACGGCGAAACGCTTAGGAGCTTTGGTGGACAAAGTTGTCGTGTTGGGGATCGGCGGTTCTTACATGGGGGCCCGCGCGTTGATGGAGACCTGCTGTGCCCCGTACCATAACGAATTGTCGCGCGCCCAACGCGGCGGACGGCCACGAATGTACTTCGAAGGCAATAACGTCGACAATGATTGGGCTCAAGCGTTGCTACAGTTTTTAGAATCCGATTCGCAAGGTGATGGGCCTGAGGGGAATTGGGGCATCATCGTAATTTCCAAAAGTGGCGGCACTTTGGAAACTGCCGCATCGCTGCGGATTTTCATGGACGCTCTAAAATCCAAAGTCGGCGAAGATCAATTGTCACAATTCGTTGTCCCGGTGACCGGAGTAAGCGGAAAGCTGGCGGACCTGGCAACCGAGATCGGCTGCGTCGATCGTTACCTTGTACCCGATGGGGTTGGTGGACGGTTTAGTGTGTTTTCTGCGGTGGGACTGTTGCCCGCGGCGATGCTGGGTATCGACGTCGTGAAAATGCTCGAAGCCGCCGCCGCGATGAACGCTCATTTCCAAACTGCCGAACTGGGCAGTAACGTTGTGATGGACTACGTCGCGGTCAATCATCTTTTAGAGGAAAACAAAGGCGTCAACATTAGGGTGCTTTCGGTGTGGAGCAAATCATTGGAGTCGGCCGGGTTTTGGTATGACCAACTGTTGGCAGAAAGCTTAGGGAAGCATGAAAAAGGGGCGTTCCCCCTAACGTGTTTAAACTCGCGTGATCTCCACTCGCGCGCTCAACAGCACCAGGAAGGCGCACGTGACAAAGTGATGAACAACGTGATCGTCGATTCATGGAGAACTGACCCCTTAGCGATCGGAAACAGCAAATGGGACCAAGACCAATTGAATGAACTGGCTGATAAAACCCTGCCAATGATCATGGACGCCGCGATTAACGGTACCAATTTGGCGTATAAAGAAGATGGTCGCCCCACGACAGATATTCACTTGCCTGCGGCAGACGAAGCCGCGTTGGGACAATTATTCCAAATGCTGATGCTGGCAACGGTGCTCGAAGGTCGGTTGCTTGAGATCAATCCTTACGGTCAGCCCGGCGTCGAAAAATACAAAAAGTATATGAACCAGTTGTTGCGTGAGGACGTAACGGCATAAACAGAGGCTCTTCAAGTTTTAATTCTAGCGTAGACGGAGGCGGCCGAATTAAGACCGGTCACCACAAACCGAAGTCTGACGACTTCCCTTATTCAACTTCCGCTTTAACCAACTTCCGCCTTAACCAACTTCCGCCTTAACCAACTTTCGGCTCATCCAACTATCACCCTAATTTAAATTCAGGCAAAGTACGACAATCGTAATGCGCGCGGTCGCGTGGCATCTAACAAATCCACCGCTGACAAATTTACAAAACGACAACGGTTCATCATTGCCGAAGAAGCCCCGCCATTTCAGCGCTCTTTCTGTTCTCTACGACGCCCCCATCATCGAACTCCATCCAACTCCGAGGAAAACATGCTGGTTAACGAAATAGGACACTTGATCAGGCGGTTAGTAATTCCTTTGACCGTTGCGTTGGTTGTGATTTCATCGGGAACCGATTTGAGCGTCGCTCAAGACAGTGGCGGTCAACTGCGTTGGCGTTTTCAAAACGGCGACCGTTTTAGCGTATCGTTGGTGAAAACAGGCAATGTCGAAACGCAAGTCGACACGCGGGTGCGAAAAGTAGAAATTGAATCCCGGCTGGAATTCGACTGGAAAGTGATCAAGGTTGGAAACGGTGAAACGACCATCGAACAAACCTTGACCAAAGTTATTTTGGAATCTGGTGCCCCGGGCGACGTTTCGGAACAACGTTTGTCTTATGATTCTTCAAACGTGGTTTATAAAAAAGGCATATCGAACACGGTTGCTAACCAACTCAAACCGTTGATTGGATTGACCTATCAATTTATCATCACCGACCTTGGCCGGATCAAATCGGTGATGATCGCCGAAGACCAGAAAACGGTGCTTGAAGCGATTCCTTCAGCGCTTCCGGTCAAAGACTTGCTCACTTCCCAAGGACAGCAAGCCAACTTAGGCGCTGCGACTTGGGTTTGTCCCGAAACATTAACCGAAGATCGTACTTGGCAGACTGAACAAATACTGGACTCTGATTTGGGCACTTACAACCGCGTCAGTCGTTATACGGCGGGGCAACCGCGGGCCAATGTCGTGCGAATCGATTTCGTCACCGATGTGAAGTACGATCCGAAGGCAGCGTTGAAAATGTTCGAAGGCAAAGGGCAAATCGAATTCGATACCGGCGCTGGATTTGTGCGCAGCAGCGAATCATCCACCCGCATGACCACCGAATCGCCCTATCGGGATCTGATCGTAAAGACCACGATCCAAATGGCGTCCGAACTGAGAATGGAAAAGCTAAATTGAGTGACGATTTTATCACCGTAGCCCAAGTTGGCGACATCCCGCAAGGCAAAGGCAAATCCTTCGAGGTCGGCGACCGCATTATTGCGATCTTCAACGATGGCGGGAACTACCGGGCTATTGATGACATGTGTCCCCACATGGGAGCTTCATTGGCAACGGGGGTTTTGTCCCAGTCCGAAGTTGCGTGTCCATGGCACGGGTGGCGGTTCGACATTCGCGACGGGACTTGGTGCGATAACCGGAGCCTTAGGACTGACGTTTTTAAAGTACGAGTGCAGGGGGATGACATTCAAGTCACTGCGACCCCAGTGGTAGACGCCAAAGATCAACTCGATGCCAACCGCGAAAGCGAAAACAGTTAGCGCCGTTTCGAATTCAGTCCGCATCGTTAAACCGCATATCAATTCCTCAAGTTTGTCGGCGACCGCGACCGCGCCTGCATCGCCCTTCGCCGACACCGCTTGAAAAAAAACATTCATGAACAAATCTGAAACTCCTGACGTCTCGATAAAACAATTCCAGGGTCTGGTTCGGAAAATGTATTTCGAAAAAGATGCGGCCCGTGGTATCGCAGGAACCTTCATGTGGTTGGCCGAAGAGGTCGGAGAATTGTCCACGGCATTAAGAGAAACCGAATATCTCGCGAATCGAATCGGCAACGCTTCGGCACCCGAACTTCGGGCTCAATATGACGCCTCGAAACAGAATCTGGCCGAAGAATTCGCTGACGTAATCGCTTGGTTAGCAACGATTGCCAATGTTGCGGAGGTCGATCTGTCGACCGCAGTGTTTGAGAAGTACGGTGCCGGGTGCCCCGGTTGTAGCAATTTCATTTGTGATTGCCCCGATGCTGAAAAACCCTAGATCACTGGTATCAGTCTGCGACGGTCGAATCGCCCCCGCAGACTGATACCAGTGATGGTCGTTGCGTGTGTTTTTGATTAAGCTTTTAAGGGATGTGTGTACCTGTCTTGTCAGCAAATTGACGCCGATCCGACTGAAAGAATTTGAACATTGGTCAACGTATTAGAACTTATTAAAGCCCCATTGAGGTTGATGGTTTGGCTGGCCGTGTTTTCGATTTTCGGTGCCTTGAGCGCCGGTGCTTCTGCGAACTTGGACGACGTGAGCCTCGGTTTTTCTGGGTGCGTTAAACTCGGCCATTGGGTGCCGATTCGTTTTTCACCGAAGTTGGCCATTGATTCCGATTCCTACGCCATCACAATACTCGACGGCGATCAATCGCCGGTGACCTATTCGGGACCGTTGAACGACCAAGGGACCGGTTATGTTCGATTTGGCAAAAAGTTTGGAGACGTGCGTTTTGAGTTTCTTAATGATGGCGAAGTCAAATCAACATGCCGGCTCAAAGATGTCAACACAACGAATTTGTCGTTTGAAAACTCCACCGCGCTCTTAACGGTCGTCCTGAGCCAGCGCGATGAAATGTTATCCAAACTCAAATCAGTGATTGCTGCGGAAGCCGCGGGTGACGAAACACTGACCGTCAAAGTAAGCGCCGCTTCTCTTCTTCCGCATGATGCCATTGGTTGGCGGTCGGTCAACCGTTTGATCATTTCGCCGGCATCGGTTGCGGACCTCAATGACGCCGACCCGCGTCTTATCGAAGCACTGGTCGATTGGGTCAAATCCGGTGGCGACCTGATTCTTTTGGGCGATCCGCAACAGATCGAACTCTTCCAACCCGGCGGCAATTTAGCTTCGTTGATTCCCGGCCAAATCCATCAGATTTCGCAAATGAAAACCAGCCGTGATCTCGAACGTTTCGTCGGCACCAGTCGGAAGCAACTGATTGGGCGTGACGACGCACCGATGCCGATGTTGTTGATTGCCCCCGACGGCAATTCGACTATCGTCGCAGCGGCTGGCAAAGCACCGATCCTTGTTCGTAGCCCCAAGGGTTTTGGGAGGCTGTCGTTTTGTGCGATCAACCTAGAGGACGACCGACTTGTGCAGTGGCCCAGTCATTTGGGGTTGATTGAGAAAGTCATCGCCGCCAACGATCAGCTAACCAATCAATCGGCGCGTGCTGACCCCAAACGGTCGACTGCCGGTTTGGCGCATTCGGGTTATACCGACCTGTTAGGACAGTTGCGGGTTCCATTGGATGATTTTTCGACGGTGAGGTTTCTGCCGTTTACGTTGATCGCTGTTTTGATCACGCTGTATATTTTATGCGTCGTGGTGGGCGACTATTTTTTCTTAAAAAACGTGCTACGAAAAATGGAGCTAACGTGGATCACGTTTCCTTTGTTGGTGCTATTGTTCTGCGGGTTGGCATGGGGGATCTCAAAAACGACTCGTCCCTCCCAGTTGCAGGTCAACCAAATGGAAATTTTAGATTTTGGTTTGAGCGATGGAGCGTCTCAGGGGACGGCGTGGGTAAACCTGTATGCCCCCCGGGGTGAAAAAGTCGACATCGACCTCGCTTCGAAGACTTCGTTTGGATTGGATATCGGGCAACAAATCGTCAGTTGGCAGGGACTCCCGGGCGACGGATTGGGCGGAATGGCGAACGAGGTGAGCACAGGTTTTAAACGGCTTGGTTATCGCCAAACACTTTCGCATGCCCCCGGTGGCGGCATGAACGTTTCGTTGGAACAGTTACCGCTTCAAGTCGCTTCGACCAAGCCATTGTTGATCGAGTACGAAATTTCCAGTCCTAAGAACTTTTCCAGCCAACTGTCGATAAAACGCGATCGACTTCAAGGCACGTTTAAAAACCCCTTGAATGTGCCGGTGTACAACGGAAAAATCTTCTTTGGCGACTACGTTTATCTTTTGAAGAAACCCCTCCTTCCTGATGTCGTAACGTTGATCGAATCAGCCGCCCAAGAAAAAACGTTGCGGAGCTATCTCAACCGCCGCGCCGCCAAAGGCGGCCAAGGCAACGACGCCGGGCGCAGCCAAAATCGGCCTTGGGACCCCCATGAGAAAAGCCTGACGCGGATTGCTGACGTGATGATGTTCTACCAAGCTGCCGGTGGGCAAGGGTATACCGGGCTGAGTAACGGCTATCACCGCGCAATCGATTTTTCGCGACTGCTGCGTTTAGGCCAGGCCGTTTTGGTAGGGCAAACGGAAACCGGCAGTCAGATTCGAGTCAACGGTCAGGAAGTTTCTGACCACTATGATTCGAACATCACCATGGTCCGTATGGTACTTCCGGTGACCAACAATTAACGAGTTTTTTAAATGATCAGAACCGAAAATTTGACTCGCAAATACGGCGATATGTTTGCGATTAAAGGCATTGAATTGGACCTGCAGCAGGGCGACCTGTTCGGTTTCATCGGCCCTAACGGTGCCGGCAAAACGACCACGATGCGAATCATTGCGACCTTGACCGAGCCGTCATGGGGCGAGGCATACGTTTGCAACCATTCAATTTATAACGAACCCAAGGAGATCCGCCGCCTGGTCGGCTACATGCCCGACTTCTTTGGGGTCTATGATGACATGAAGGTGATAGAGTACCTCGAATTTTTTGCCGCCGCATATCGCATTACCGGCCCCGCGCGACGGAAGAAATGTGACGAAATGCTACAGATTGTCGACCTTGATTTCAAACGAGACGCGTTCGCCAATACGCTGTCGCGCGGCCAGACACAACGATTAGGGTTAGCCAGAGTGTTGCTGCACGACCCGCAGGTGTTGTTGCTGGATGAACCTTTGAGCGGGCTTGATCCACGGGCGCGAATTGAAATGAGGAACCTGTTACGCCGATTAGGTCAAACGGGGAAAACGATTATCGTTTCCAGTCACATTTTGCCGGAGCTGGCAGATGTTTGTAATAAAATCGGAATCATTGACCGAGGCGTGATGAGCGTTTCTGCGGAGGTCAGTGAGGTGATGAAACAAGTTCGGGACCGAACGATTCTGCAGATCGCGGTTTCCGATGATTCCGGAGGCCCTGACAAAGCTTCTGCAGTGTTGGCAGATCATCCGTTGGTGGACTCGGTAGCAGAAGGCGATGGGTTTTTGTCGGTGACGTTGATTGATAACAGCAGCGATTATTCCGAAATTCCCACACTATTGATCAACGAAGGTTTTCGCATCAAACTGTTCCGTGAAGAAGAGATCAATCTGGAGTCCGCGTTCATGGCGTTGACCAAAGGAACGGGCGCGAATTTTTAGCCGCGTTTGCTTTCGTTTCAGCAGCGGCCAAAAAAACGTCGCGGAGACATTGTCAATGTCCCACCACCGGCGATTGGGAGCCGATCGTTTCAGATTGCCGCCGGCCCGTGTTCTCCAGTGCGGATGCGAATGCAATCCTCCAGATTTACAACAAAAATTTTTCCGTCGCCGATTTCACCCGTGTGAGCCGATTGTTGAATCGCTTGCACCGTGGGGTGAACGAATTCATCGTTGACAGCCACTTGCAGCTGAATCTTGCGACGCAAGTTGAGTGCAATTTCGTCGCCTCCGACCAACCCCTGCTGGCCATGCTGACGCCCGAAGCCCTGGCACTCCATAATCGTTAACCGAAACACCTTTACTTTTGAAAGCGCAACTTTCACGCTTTCCAATTGATGGGGTTTAATAATCGCCAGAATCAGTTTCATGGGGGCATCGCTCAGCGCGTACTCAGATAGAAACAGTAGCCAATATAAACCGCCAGCATCATCGCTCCTTCGACGCGCGAGACCGAGCGGTTGCTACGCATCATAATCCAACTGCCGACTGCGGTTACTACCATCACCGCTAAATCAATCCAGTTTAATTCCGTCGTTGTGACCGGTTTTATCGCCGCCGTTAGACCGCCAACGGCCAACAGATTAAAGATACACGAACCGATGGCATTGCCTACCACGATGTCGCCCTGTTTTCTCCACGATGCCATCACGCCGGTCGCCAATTCTGGCAACGAAGTACCGAAGGCGATTAAACTCAGCGCGATGATTGCTTCGGGAACTTCCAAGAGGATCGCGATCGCTTCGGCACCACATACCAAACGGTCCGAACCGACAAATAGAAAAACAATCCCAAGCACAATCAGCCCCACGTTGATCAGCAATCGCTTGTTGCCGCCTTCGATCACCGCGGCAATCTCTTCAGGGGCGAGCACTTCATCTAAATCGCTACTGGGGGTCCGTCGTGCCTCCACGATACTGAACACGACGTAAACAAGAATCCCCGCAAACAACGCGACGCCTTCGACTTGGGCCAACGCGCCGTCGTAAATCATGCCAACAAACAACAGCGACACGATTAGCAAGATCGCCATTTCGCGTTTGATGATCTGAAGATGAATTGACAACGGATAGATTAGCGCCGAAGCGCCTAAAACCATTACGGTGTTACAGATGTTCGAACCCACGATGTTCCCGATGGCGAGGTCGCCTTTGCCCAGAAAGTTGGCCTGCAAGCAGACCAACAGTTCGGGCGCGCTGGTACCAAAGGCCACCACAGTCAACCCCACCACCAACGGCGAAATGCCAAATCTGATGGCGATTTCAGCACTGCCCTTGACGAGCCATTCGGCGCCGTAATAAAGCATCGTTAGGCCAAGCACGACCCAGCCAAGGTTAGCCGCGATATCCAAATGAATGCCCCTGTACGATTTTTAGTGTGATAGCGATGCCACGGATTCCAAATCGATTCAGACACCGAACCAAGTTATATATCAACCTAGAAATCAATGGCAGGGGCGGGTTGGCGGCAGCTTATGGCGATAAGCAGCTTATGACGACAATCAGCCATGACGACAATCAGCCTTTAGACGGTAGTAGAAGCAATGCCCCTTCCCGTCAGCCGTTTCCCGCCTGACGGTTTACACTAGCGATTAAGGTTCCAGAACTGTTCAGAGGCCGACCGTGATGCCGTTCTCTCTTTGGTCACGGGGGTATCCTCAAAAACGGAAACCTGAGCATCGCTACGCCGTGCAAAGTTGTTTGCAGGAGAAAAATCATGGCCACCTTTACCAACCAAATCAGCGATCTTCGAAGGCGTCTTGGTTTTGACCAGCGAACCGGGCGCGAACTGACTGTTTTTTGATGGCGGTGATGCCGTTGACGCTGTAATCGGCGATCGGGATTGGCGGAAAGTGGCCGACGGTGGCACGGCAGAACCGTTGGCGGCATACTGCGGTTGGGCGCCTGGAAGCGCCGTCGGTGTCGACGTTTTTGCCGGCAGCGGAGCGACCGCCGCAAAAGTGATCGGGTCCTGGTTTTTTTTCGAAAGCCCGAGCAACTCTCGGTTGAAGCTGGGAACTTTCCAATCCTTTGCGTGATACGCTACCGCACCGCGTTTTTGAGCGAACGGATTCAATCGTTTTGTAAGGCTTTTGGTTTTCTCAATAAAGGACATCTTAGGAGCGACCACCGCTGAGTGTGGTTGTGCATGATGTTGCACGTTGGTTTGACCGACCGACGATTGCGCGTCATGAGGACTTTCGACGTAAACATCCCCCTGCCGGACGTACTTTTTTCCTTCGTCGTAGATCACCGCCGGCATGCTCTCAAAATCAGCGTTTGCTGTCGGTGTCTCAATGGTTTGGACGGTCGTTAGATCGCGCGGCGGAGTCGCAAATCCCGATTCAACTTTTTTAGCGATTGCGTGCGCTGATTGGGCTACCTCTTCCGCCTGAGCCCTCACTTTGGCTCGCCAGGGATAGGTCTTTGAGGTGCTTTGAGCATCAGCCGACGCTGAAAAGTTCACCGCTGAAACTCCAACGGCCAATGCCATCGAAAGTGCCCATGATTTTGAAAATCGCATTTGTCTCTCCCAGCTCAAGAAGGTCATCGTTGGCATGAAACGGATTGGACGTGTTCCACGCTTTCGTATTGTCGTAGTGTTCGTATCGGAAACTCAGTTTGCACGGGTGAACCGGTTCGATCGATTACTGGTTGGTTGGCTTGGTCTGGTTGTGCGAATTGTTATGCAGAATTGGCCGGTAATCGCTATACACGTTGGAATGGTCTTTATCGGGGGCACAGGAATAAGCGGAATAGATTAACATAAGGGGCGGAAACTCGATCATGTCCAAACAAGTCCATTCCAATGAACGCCCCCCCGAAAAACCATATCGAAGCATTGACCGGAATTCGTTTTGTGGCCGCCTTTGGTGTCTTCATCCAGCACATGCTGGGGAAACTGGGAATGACGCGTTTCTACTGCCCTTTTGGCGACGGTGGAGTCACGTTTTTCTTTGTGTTGTCGGGATTCATTCTGACCTACGTTTATGCTGACCGTTTGACGCGTTACCGCGATGTGCCTCGATTTTATTTCACCCGGTGGGCAAGAATCTGGCCGCTTCATGTGGTGACCCTGGCGGTTTACATTTTCTGCTTCTTTAAACTGGCACATATTTACAATCACGCGCTCCCGACCCGCAAACTGATTGTCAACGTGCTGCTTTTACAAAGCTGGATCCCCAGCTACTCTTGGTGCTTCTTTTACAACGGGGTCAGTTGGAGCATTTCAACCGAAGCCTTTTTCTATTTTATGTTCCCGTTGCTGATTATTAAACGCGGCGGTTTCTGGCTGAAGTACATCATTGCCACGGTTGCAATCGCTGCATATGTGATGACCATTTTTATATTTTCCGATGCGATCAACCAAACGGGTTGGGCATCAGTGATTCCACTGATGCACTGTTTTCCGGTGGTCCGATTATTTGAATTTATGACCGGCATGGCCGTCGCGCGGTTGTTTCTCGCACGCCCCCGTCTGATGACCGATCAGCGATCAATCTGGAAAGACACGTTGATCGAATTAGGCGTGATCGGTTTGTTGGTGGCGTACTACGTGTGCCGTCTCTATTTTCCGAACACGTCGCAATGGCCAGTGATGCTCCGTACCTTGTTGTCAAAGGTCGGCCCTGTTTTCTTTTTCGCGACGATCATTTTTTTCTTTTCACACACGCGCGGCGTCATCGGAAGATTCATGGGGTGCCGTCTAATGGTTTACCTTGGAGAAATAAGTTTCGCGTTTTATATGATTCATTTCTTTTTCATCAGATTGTTAGAAGGTTACGATTTCCAACCCCTACCGATGTACTACGGCGGTTTGTTTGGGGCGACACTTGTGCTTTCGATCGCAAGTGCGTCGTTGCTGTACCATGTCGTCGAACTACCCTCCAAGGCGTGCCTGTTGGCGCTTTATGATCGCGGAATTTTCGCCATGGCCGGCCAAGCGTTCAATCGGATTAAAATAACGTTTCAAAGCGCAGTGTTTTGGGCGTCTGTTGCTACCGTTGCTACCACGACGTTGGTGCTACAAAACTGGACGTTAGATCGGTTCGAAAATAAACAGGCTGCCAAAATTATCGAAAACACAGAACTCTTCGACCGCCCGGTTCACTTTGGCAACGAAGCAATTTTGTTCGGATTGGTCAGTCGAAAGCACGACCAAAATATCGAAATCGAATTGGCTTGGGTCAAGAAACGCAGCACCGGGCGACCGCGATTTGTCGAAATTTACTCCAGCGACAATCAACCGCGCAACAACATCAGACCGGGAATCGGCACTTACGCCAACGCCCCCGCTGGCAAACTGTTCCTTGAAAAAATAAGCATCGCCAGCGAAAAATTCACAGCATCGGACCGACTGTCGATGCGGTTTTTCAGTCAAAAAGAAAAATCGGCGATCGTCATCACTGGGCCCCGTGATCACAAAAATCCACAACTGTACATCTACACTCACGCTGGCACTGATTAACGCGTGCAACGTAGCTTCCTGGTTTGCGTTCGATGTGTTTGCGTTCGTTTAGCGCCCGATTTAATTACCGGCGCTGCCGTTGATTGCTTTCCAAATGATCGGATCCTCCAAAGTTTGCGCTATGTGATTGACATGTGAAAAATCGCAGCCGGCGCTGTGTTGGGTTGGAACTGCGATCACGGTCGCGCCTGCCGCGACCGCAGCGCGACTGCCGGTGACACTATCTTCAAGTACCAGTAATTGTTGCGGTGTGAGTCCCATTTTTTTTGCTGCTAATAAATAGACGTCGGGATGCGGTTTTCCATTAACCACGCTCTCCGCGGTCAACACAAATTCAAAACGCGGCAGAAGATCGAACTGGTTGAGTGCGATATTCGCAAATTGTCGATGGCTGCTAGTGGCGACTGCTTTCGGAATTTTTCTTTGCTCCAATTGCTCCAACAATTCTATCAGCCCTGCCATTGGACGAATTTCGCGCGGTAGCAGGTCGGCAAAAATGTCAGCCGATTCGGTCTGAAGTTGATCTGCGGAATCGGTCAACTGACAATGTTCGATCATCAACTCGAACGCTTTCTTTTCCGGCAACCCCATCATCAACAGCTTTAGCTGCTGCGTAAATTCGTGCCCGCGCGGTTTCAGCAGCAATTCCCCTACCACGTTGTAAAGGTCTTCGGTATTGAACATCAGTCCATCCATGTCAAAGATCACTGCTTCGATTGTTGATTTCACGATTAGTGGTTCTGTCGTTAGGTTTGAGTTTATTCCAAGTCTCCCGCCGGTCGGGAGTTGGGCATTGGTTTTGACCGCTATTGAGTGGCGTTGCTTCAAATTCTCTTCTATGCCTCTGTTGATCGTAAGAGGCCGAGGTTACACCAAAACAAAAACCAAAAATACTCCACAGCGGTGCCGGATCACCGTACTTCAACGATTGACATTTCTAGCCACGGTACAGTGAGAATCGAAAATCTGAAGACACCGCGTACGCTGTTTTCACGACGTTAAAAAAAATTTCCCCAATCGAGAGTTCTCCAACTATTTCCTTAAGCTTGCCGGTCATCTCTTTTAGACCGCGATCTGGGAAATTTGAACGGAGTTGGCGGTGGAGTGTCCAACGTTGACTTTTTGAAACGATGTTGGTGTTTTTTGCAAACAGCGTAGCGTTAGGGCAACGCCAACGCGCGTCTCTAAATCTGGTTCGGAGCCGACAGAAGTCGTTTCCGAAAAAAATGTCCAATAAAAATTAAAGAAAACAAGCGATGCGCTGCGTGAAAAGCACTACCGCGAAGTGATTGGCATGGGCCCTGCGTTGAGTCGATTTCAACAAATCAAATACCTTCCGACGGTAATTTGTGAAAAGACCCCATTCGATCGATGGGATGGATGGGGGCTTTTTTTTCTTTGGGGCTTTAACGATTACGGCGACTGCGTTGCGTTCTCTGGATGGTCAGCATGAGCTAATAAAGGTGGCGGTGAGTGGCCGAAAATTGATGGAGTAGGCTCTTGCCTACCGATCACCACACCGCCTAAGTTTGCCGCTGCTGCCGGACTCGATTCTGACAGCGCTGCGGGAAATACTTCTGCGTCCCACCTCCATCGACGAATTCGCCAATTATGGAAATCATAATCTTCATCGCGCTGATCACCGGCTTAGTTTGGGTGATGGTTGCGTTGAAATACAGCGTTAGTTTCACACGCAGATTTCAGATGATTCCCGCTTTGGGGTTTCTCGTGATTTTGACTGGTTGCGTGTTCAATTTCGATTTCTTTCACGTATCCGGCGGCCCGGTCCCAATCACTTTGGATCGTTTAGCATTAGCTGGCTTGATTGGCGTTTTTGCTTGGCAGTGCGTGCAGGGCAAAGAAAGCCTGCAGCGGTTTCATGCGGCGGATTGCGGAGTCTTGATTTTGACCGCGATCATCACCCTCAGCACCGTAATGCACGATTTCACCTTTTTGGGTAATATGCCGGCCTCGCGTTTGTTGTTTTTTAACTTACTCCCGGTCGCGCTTTACATGGTGATACGGCATGCTCGGTTGAGCGATAACGACCTCAAACTGATTTCTTTTGGCTTTGTCGGATTGGGATTGTATCTGGCGGTGACCGCGATCGCCGAAACACGCGGCTTGGGCAGTATCGTTTTTCCACGTTTCATCATGAATCCAGAGTTTGAGGAATTCTTTGGGCGCGGACGAGGCCCGTTTTTGAACCCCGTTTCCAATGGCGTTTGCATGGTGGTGTGCCTTTGCTGCCTGTGGATGTGGTTTCCCAACAGTTCCCTGCGCCGCAGAGTCGTGATCGTGGGTTTAGCCGGTTTGATGAGTATAGGAATTTACTCGACCCTCACGCGCAGTGTCTGGATGGGGCTGGTCTTCGCCGCAGCGATCGTGGTGTTCATGCCCTCCAGCCAGACCGAAAAGGGGGCGATGGTCGTGCTCGCGTCGCTGCTGGTGATATGTTTGGTGCCTGTATTGGGCGATAAACTCACCTCCTTCAAACGCGATAAAAACGTCAGCGTCGCAGACATGGAAAATTCGGCGCGACTGAGGCCGATGTTTCTTACCGTGGCGACCAGAATGGTAGTCGATCGGCCTTTTTGGGGGGTTGGATTTGGGCAGTACGCGCGCGAAAAATACCCCTACCTTCAAGACCCGTACTCCGCCGAACCGCTGTCGATGACAAAATCCTACATGCAACACAACATCTTTTTGGCTTACGTCACCGAAACGGGATTTATGGGACTGAGCGCGCTGCTGTTGATGTTGGGGCTGTTTTTCCGCTTCGCATGGGTGATCTGGAGAGACCTTCGGCTTTCCTTTTGGCAACGCCAATTCGGGTTGCTGTTGATGGCCATGATCGCCAACCACGGAATCAATGGAATGTTTCACGACGTGTCCATCATCCCGATGGAGAACATGTTGCTGTTCTTTTTGGCGGCGTTGGTGGGCAATATTTATTGCACTCGCGCGGCATTGGAACGATCCTCCGAAGCACATATCGATTCCCAAACCCAAAATCGAATCAAGACGCCAACGTCCGGTGCGATGGTTGGTTGACTTCTGAAAAGTGTGTCCCGCAAATGTCAGCGACCGTTTGTTTGATGGTTTGATCTACCAGAGCTGCCACTGGGCAAACCAGATCACATACAGTCCCAACAATAAATTCGTTATCGCGTGAGCCACCACGCAGTCCCAGACGTTACCCGTTTTGAGCATCAGCCAAGTGACCAGGCTAAACCAGGCGATCGCTGCGACCGCCTCGCCGGGGTGGGTCGCGACTCCGTAAACGGTGGGCGCAAGGACCGCCGACCAAGACAATCCTTGGAGCGGAACCATTTCCCAGTCCGGGTCATGGACGTAGCGTACCACCAATCCACGCAGAAAAAGTTCTTCGATGATCGGCACGATGATCGCCAACACCACGAAACGGGGCACTAAAAACGCAATCTGCCAACCCACCGTCGGCAAATGCAAGAAGGGGTTAAACGAGGGACGTTCAGCAGACGTTCTGCCCCAACCCACCAACCCCATCACATAATTCTCAATCTCAAGGTGGCACAGTCCTACCCAGACAATGATGCCCACCGCCCCCACCAGCACACTCAGCGGTGAAATGTTTAGCGGAAAATGTCGGAAGTAGACTTTTCGGAACCAAATCATCAGGCTCATTGCAATCGCTATTTGGACGATCAGCATCACCATGTAAGTTTTGGTGTCAAACGAAACGACGCCATCAGCGGCCTGCTGAGTCCCTGCAAAGCTTGGGTACCACTGCACGATGACCAAAAAAACAAATAACGGCAGCAAAAAAGCCAAGGTGGGTCTGTGAATAAGGGGAGGGGAAACAGTCATAAGGTCCGAATTTCTGTCAAAGCGCCAATCGGGTTATTATTAGACGATAATCTAAAATACAATTTTTAGTAACACTTCGGCGATGTGAAACCGCGGCAACTCCCTTTCGTTGCCGTGAGTCGCTTAATTCCAACCGCACCACAAACCATGAAACCAAATCTATTGAATCAAAAAACTTTAGCGCTTGTGGTGACGACATTGTTCATCGGTGTTTCTTCGGCTCACGGTTTCCAGAACGAACGTTTTTGGGACAGGCAGCGATCGAACATGGTTGAGGTAGCGGTCAAAAAAGCGGGCGTCAAAGATCCACGTGTTTTAAAATCTATCGCCGATACCCCCCGTCACGAATTCGTTCCCCGCAACATGCTCAGCCGTGCGTATCTTGACGCCGGGGTGCCGATCGGATTTAAGCAAACAATTTCGTCACCCTTCATCGTGGCCTACATGACCGAAACCCTAGACCCGCAACCAACCGACAAGGTTTTGGAAATTGGTACCGGCAGCGGTTACCAGGCCGCCATTTTAAGCCCCTTGGTCCAAGAGGTTTACTCGATCGAAATCGTCAAACAACTTGGCGTTCGCGCCGCCAAAACCCTGAAAAAACTAAAGTACAAAAACGTCACCACCAAAATCGGGGACGGTTATTTAGGGTGGCAGGAGCACGCGCCTTTCGACAAAATTATCGTCACATGTTCGCCTGAAGACATTCCCCAGCCCTTGGTCGATCAGTTAAAAGAAGGCGGGATGATCGTCGTCCCCATCGGCCAGCGCCATCAACAGACGCTGTACCAAATGTTAAAAAAAGACGGGGAAATGGTTCAAAAAGCCCTCCGGCCCACGCTGTTTGTGCCGATGACTGGGACCGCTGAAGACAATCGTAAAATCAAACCAGACCCGACCCAGCCCACTTTGCTCAACGGCGGTTTTGAAGCCGGGCTGGATGAAAACGGATTCGTTAAAGGGTGGTACTATCAACGCCAGTTGGAAAAAATCGACACCGGCAACATTCCCCAAGGCCAGAGCTACGTTCAGTTCGAAAACCAAGTTCCCGGTCAACACGCCCATCTGATGCAGGCCATTGCGATCGATGGCAAAGCGGTTCCCGTGGTGACCTTTTCGGCGCAGATGGCAACCACCAATGTCATCCAAGGGCTTTATCCACAGGACATGGCAGACGTTGTACTAACGTTTTATGACCAAGGGCAAAAGGATGTCAGCACGACTTACCTAGGCCCCCTCACAGGCACCCATGACTGGCAACGGCTTTCCAAACAAGTCAGGGTTCCGCTGTCAGCAAAAATGGCGATCGTTCGGATAGGATTATTCGGTGCAACGGGTGTCGCAAAATTCGACGGAGTCCAACTATCAGCACCGACAAAAGAGTGACCCGCGTGCTTTACCGACGGGGCAGGGGGCTTACTGAACGACGGTCGGGTAACGTTGATCCCGATCGACCGCTCTTCCTCGTCGGAACGGTCGTGCCGCTGGATTTGCTTGGGGCTCCGTTCTGACGGGTCGGCAAACTGGTGTTCGCGCCATAGCCACGACGGGGAAGGCTGGTCCCCTGTCTCCCGGGCAAACTGGTGCTATTTCTCCAGGGCATGCTGGTGCCGCTTCTTCCCGGAAGGCTGGTGCCTCGATATCGCGATGGAAGGGTGCCCCAAGATGTGCGGGCGGCAGACGCTTCACCACCGGTTCCCGAGAGTTCGATCCAGTTGGTCGGGCTGCTGGGGGTTTGCAAAATCCTCTTTCCAGACGCGCCCTTGGCCCTGTCTTCCACGGTTCTGCGATCAGGCAAAGTACTGTTGTCCGCAGACGGCCAATCGGCGGGCTTATAGCGCTGGGATTCACAGCCGAAAAAAGTCAGACTGACGCAGGCAACAATCAAGAAAGAAAAGTTTTTCAAGGACATCAGATTTTTCTAACAGGTGTGAAACATGCTCTACCTGTGATATCGTCGAAACGAATTCAAGGCGGTCATTCAATCTAATCGTTGCCCCTGTTTTGGGAAGCGTGGCGTGGTAGGATTTACCGGTTTTTCCAAGCAAAGAGTTCACGTAAAGATTTGCCTCTATACGCCGCAGGTGGCAATTCATAGGAAAGCAGCAGTGGAACGGTTTTGTGTTTCGGTTGGCAATATTGAATCGCGATAATCGAATTATTTTGCCCTAACTGCGTTATGCGGGAGTCAGGCACACTCTTCCCTGTCGGCGTTTCAGGCACGACCATTACGACAGCAACATTCATCACCAGCGACATTTACGAGAGAAACCTAGATTCCAGCATGACCGGTCGACGATGCTGCAAGTGACAAACTGAACAAAGGATTGTTCAGCGGACGTTCCTCTTCTGCTGAACGCTACGAGTGAATCGAATTCGTTTGAGCTAACGGAAGGCTCTGGCGGTTTACTTGACATAAGATCGTTGCGATAGCCGCGCACTACAACCTTAACGGCGCTTTGACTGAAGTGCTTTCCCACGGCATCACTTCTGAAATAACGACTCACATCTTAATTCAAGTGATGTATTACCGTAGGTGAGGCGGCCGAAAACACCGACTGTATTGGAAGGGTTCGTTAATCGCTTTCGCAACGGACTGCAAACATGGAGACTAGTCTAAGATGAAATTAAAGTTAACTGCAATCGCCTTGGTTGCGAGCATGGCTTTGAGCTGCGACGACAGCTTTGGTTGTGATCTTTTAGATCGAATGCTTGGCAGAGCAGGATGCTCGTCTCGCGAAACTCCTAAAGTCTCTGGCTGCGGATGCGGTGGGGGATTGGTGGACAAAGTCGTCGGAAAACACGGCGAAGACATGGTCACTTACGATGCCAACTCTGGTGGAGCAGACTGCGGTTGCGAATCTGCACCAGCGCCGTCATGCGGATGTGGTGCTCCAGCAGCAGCGATTGAACCGGTCGCCGATTGCGGATGCTCTGCACCAACGCCTATGCCAACGGTTGAATGCGGTTGTTCCGCTGCTCCGTCTGCTGCGGCGTCTGTCTCAGATTGTGGATGTGGTTCACCAACGCCGATAGCTGATCCTAGCAACGCCGTTGCTAAAAAAACGTTTTCTCTTGGCGTGTTCAACAAATTTCAAAGAACAGACCACGGATCTCCCGCCCCGGTACCTGCGGCTGATTGCGGATGCACAGCTCCGGTCATGGACCACGCTCCATCAGCAGTAACATCTTGCGGATGCAATGGAGCCGGTGGCGAGGAGAAGGCAGCTGTTCGTGGCAAACTTACGTTGCTGGATCGATTGCGTGGCAACCGCATTCCAAGAACCCGCGAAGGCGTTGTTATCGGATCTGAAGGCAGCGACGGTTGCAATTCACCTTGCCCCCAGCCTCAGAGTAGCGACTGCGGTTGTGGTGCAGCGGCCCCTCAAGAGGCCCCTCAAGCGGCCCCTTGCACCAGTTGTGCAGGCGGTGAATTCGTCTACCGCGATGCTCAACCTGTTGGCGGATGCACTTCATGCGGCACCAGCGAAGCTCAAGTCATTTACGGAGAACCTACTGCCGTTGCACCAGCCACCGCCATGGGGACCGGAGAAGCAGACATCGCGCCTGTCGTTCCCGCGACCGAAGGCGTTATCGAATCTGTTGACGAAACTTCGGGAGCAGCACCCGTTGTTGATCCAGGTGCATTTATCCCTCGTCGACGCACAACTGTTGGCAGCTAACATGCTGTAAACAGTGTTACAAAGCAATCTGACGGTCCAAGTTCGACTTGTGCAAACGAGGAAAACGAAGACAGTCGATCTTGAAAGCGTTGTGGTTGTTCGCCAGCCACAACGTTTTTTTATTTGCTTAGATCACATCTCCACTAACCCAAAAGGTCATCCCCATACCCCGGAGGAAAAGGATCCTCAAGACTCCTCAGCAAAGGGGCGGCTTCTGAATCTTGCAAGTCGTTAATTTCATCCTCAACTTCGGCTTCAATCGCGTTTAAATCCAGCGCCCCAATTTTAAATTCGTCGTGCCAGTTAACTTGCTCTAACCCTTCCGGCGGCGGCAACTTCACCGGCGCGGTCTTCGCCAGCCATTTTCCATCCAGCAATCGGTCGTACCAGATTTCACTGTCGATAGGTTTCGAATTCCGCCGCAATGCAGCTTTGTGCAACCGATGATCGCTCGAAACCACCGTCAGCTTCTTTGGCGTTGAATGGCGAGCAATCAAATGCTCGATCATCGAATCGGCATCATCAAATCGGTCGGCGTATAACACCAAAACATTTTTGATGCGGTAGCGGTTGGTTTTCGCCAGCGGCGGACGATGAGCCGCGTCAAAAACAATCGTCGTTCGTTTGGCGAATTCGACGCCCGCAAAGGTCGCAATTTCTTGCAGCAAACGATTACGAGACTGTTCAAGGGCGTCGCTAGAGGTCGATGTGGATTTCAAGCCACATTGAAAAATTAGATTGTACCCGTCAATAATGGTGTCCATCGAATTCTCTGCGGAAATCTATCGCTTAGTTACCTAGATATCATACTCTCCGGTATAATACTCCGGATTTTACAAATTCCCTATGCTGGCAACCGTCAAAGAAATCGCCGCAAAGTTTGGCATCCACGCAACGCTGCTCGAACCGGTCAAATCCGCCGGCTTTAGCGGAGCCGGCGTCTGGCGCATCGCCAGCGCTCAAGGGAAAAGTTACAGCGTCAAACGTCTGACCAATTGCGCACCAGACCACCTTGCTTGGGTTCATCGCGTGCAACTCCACACGATCGTTTGTGACTGCGATTTCATAGCCCGTCCCCAACTCACCGTCGACGGGATGAGCTTCATTCGGGACCAAGGCGGACTCTGGGAAGTCTCGACTTGGATGCCGGGGACGGCAGATTACACCGCCCGCCCCTCCGACGCGAGACTTAGCCACGCTATGCGTTCACTGGCGAAATTCCACCAATCTGCCGCTCAGGTGAACTTTGATTTCCGCCCCAGTCCCGGCGTGAAAACGCGTTTGGACCAATTGGCAAAACTTAAACGCACGATCGCGATGATTCATTCAACCCCGGCCCAGTATCCGGCGCTTAGGACAACGTTGCGGCAATTGAAACAGTTGCCGCAAGACCACCTGCTTCGTTGGGCCGATGCGATTGCCAGTTTCGAACACCAAACGCTTCCTTTGCAACCAGTCATCCGCGACTTACGGCATGACCATCTGTTGTTCACCGAAGACCGGCTTACTGGATTGATCGACTTTGACGCGCTTCAAATGGAAACAATCGCGATGGACCTCACGCGCTGTTTAGGCAGTATCGTTCCTGACGACGCCGACCGCTGGGATTTAGCGCTTCATGCATACAGCGGCGTCCGCCCAATTCAGACCTTAGAACGAGAACTCATCGGGATACTCGATCCAATCAACGTCGTTCTTTCGGCATTGAATTGGATTCAATGGATTGTGATCGACAGGCGGCGATTCGAAAACAAATCTGCCGTCGAAACAAGGCTTCAACAACTCAATCACCGACTATCAATTATCGGTCAACACCGATGATTTAGTCGGCATTGGTCAGTCACGACCACCTGACATGGGGCACCAATCTGAGCGTTGGCCATCGCATCAGGGGGATCATTCGCGCCAGCGGAAGATTAACATCGCGATTGAAAACGGAATCACGCACCATGCCAACATCACCAGAATCTCAGACCATTGGTTCCACAGGGAATCACCATCCATCATCACCGCGCGCAAAGAATCGATAATCGGCGTCAGAGGTAGCGCCCGGATCACAGGATGAAAAAATTCAGGGAACCGTTGGTAGGAAAAAAAAACGCCGCACAACGTATACATCGGCAGCATCACAAAGTTCATCAATCCGGAGGCGGTTTCGACCGTTTGCGCCCGAGACCCGATCATCAACCCCAGCGCCGCAAATTCAAACGCACCCAATACCACCAAAAAAATCACCGCCCCGACACTTCCGTAAATCCGTACATCGAACATCCAATACGCAACCAACAGCGTTAATACGATCTGGGGAATCATAAACACCAACCGGCTCAGCAGCATGCTTAACAGGAAATGCGATCGGCGCATTGGCGTCGCCATGAACCGTTTCAGTAACTTGCGAATTCGCATATCCACAATCGCGTACCCCACGCCCCACATGCCCCCGCCCATCAGCCCGATCCCCAGTAACCCCGGCACCAAGAAATCGACATAGGTTCCGCCAGGTTCATCAAACTGAGTTTCTTCGGCGGTGAACGCATCAACGCGCCCGTTGGCAGCCTGCAGAATATCATCAACGATATTCTTTGCCGCCAGCGCCCCGGGGCGTTTTGCGTCGAATCGATACGCAAACCCTTCCTGCCCGCGATCGACAATCACGGTCACCGCCAACACGGACCTACCCGCACGCAGCCGTAAAGAACTTTCCGCTGCATCGACCAAATGAGCCGCGATTTGCGGCTGTCCTTCTAACTGCCTTACGGCAACCGAAGCGCGGTCGTTTTTGATCACATCGATATCAAATGTTTCTTGGGTTTGATTGCGAAACGCAACCCCTAAAACGACGATCATCAATACCGGAAAAAAGTAAACCCAGAACACGGCTTCGGGCCGGCGCACAAATTCCTTCAAACGCGTGATCGTGATGGTGGGGATGGGGTGCATGAACAAGTCTCAGTTGATGGGAAGCCTCTACCCGATAACAATCCACGAGCATAGCGGTCCTTGGACTAATCGGAGCTTAACTGTTTTCCCGTTTTTGCCACAAACACATCTTCAAGCGTCGCGCTGCGGGTTGCCAAGTTCGTCATGGCGATGTGTTTGTCCGATAAATGGTCGATCAATTGCGGAAGAACTTGATGGGGGTGGCCTAATGAAATACGGTACTGGTCTTCGAACATTTCGACTTGATCGACGGTTTCGATCTGCCGAAGGAGTTCTAAGTCGCCTCCCTCAAGCCGACGGTCAGTTGCAAATTCAATGACATGTTCGGCTCCCAAAGATTGAATCAAAGCACTCGGCGTGCCTTCGGTGATGATTTCTCCATTGTCAAAAATTGCGACGCGGTCACAAAGGCGTTCTGCTTCTTCCATATAATGCGTTGTCAGCATCACCGTTTTTCCTGAATCGGTAAATGATTCGATGATCTCCCACAGTTCGCGGCGACTGGAAGGGTCCAACCCGGTCGTTGGTTCATCCAGAAAGATCAAATCAGGATTCCCGACCAACGCCGTGGCAACCGCCAAACGCTGTTTTTGTCCACCGGAGAGATTTTTTACCCAGACATCTCTTTTGGCGGTCAAGGAGACGCGCTCCACCGCCTGCTCCGCCGAAATACCATCGGAGTAGAAACTGCGAAACAGCTTCAACGTTTCTCTCACCGTCAAACGTTCGCTTAATTGAGTCTCTTGCAGGCTGACGCCGATTCGCTGGCGAATCGCATTGGCCGAGGTTCCCCAATTCATCCCCAGCACTTCAGCCGATCCCGAAGTTGCGTCTAACAATCCTTCGAGAATCTCGATAGTCGTGGTTTTGCCGGCCCCGTTGGGCCCCAGCACACCATAACATTCACCGGCGTTAACCGAAAACGAAATTCCACGCACCGCTTCGACAGGCGGTTTGCCTGGATACGTCTTTTTTAAATTTTCACAGCAAATGGCAATCTGCATAACTTAAGAACGAAAAACATTCTTCTAAAAACGGAGGGCAAATCATATAAACTTTCCAATCGGGCGACCGCCTGTGAAAACTAAATGCCTCAGCCTTTGGGTGGAGATTGGGATTTGCTAAATTCCTTCGACAGTACCGTACGGACGTGAGTTAGAATTTGCTTCTGAACTGCTTCAAAATCGTCATTGGCGATGAAGGCTCCCGCAGCCGCTTTGTGACCGCCGCCGCCAAATTCTGTCGCCACTTCATTGGCTCCTGACTCACAACGACTGCGGAAACTTATTTTATAACCGCCGTCAACCAGACCCACGAAGATCACGGCGAAAACCGTGCCATCGATTTCAAGCGCCAGATTGATCAGGTCCTCGGTGTCGGTGGGCTGGGCACCCGTTTTCTCATAATCATCAGGAAGGATAAACGTGTGTGCCAGCCGTCCTTGAAGCTCAGTTTCAATCCGCGCCAACACGGTTCCGCGTAACCGCACTCGGCCCACCGTTTCGTGTTCGTAAAGCTGGCCGTAAATTTTTGACGGCAGCGCCCCGGCATTAACCATTTTCGCGGCCGCCAAATAAGTTTCTTCTTTCACCGAAGCGAAACGAAACCACCCCGTATCGGTGGCCAACGCCGCAAACAGCGGCGTCGCAATTTCAGCGGTCAATTCAACCCCCAACTCCGCAGCAGCGTTGACCGCCATGCGTCCCACCGCTTCAGCATTCGTATTTTTAAACAGTTCAGCATCAATATCGTCTTCACCTAAATGATGATCGAAAATGATCTTCTTATAAGTTGAATTCCTGATCACGTCCGCCATGTCCCCCAGCTGGATCCACGCACTGGTATCAAGGATCATATGCAAATCAGCATCAGCCAGTTCTTCGGCGGTGATGTCTTTATTGATGCACATGATGCGATTGGTCGGATCGATGAACTTCAGATTGGGCGGAACCTCTTGGCCGCAGACGATACGAACCTGCTTTCCAAGCGCTTCTAAAATTTTCGCCATCCCAAGGCAACTCCCCAAGGCATCACAGTCCGGGCGAATGTGGCTGGTGAGAATTATGTTTTGAGCGTCTTTGATTACTTCTCGAAATCGAGGCCAGTCAACTTGCATGATCTTTATTGTTCTGAAAGAGTAATAGGCGGAAAAAATCCGATACCCGAAGCTGACAAGGTTCGTGATAGGATTTGCCACGGAAATTATACGTGGGGCTGCGCGACTAATGGTGGATCACAGCGCGGGCCACGCCGAAGCGATCTTCCGCGCACAACCGATGTCGGTTTTGAGCTGTTGAATCAACTGTTCCTGCGATCCAAAACAAAGAATATCCCTCAGTCGGCTAATAAAATCAACCTCGACAACACTCCCGTACACAGAACGTGCAAAATCCAAGATATGCGATTCGACTTTCAGCGCGTTTTCCCCAAAAGTCGGGTTGGGACCAATGTGAATCGCAGACCAATGGCTCCTCCGGTCGACGTAAGTTCTACCGGCATATACTCCCGCAGCAGGGATCAAGGTGTCAATCGCGTCTAAATTAGCCGTGGGAAATCCAATTTTTCCTCCCCGGGCGGCGCCATGGGTGACCATGCCCCGAATACGGTAGGGGTGGGTTAACATCGTGGCCGCCGCCCCAACATCGCCAGCGGCAATCAAATTACGGATACGACTACTGGAAATCAACGCCGCATCATCCTGAATCGGCGTGACGACTTCCAAAGCGATGCCGTTAGAATCGCAAAGTTGCCTCAGCACGTGCACGTCCCCGCTTCGGTTTTTTCCAAAAAAGAAATTCGGACCTTCAACCATTGCCTTGGCTCCCAACTTCTCCTGCACGATCTTTGAAAAGAACTCCTGATGCCCTAACGATAACAAGTCCATATCCGTGGGATACGCCACAACCACATCAACTCCAAGTTCGGCCAATAAGTCGGCTTTGCGGTCGGTCCAAGTCAGCGGGGCAGGAGCCTCTTGGGGACGCAGAACTCTCACCGGGTGCGGATCGAAGGTGAATACGATTGCGGCCCCGCCCACTTCATGTGCGTGACGTTTGAGCCGATCGATAATCGTTGCGTGGCCACGATGGACCCCGTCGAAGTTTCCGATCGTGATGGCGCCCCCGCGCAGGGATTCCGGGAATTCTCTCAGGTTTCTGATAAGCTTCACGATGGGCAGAGGGGGTTAGACAATGGTTCAACCGACATGGTTTAAATTCTTTTGGGCGTGGGAAATTCGATCGTAAATTGAGTTCCTTGGCCGCTGTCGCTTTGTACGTTGATGCGCCCACCATGGCCTTCGATGATTTTCTTCGCGGTCGGTAATCCAAGCCCTGTGCCGGCGTCTTTGCTGGTGTAAAATTCTTCGAACATACGTAGCAACGTTTCACCTTCCATGCCGCATCCGGTATCGATCAAATCCAATGCCACGCCATTGCGTGTGATACGCGTCCGGGCCACCAACTGACCGCCATTGGGCATCGCTTCGATCGCATTTTTCACCAGGTTAACCATCGCCGCTTGCAACGTTTGCGGGTCAAGCTTAATACTGGGAAGGTCTGCTTCTAAATAACTTTTGACTTCAATGCCTTGTTGTGTCGCCTGAGATTGAAAAAAATCCAATACTTGTCGGATTTGATCATTGAGGCTTCCGGCGGTGAATTCCATCGTGCTGAAACGCGTGAACCGGAGGAAATCATTGAGCATTGTTTCCAGCCGCACACACTGCCGATTGACCGTCTGGACCCGTTCGCTCGCTCGGCGGGCCTGAACCGATCCGACCTCATCGAGATCTTCTTTTAGCAACTCCATGTTCATGCGTATCACCGACAACGGATTCTTCACCTCATGCGCCAGCGAACCGGCCAACGCCGCCAGTTCACTGTATCGCTTACGAAGTTCATCGATATCGTCTGTATCATGCATCAGTGGTTAACCTCAGTGCGCCAATGGAGATCATCTACCCACCGAATTGCGGCCACAACCGCCGGCCACGGCAAACAAAAAAACGCTCGGGCCGATAAAACCCGAGCGTTATTTTATCTAATAGTTGTCGCAGGTAAACCTACCGCCGTGAGCCACGGTCGCGACCGCCACCACCGCCGCTGCGACTTCTTCCGCCACCTCCGCTACGACCGCGTCCACCACCGCCGCCACTGCGTCCGCGACCACCGCCGCCTCCACGCGAAGGACGTTCAGAACGGTCGCCGCCATCAGATGAATCTGAATCGCCGCCGTCACTGTCGGCTTCTAAATCGGCGAACTCATCTTCGATCCCCAACTGCTCAAGTGCCTGGCGACGACTCAGTTTCACTCGGTCGTTGTCATCGACATCCAACACAAGGACTTTCATTTCGTCGCCGATCTGGCAAACGGTATTCACATCATTGATGTAACCGGTCGAAAGTTCGCTGATGTGACACAGGCCATCACGCCCCGGCAGGATTTCGACAAACGCGCCGAAGTCCTTCGTGCTGCTGACGACGCCATCGTAAATTTTGCCAACCTGAACTGTCGCGGTGCAGGCTTCGACGCGCTGCAACGCGATCTTCGCGAGTTCACCTTCGGTACCGGCGACTGTTACGCGACCGTCTTCGCCGACCTCGATCACGGTCGAAGTCTCTTCCTGGATCGCCCGGATGTTCTTTCCGCCAGGGCCGATCAACATGCCGATCTTATCCGGTGGGATCTGCGTGACCAACAAACGCGGAGCATGCGGCGAAAGATCGCTCGATGGACGGGGAATCGCGGTCAGCATCGTACGCAAGATTTCCATTCGCGCCTCGCGCGATTGTGCCAACGCATCTTTGATGATGTTGTTCTCGATGCCGCGAATCTTAAGATCCAATTGGATTCCCGTGATACCGATTTGCGTACCGGCGACTTTGAAGTCCATATCCCCGAAATGATCTTCACTGCCAAGGATATCGGTCAACAGCTGGTACTTGTCACCTTCTTTGACCATGCCGACAGAAATACCGGCGACAGGATTTTTGATCTTCACGCCCGCCGCCATCAGGCCAAGGGTCGTTCCGCAAACGGTCGCCATCGAAGAGGAGCCGTTAGATTCAAGAATGTCGGACACGATCCTAATCGTGTACGGGAAATCTTCGGGGGATGGCAAAATTGGATTGATCGAACGTTCGGCCAACGCACCGTGTCCGATCTCTCGTCGGCCCGGTCCACGGATGGGACGGCATTCGCCCACACTGAAGGATGGGAAGTTGTAATCCAGCATGAATTTTTTGCTGTATTCGTCCATCAACCCATCGACACGCTGTTCGTCGCGACCGGTTCCCAAGGTAACGGTAATCAGCGCTTGAGTTTCGCCACGTTGGAACAATGCTGACCCGTGAACACGCGGCAGCAGGTTCACTTGACATACAATGTCCCGAAGGGCTTTGCCGCCACGACCGTCGGTGCGGACACCGTTGAGGATCGAATCGCGGATAATGGCTTCTTCTAGGTCGTGAATCGCAGTGCCCAAGCTTTTGGAGCATACAGCGCCTTCGGCATTTGGATCAGGTATCAAATCAGCAGTAATCCGATCCTTGATCTCCGTTTTAGCGACCGCACGGTCTTTTTTCAAACCGGTCGTGATTGCCGATTTAAAATCATCCCAGTAACGCTCTTTCAACTGGCCCAACAAACCGTTATCCGCAGGCGGTGTGTAAGGAGTCTTTTCAACGGGAAACTTCTCAGCCAGTTCTTTCATCAACCCAATGACTTCTTTGCAGATGCCATGGGCAAACTCGATCGCTTCAAGCATATCGGCTTCGGGAACCTCACGGGCGAAACCTTCGATCATCGTGACCGCAGACTCGGTTCCTGAGATAATGATGTCCATATCGCTTTCTTCCAACTGTTCGTGGGTTGGAAACGCAATGAATTTACCGTCAACCCGACCGACACGTGTCGAAGCGACTGGATCCTCGAACGGCAGTGGCGATATAAAGCAAGCCGTTGCCACGCCGTTCATCGCCAGCACGTCACCGTCGGTTTGTTTGTCACTGGACAGAACAAATGATTGGCACTGGACTTCGTCCATAAACCCTTCGGCGAACATTGGACGAATCGGGCGATCGATCAACCGCGAGGTTAACGTTTCTTTGGTGGTAGGGCGTCCTTCGCGTTTGATGAATCCGCCAGGAAATTTACCGGCCGCGATTGTACGTTCGCGATAGTCACACATCAGCGGGAAAAAATCGAGTCCTGGGCGAGGTTTCCCCGTCGCGCAGGTACACAACACGGTTGTGTCGTTGTACTTAACCAACACCGCACCGGCGGCTTGTTTGGCCAAAACGCCTGTCTCCATCGACAGGACCGAATCGCCAATTTTCTTTTCTACTTTTACTTCTTTCACAATTATCTTCCTACAAAAACTACATTGGGTGGCTGTTGCGACGGTTCGTTTCATTCCTAGGGAAACATAGCCCCATGGAAAAAATCAAAGCGAATCTAAAAATCATTCAGCATCCAAACGGCGCTGGATCGCAACAGCATCTAACTAAGGGGCGATCTCTTCGCCCGTCTCAACAACAACAGCCGTCGTCTCTATACATGACAGCCATAAAAAAATCCGACGAACGTTCGTCGGATCTTAAAATTTCAAAATGACGTAAACCACTGAGTGGCAAATATCGTTCGCGCGACAAGTTTGACGCCGTAATGCTGAGCACTGGCAACGCGAGCAAGATTTGAGTAAAGATCGTTCGTCATGATCGGAGAACCAACAACAAGCAAAGAGTGACTGCAAAAAACGGAAGTGTCACACGGCAGACCGTTGGTCACCAGGAAACACCACTCAGCAGGCATACTGCCTGCCATGGCAACCTTGGCTTATTTACGGATTCCCAACTTCTCGATGATATCAAGGTAACGATCAGGATTGACCTTACGCAGGTAATCCAACAATCGACGTCGACGTGAAACCATGCCCAACAATCCGCGACGTGTCGAATAGTCCTTCTTATTGGAACGCATGTGTTCAGTGAGGTGATTGATGCGTGTTGTCAAAATCGCGATCTGCACTTCGGGTGAACCGGTGTCGGAGTCGTTCTTTTTAAACTGACTGACGATTTCTTCTTTTTTCTCTTTAGTGATTGCCATAAATTTGGGGCTCTAAGCGATGGGACTACCGTTGGACCGGAGTCTTGGTACTGAAAAAGCCCTTTCCTATTCTCTAATGGGTGTACAAAAAGGGGGGTAAAAAACGATTACAAAAACCATGAGTTAATGAACGGAATAACGGGATTGTTACCCAACACCGACAAGCACGTTTCCATGTTTGCTTTCAAACAGGTCGGCTCAGGGGGCATGATACAAACAGAAGAGTGCAAACGTCGCGACTTCGCCACGGTTGCCAAATGATCAGCGCAGGGAACCGCATTTGTCAATGGAACGGCGCCTAACTCACTTCTTATCCCAATTATTTAGTCCGTAATCTTAACGTCACTTTGGTTTTCCGCAATAAGAGAATTTTGGCCCCTAAGGGCAAAAAACGACCAATTCTCAACAGTTTTCCCCAAATGTCGCCCAAATTGCCACACCGTGGACGTTGCACTGCATAATCAGAGGCCGAAACGCACTGCGATTGACCGGAGGGGGGCCACGGGCTATTGATGAAGTTCGGTCGTGAGAGATCAACACGCTCAAAAAAGACAGAAAAACTAAACGTATTACGACCTTAACAGATCATCAACATCTACAACTGCTGGCTGCTTGCCGTCTGCGGGAGTGCAAAACTGGTTAAAAAGGTGACTGAAAAAACGATTGAGAAACAGCGCATTGAATCTGGTTAGGTTCGTTCACGGCAGCCGTAGCCCGTCGATGGCATCGCATTCGGTGGACTAATTAATGGCGGTTGCGGGAGAACGGAGGCGCGTGGCGGTTCTACCTCTTTTTTATGTGAATTTTCTCTGATTTGACCAACTGACACTTCCATTTCATTGCTCGATGAGCATCCTTTAGGTTCGTGTGTATATAATATCTGCCAGCGTCATCTAACCGAACCTGCGTCAATGGAATACCACGACGACTTACAGTTTAATTTACATCGGTTTACTAACTCAACTATGGAGTAAAGTGTGATTCCTTTTCGAGCAAACCACAGCTTGTGGTCCTTTTCAGTTTTAATTCTCTTGCTATGTGGAAATCTGTCTGTTGCGGAAGCACAGACCGAACCCAACATTGTGGTATTCTACGCGGACGATGTTGGGATCGGCGACATTACTGCTTATCTTAACGCAGGTGGAACAACAACGCTTAGCGATACGCCCAACGTCGACGCGCTAGCGCGCGATGGAATGCTTTTTACCGACGCTCACAGTGCGGCGGGGTTGTGTGCTCCCTCGCGGTACAGCCTGCTTACGGGGAATCTACCAGCGCGTGGACAGTTTTTTGCGGGGCAATTTAGCGCCGGAGGACAGTTTCAAGTACGCCCCAACCAAAAAACGATCGCTAACATGCTCCAGGATTCTGGGTATAACACGGGGTATGTCGGCAAAGTCCACCTTGGGGGTGGATATCAAGACGCTGATGGCAACCCTTATGTTGCGGGGAACTTTCGCTCGATCCAAGAACCCAATCCGGGGCTTCAATTCGTTGATTGGACGCGCGGGTTTCAAAAGAGTGTAAACGATATTGGTTTTAATTATTCGTTTATCTCGCATGATGGCATCCAATCAACCCCGTACATCTATTTTGAAAACAATCATGCCATCGACAACCTGCGGTTTGCCAACGGACGTTGGCGATGGGGCCGTGCGACGACAAATCGAGCGGTTGTTTTCGACCAAGATTACGTCGATAACGACTTGTTAGGCGGTGAGATCCAAGACATCGATACCGGTCGCAACAACATTGTTGGATGGCCTTATTGGGATTCTACAAAAACAGGCGAAGTCTACACCCAAGCGGCGCTCAAGTTTCTCCGACGCCATCGAAGATCGGGCGGTGGTGCTCCGTTCTACCTTCAATTTGCTTCTCAGGCGGTGCATCTTCCGCACACTCCGACCGATGATTTCTTCGGTCAGCCTGTTGCAGGAGTTGAGGAGACATCGCATCTGGACATGGTCCGCGAAATGGACCTTCAAGTCGGAGTGATCATCGAGGAACTCCGAAGTACTGGAATGTTGAACAACACGTTGTTTATCTTTACCAGCGACAATGGGGGATTGCGATTTAGCCGCCCTGTCGGACACCAGACGTCCGGTATTTATCGAAGTCGCAAAGGCAGTATTCACGAAGGCGGTCACCGCGTACCGTTTATTGCACGATGGTTTGGTGCTGACGGCAGTGAAATCGTACCACCGAATTCTCGATGCGAAGAAGCAGTCTCACAAATGGATCTTTTTGCGACTATTGCTGATTTGTTAGATGCACCCCAGGGACGAGACCAAGGTTTAGACTCAGTTAGTATTCTTCCGTACCTTTTTGGGGACTTCGCCACTACGCTTCGGCGTAACTTAATTGTGTCCGCTCAGGATTCCTACGCCTTACGAGTCGTTCGATCAGGGATCAAAGTTATCGGAAGCGTACGCCGCCCGAGCAGTTCAGAGAGTCTCAATGGGGGGGAAGCAGCGAATTTGGTCGTGCCGGATGAACTAAGCATGATTTTTAACTTGCAAAACGATATTTCGGAGACGGATGACCTTATAACAAGTACTTCTGCCGAGAGGCAACAATTGTTACTGGATTTGCTCCATCGACGTATTCTACCTCGTCCAAACAGCCCTATCGGGCGCTCAACACGAGCTCAAGACCGTGACCAAGACGGATTGTTTGATTATTGGGAAAGAAGAGGATCGGGGAGCATCGAAGATTTTGACGAAAGTATTTTTACGTCAAACAGCGACCGAGATGGTGACGGCTTAACCGACGCCCAAGAGTACTTCCTACGATCTGACGCTACGACACCAAATTAGTGTTAAAGATTGTAATTCTGATGCCACCGGTGAGAGGATTTCGGAAAGGTGTCAACAACATTGAGACAACTTATTTCACCAATGTTGGTTATCCAACGCGGCGTTCAGGCCCCTAACCCTGAACACCGCAGGATCTTTTTGGGCATTGTTGTTTCAAAGCTCCTTTCCCGATAATGCCGGGGCGCAACTTGCCAATGGTACTCGGACTGGTTTTGAGTCAAAAATGTAAATTCAGAGGCTGTAGAGCAATCTGGCTCTCCAGCCTTTGTTTTTGTTTTAACTGATCTCTTTAGCAGATGAATCCAAACCGACTACGGCAGCCAAAACAGCTTGGGGGGACGCCTCAGCGTCACGACTTCTGCCTGTCGCAAAAGGTTGAAATCAGCAACGCCACCTCGTTGATAAAATCACAGTGTTCGAACTGTGTGACGAGCATGAGATTCAGCCGACATCGCGTCGAAGGCGAGTCCATCGGTTCATCTTCAACTGGAGAAACACCAGAAGCGATCTGCAAAGCCGCATCGGTGCGCATCGTCTGATGGTGGTTGAGATCTTCGTAGCCCAGTGCGAGCGAGAAGATGCGCTCAGTGAGCATGATGCGTTGGCGGTGGACCGTCACGCGCGGATCACGCGGGGCAGGAATCGCCTCGTTGATTGCCGCGAGCAAGCCAATCTTTTGATCGATTTCCCGCAGCAGCAGGACACCGGCATCGCTGGTAAGACGGCCACCGAGAAAATCGGCCACAACTTCGCGGCGACCGGTGCTTGAAAAAAACATCGATTTGCCGGTACACTCTGTCAGATAAAGCCTCTTGCTTTTGTGGGTCGTTAAGGTGTTAGAACCAACGTTTTACAGAGCAAAAAGGCTTTTCTTATAGGTGGCTACCAATCAGCCAATGAAATATCCGGGCTAGAGATACTTGATTTGGGTTTGCCTAACTCTGGCTGGGTAAAACCAAAAAACCCGCATGAGCGTCTCCTTTTCAAAGGCAGACAACTCACGCGGGCAGTGGAGTCATTGTTTTTTACGGCGGTTGAATAGTCTTTGCAGAAAAAGGCCGGCAAAACGCAACCGCCGCTCGATTTAGACCCTAATTAGGAGTGGTGGCGTCGGACCGCAAAAAGTATTCTTCGGCGTCTGTGAGTCCATCGCCATCGCTGTCCCTATCGGACTGAAAAATTCCTGCGTCGAAATCAGAAAGTGATCCCGATCCACGTCTCTCCCAGTAATCAAACAAGCCATCCCCGTCAACGTCTTGCGGTCGAGTCGAACGCCCACTGGGAAACCCGTTACGAGGCTCTATTCGTCTTCGGAGGAAGTCGAGAATCCGCTCTTGCCGTCGGTTGGAGAATTGACTGAGGATGTTAGTCGTTTCGGTTACATCCGTTTGGAGATTATAGACGGCAGTTAACCGGCTTGGTGTTACCAGATTTGTCAATGGACCACCGGCTGCGCTTTCGACGTTGGTCGGGCCGTTCACATCCCCGATCGCTTTGACCCCGTTTCTAAAACGAATTGCATAACTCGAACGGGTAGCGACGATCAAACTTTGTCGTAGCTCGGTGGCAAAATCTCCAAAGAAGTAGGGCAGTATGCTAGTTGAATCTAGACCTTGGTCTGGACCTTGAGGCGACTCTAAAAGATCAGCAAAAGTCGAGAAAAGGTCCATTTGGGAAACGGGGAGGTTGCACTGAGATCCGCGCGGCGTCACGTCACGGCCATTTGACTCGGTCCAACGGACGATAAATGGGACGCTGTGCCCACCCTCAAGAATGTTTCCTTTGTGGCCGTTGTAGATACCCGATGTACTGTGTCCCGTTTGGGCGCTAAAACGAAGGCCGCCGTTGTCACTGGTGAAAACAAAGATCGTATTGTCGAGCAAATTTCTGTTTCTAAGTTCTCTGACAATTGCTCCTACTTGCAGGTCCATTTCCCGAACCATGTCCAAGTGTGGTGTTTCTTCGACCCCGGCGACACGACGTCCGAAGAATCGCTCGTCTGGTGTATGAGGGATATGCACCGCTTGTGATGAAAATTGAAGATAGAACGGCTGGCGAGGTGTATTGCGTTGGTGGTTTCGGATGAAATTTAAAGCTGCTTGCGTGTAGACTTCGCCTGTTTTCGAAGAGTCCCAATAGGGCCATCCAACGATATTGTTTCTTCCGGTATCCGGTTCCTCAATTTCGCCCCCAAGTAAGAGATTGGCGATGTAATCATCGTCGAAAACGACAGCCCGATTTGCGGTCGCGGGCTGCCATTCCCAAGCGCCAGCGTCGAAACGCAGCCGGTCAATGGGGCGGTTGTTTTCAAAATAGATGTAAGGAGTTGACTGGATACCGTCGTGGGAGACAAACGAGTAATCAAAACCAATGTCGTTGACACTGGTTCGAAATCCTCTCATCCAGTCGACAAATTTAAACCCCGGGTTGCGTTCACTGGCAGTTCGAAAATTACGAGCTTCGTAAGGGTTTCCCTCGGAATCTTGAAATCCACCACCTAAGTGAACCTTACCAACGAAGCCAGTGCGATAGTTGGCATCTTTAAGAAGATTAGCAATCGTTCTCTGGCCGGGAAGAATTTGGAATTCGCCTTGGGCTTGAAACTGCCCAGCATGAAAGCGTCCGCGCGCCGGAAGATTACCTGTTAAAAGGCTGTACCGTGACGGAGCACATAAGCCGGCAGCACTATGGGCGTCTGTGAAGACCATTCCCTCGTTTGCCAAGGCGTCGACGTTGGGAGTGTTGCTCAGCGTCGTGCTGCCGCCGCGGCCTTGGTAGGCTGTAATATCACCAATACCAACGTCATCTGCATAAAAGATCACAACATTGGGCGTTTCCTGTGCCACGGCAATATCCGCGACCAGAAACGCTCCGATCGCAAACATTGGGAAATATAAATTGAATCTTCGAAATAGTTTCATTTTGTTTTGCACTCTAAAAAGATAAGAAAGATGGTTTTCTCTTGTACCGTTTGGAATGGGATTTGGGTGTCGAACTCTTCCCTTGTCAAAGACTTTGACAAACAGATCCAATCACAATCGTTTTGTTCGATTTTTACCGGCTGGTTCAGTCAGGAAAACAGTAGGTCACGAAGGACTGCGTTTCAGAGACAAGTTGTAAATTTCCGAATGGGCGGCTGAAAGAAATAACGGTCTTAACGGTTCTTTGCAAATTTTGGAGTGACAGCCCTATCTCAATCTAGCGTGAAAAAAACAACGGGATGGGGCGTGTTGCTGGGCCGATCTCAATCGTTCCCCCCCCGACGCCATCGGAATTGCTCACCTAGCGATTGCCAAGTCGGTTGCGAAATCACCCTCTTCAAACAAGCTTTCCTGGTTCCCTTGTTGGCACTCAAGCATCTGCACCTATCCCGGATATTTCATGGGGCTGTTGTTGCTTTAGAATTTGTTGACTTCATGAGCGCAAGGCCCCCGCTCCCCCAACCTGAGTCACTTGCATTTCAGGTTGTCAGAATGTCAACCTGTGTTCAGCAT